>NZ_VDAY01000120.1:0-228 GCF_019584005.1 Citrobacter sp. EC_71
CTTCGCCGACAGTGAATTCAGCAGTAAGCGCCGTCAGACCAGAAAAGAGATTTTCTTGTCCCGCATGGAGCAGATTCTGCCATGGCAAAACATGGTGGAAGTCATCGAGCCGTTTTACCCCAAGGCTGGTAATGGCCGGCGACCTTATCCGCTGGAAACCATGCTACGCATTCACTGCATGCAGCATTGGTACAACCTGAGCGATGGCGCGATGGAAGATGCTCTGTA
>NZ_VDAY01000121.1:0-225 GCF_019584005.1 Citrobacter sp. EC_71
AGTGGCACTTTGGCATGAAGGCCCACATTGGTGTCGATGCCAAGAGTGGCCTGACCCACAGCCTAGTCACCACCGCGGCCAACGAGCATGACCTCAATCAGCTGGGTAATCTGCTTCATGGAGAGGAGCAATTTGTCTCAGCCGATGCCGGCTACCAAGGAGCGCCACAGCGCGAGGAGCTGGCCGAGGTGGATGTGGACTGGCTGATCGCCGAGCGTCCCGGCA
>NZ_VDAY01000122.1:0-205 GCF_019584005.1 Citrobacter sp. EC_71
TCGCTGTATTGCCGGCAATATCGGTCACCGTCGCCACAATGCTGTGGTCGCCGTCGGCCAGCCCGCCGGATGTGATATGCCACTGTCCGGCCGCGTCCTTCGTCGCCGCCACCGGGGTGCCGCCGTCAATGCTCACCATCATGCTCACGGCGTCTTTATCCGTGGTGATGGCAAAGCCCGGCGTGGTGTCGCGGGTCTGGTTATC
>NZ_VDAY01000013.1:0-150005 GCF_019584005.1 Citrobacter sp. EC_71
CTGCTTCATGGAGAGGAGCAATTTGTCTCAGCCGATGCCGGCTACCAAGGAGCGCCACAGCGCGAGGAGCTGGCCGAGGTGGATGTGGACTGGCTGATCGCCGAGCGTCCCGGCAAGGTAAAAACCTTGAAGCAGCATCCGCGCAAGAACAAAACGGCCATCAACATCGAATACATGAAAGCCAGCATCCGTGCCAGGGTGGAGCACCCGTTTCGCATCATCAAGCGGCAGTTCGGCTTCGTGAAAGCCAGATACAAGGGGCTGCTGAAAAACGATAACCAACTGGCGATGTTATTCACCCTGGCCAACCTGTTTCGGGTGGACCAAATGATACGTCAGTGGGAGAGATCTCAGTAAAAACCGGAAATAACGCCAGAAATGGTGGAAAAAATAGCCTAAATAGGCTGATTCGATGTGTTTGCGGGAAAAAAATCGGCCCAGATCCGCGAAATTTTAATCAGCGAGTCAGCTTGGGAAGAAATGACCTGCTTATTCGCACCTTCCTTAGCTTTTGCAATAGCTTGCTTATCAAATATGTAATGTTCATAACCAGCGGTTACATTCGTCACTCTGTATATTTTCCACTTGCCCATCTCTCTTTTTAAGTAAATTCCAATTTGATATGTCTGATTATTTTGCCGACCAAGCCAAACATCAACGTATTTACCACCAAAAGAGTTTTTCGCTTTTCCAACTTTCAATAAGGGGATCCAATCTGCTGAGTAATCTTGCGCATATGTATAGTAATCGGTATCGATAATTTCCTGCTCATAAATATGAGAGATAGTATTTAGTTGGGTTAGTGTATCCTTCGAAATATATTCATTCATCTTTTCAGGCGCAGGCTTTATTTTCCCTTCACTATTTGCAAACACGTTTAGATAGTAAGTGTAGAAATCTAAAACGCGCCTTTCTGCGTTATCGCGTCCTGAGCTGCACGCGGTAATTGCAAATATCATGAGAACAACATAAAGGGCTCTCATCAATCCTTCCTGTACATTTGATACGCTGGTTTTGATGAACGGTAGCCAGGGCCGCCCCAAAAATCCCGCTGTTTAAAGTCCGAATACCAATCCTGGCCGTCGTAAATAGCCATGTGACCGGCGGCGTGTCCTCCAGTGTAAGGCTGAATCACTACCACGTCGCCAGTTCTGGGGGGTTGCGTTGCAGATATTTTTCTAAACCCCGCAGCCTCCAGCATTGGACCGTAATCTTTGGCGTTTTGCGTATTTGTTACGATCACGCCCCCTGCCTTTATGGCCTTGCGTACATACAATGCACAGTTACTCGTGGGTCCCGGTTCGGCATGATTTTTCGCCCAGTTTCCGGCGCTTCTTGTGTCCCATCCCATGATTGTTATCCATTCCAGTTAAAAGGAGTTGCTAATAGATACCCAATTAATTAGGGAGGTTAATCATTTAGTGCCGCAGAAAGCGTGACGCGGTGTGTAAGGCAAGTGCGTTTGGCGCTGAGAGCAGGCGGAATCAATCGCGAGGAGATAGCCTAAACTAATTCCGAAAATAAAAGGGCGCAGGTATGTTTCCGTACATGACGGGGGCAAGTTAAAAAACTAATGAAAAGGATTTAACATGAAAAAATAGCATTTTGCTTTTGGGAGGGGGTTATTGGCTGTACCGTTCATAAACAAATGACTCCCGTAGGAGGGAGTAAAGACGATGGAATAATTAGAATTGGTTACAGTTATGGCGCGTTTGAAAAAACGAATATAGATTTGATGCAAGCCCAATCACAGGCGGCTCAAAAGTGCAGGGTACCTGCAGCCCGTCTATGACCGCGATGAACAGCGCAAGCTGCGCGAACGTATCCAACAGACCCAGTCTGATGGGGTGCTGATTTGGTGGGATATTTCAGTTGTCATCGACTGGCGCACTAGCGACATATGCAACCTGCGTTATTTGCCATACCCTGATTCAGATCATCGAGATTTATGGAATGAGCTTCACGCCCTGGCTGGCGGACATGAGCCGGTACTGCTGTGTTGGGAGAAACCCGGTGAGTTCTGTCATCGGCAGCTGGTTTCCCGGTGGTTCCGGCGCGAACTCAGCATTCTGGTTGAAGAATACGATCCTCGCGCCACCGGGCAGATGGATTTGCTGTAATATCGCGGTAATTTTTTGCAGGAGGCGAAGTAACGTTATGGCAGGTTTATTCAACAAGGGTGATGCAGGGTCGATGTTCGAGCATCTCAAAATCAAGTGGGTGAATTTTTATAAGCACCCGACCGAGGAGGGGCTGATAGATACGCTGTTTCCCATGTACCACCTTCGAGAATGGATTTTTCAGGGCAAGGAAAGTGATTATGACGGGAAGCCCTGCGATGAACTAAGCAGGGAGGAAGCGCTTGATAAAGCACTGCAGGAGCTACCTGAATACCAGGTGGTTCGGTCGTTGTGCAAT
The DNA here is from genome assembly GCF_019584005.1 of Citrobacter sp. EC_71. Lineage (NCBI taxonomy): Bacteria > Pseudomonadati > Pseudomonadota > Gammaproteobacteria > Enterobacterales > Enterobacteriaceae > Citrobacter > Citrobacter sp. EC_71. Next base: position 2,419 of record NZ_VDAY01000013.1, read on the forward strand.
CACACCAAACATTACTCGTGCGATCCGAAAAGGAACCGGGAGCATGAGACGGTTGAAATTATCGGTTCCCCAGTTGGCCTGATGAAGTGCGGAGATTTACTGAACAGCTCTTATTTTTTGGTTGATGGCCGGGATATCCGTGACATCTTCATGGCTGTTTACCGGGTCTATTACGGATATTTTGGCTAAACACTTTCTATCTGGTTATTGTTTAACCATAAAACACTATGTTTCCCGTTTGAAAGTATCCCCGGAGTATCCCCATGAAAAGCAAAAGGGCTGGAGATTTCTCTCCAGCCCTTGCTGTATCTGGTGGCCCCTGCTGGACTTGAACCAGCGACCAAGCGATTATGAGTTCCTACCAGAACAACCGAAAATCAATAGTTTGCGTTATTTATCATTGACATAGTTTGCATCTGTTTGCCAATGATATACCCTATATTCGCCATTTCTACCGCCATTTTATCGCCATTTGTTTAAAACATCGAATCTGAGGAAGTTGTGCTTTGATGACTGATGTGACAGTTATCACGTTTTTGTTGCTTATCATTAACTAAGTCAATGATAAAATTAGAGTGAATCAATACATCATAGATAGTGAGCGTTACAATGAATGAGAAGAATTATACAGCAATAACTTTAGATACCTCAATCTTTGACGGCAATGCATTAAAATTAGAGAAAGGTCTGCTTGGTAAATTAAAACAGTTTAATGGTTCGCCGACGAAATTTGTTTTGACTGATATCGTTGTTAATGAACTTACAAAACATTTATCTGAAAAAATTATTAGTAGCAAAACATTGCTGCAAAAAGCACTTGAGGAGGCAAATGAGCATCTATTTTTTGAAGGTAGTTTATTGACTGAAGCAAAACAGCAATTAATTGATAGTCCAGAGATAAATGAACTGGCGACTTCAAGAGTCAACGCATTTTTGGAGCAGACAGGAGCTATTATTCTAGATTCTGCTGAATATGTAGGCGTAGCAGAATTAAGGGATAATTACTTTAATAACAAACCACCATTCGCTGTTACTGGAAAAAAGAAGAATGAATTTCCAGATGCTATAGCTTTGCTTGCATTAGAGCATTGGGCAAAAAAAAATAGTGAGGTTATTTATGCTGTAGCAAAGGATGGGGATTGGAAAGGTTATTGTGAAGGTTCTGAACGTATTGATTATAATGAAAATCTTGGCGATGCCTTAAACTACTTTAATAATAAAGATGCTCCATTTTTGATGGTGTCAAAGTTAGAATCTGCATTTCAATTTTTAAAGGCTAATAAGTTTGGTTTACAATTAAGAAATGAGTTGGAGCGTATTTTTACTGGATACTATGTCAATCAAGATGGCGATTCCCCTTTCAATTGGGAACCTGATGGTGTTGATGTAACATTTATAGATTTCACAACAATTGATGATAAATTAAAACTAATCGAGAAAGCTGAATCATCTATAGTTGTAGAGGCTTTAATTAATGTTGAGCTGAATGCAGAAGGAACGTTTTCACTTTATCAATATGATTCGATTGATCATGATCAAGTATACTTAGGTTGTGTTACAAAAGAAGTGGACGAGAATTTTGAGTGTAGAGTCCTCATTACCTTTGAAGGTGATCTTGAGGAAGCTAAAGAAAATATTGATTGCCTTGAAATAGATAATGTTGAGGTTATTGATAAATTGGATACAATTCATTTTGGATATCTAGAATTAGATTACAATGATTATGAATAAATAAAAATCGATAAGCAGCGGGTGCTGCTTATCGATTTTATACTCTATCTATTAGCTTTCAAATAATTTAGTTTCAAATGATGTTAGAATTTAAACATAACACGTTAAGCGGATTAAATTTTACTGCATCTTCTAAATGATCTGGAGAAAAGTGTGCATACCGCATTGTCATTTTTATGTCGGTATGGCCTAGTACGCGCTACAAAACCAGAATATTTCCGCCATTCATCATAAAGTGGCTGGCGAAGGTGTGGCGCAAAACGTGGGTTAGTTGTCCTGCGGGAAGTTCGATGCCTGTTCTTTCCAGCGCAGATCGGAACGCGCCATAACAATCACTAAACAACCGGCCTTTTTTATCATCAGGCAGAAACTCATAGAGCTCTTTGCTAATTGGAACGGTGCGGTTTTTGTAAGTATCCCGACATAACCGAGCTCATTACAGATATTTTCAAACCCACGAATGCGAGCCATCAGCTCACAGCGGCGTATTGCTGGATTAGCGACCGAGCCGTCGTATTTTTCAATCAGGCTAATGCGGTTGCCTTCTTCGTCTTCGAAATCCAGCCCCTTAAGAAATTCGCGCGTGCGGCGCTTCTGCTCGCGCCAGTCGGTCACACAGTTTTTACTCGCGTACCCGACCGGTTGAGCTGTATGTTAACGGTGAGCTCGTGAGTCGATTGCATGAATGACTTTAAACCCTTTGACGATAAGCTCGCGGGGCTGATAGCGGCGCTGTCACCTGCTGCCCGTCGCAGAATGGCCGCAGATATCGCGAAGACCCTGCGAGCTCGTCAACAGCGCCGGATTAAAACGCAGAAAACCCCGGACGGGACACCTTACGCCGCCAGAAAGCGCCAGCCGGTAAAAACCAAAAAAGGCCGGGTTAAGCGGGAAATGTTCGCCAAACTCCGCACCAGTCGTTTTATGAAAGCCTCAGCGGGGAATGACGCTGCGGTCGTGGAATTTACCGGCAAAGTACAACGGATGGCGAATGTGCATCAGTATGGTCTCAAAGATAAACCAGGACGAAACAGTCAATTGGTGAAATATGATTCACGGCCACTTATGGGGTTTAACGCGCGTGAAATCAATGAGATAGAAGAGCTTGTTGTATCTATTTTAATTGACAATAGCTATTTCAAGTGATAGTTTTATATGTGGGTGGGATGGTTCCGTTGTTGGGCTATAGCCTGGCTTCGTAGGGGTTCGATTCCCCTAACGCCGTGTTCCTTTGGCCATTTTTATATCGTCTCGTAATTGAGTTAATTCTCTAAGTATGTGTTGGTCGCATTTTATATAATCTAGATTCCCGGCGGTCGCGAGTTGCTGAGCATTAAGGTTAGTTGATTTTGTTAAATTTGTCATTTTCAGATTAGCTCTGGAAAAATTAGCGCCGTTAAATTTATTTCCAGCTAATAAGCAGCTTTGCAAATCAGCATCTGACATGTCAGTACCGTCGAGAGTACAATCTTCAATAGTAAGTCCGCTAAACTTTCCTTCTTTGAAGTCGCTATTCTTCATTTTGCAATTTGTGAATTTTACATTTTTCAATTTGGAATTTACTAGGCATAAATTTCTTATGTCACAATTAATAAATTCACAGTTATTTAAGGTTGAACTATGAAAGCTTAATTCAGCTATTTGAGCGTCAATGAATTTCAAACCCTTCACTGCGCTCATGTTCTGAAGTTTTATACCTTGAACTTTGATGTCAAAACATCCTCGCCTGTTTAATTCCTTTATTATTTTTAATCTTTGTATATCTAAGGCTAATTCAGAAGCGGTGCCGTAATTCTCAAGGTCGCTTAGAAGGTCGGATATGCTACTTTCGTTCTGTCTTCTCTTTTCGAAGAAAAATAATATAACGCCAAGAACCAGAAATTCCCATATGGAAGCATTTAAATTTCCAAGTAGAGAGTTTAAGAACCCACTGTCGTACACGGAGTTAATTTCGGAAAATACATATACAATAATAACAAAGCTAATGAATACAGCAGTAATGTAATCCATGTCGCGAATTGTGCTCAAGGACTTTTGAATTTCATTGGTGAGACTTTTTTTTATCTTTTGGCGCCACTCAAATGTGTCGGTGTAACGTCTTTGAATGAAATTCCAGAAAATAGAAAGGTTGTTTATCATAATTAAGTTTTACTGTTTTCTTTGTAGTGTCATCTACCTGCAAACTGTTGTCAATTGGTTATGTCGAAAATGACATCTATATTGAAGGCATGAGCACATTAAACAGACTTAGCAATATCGAAAGAATCTTGCGTAATTTGATTCGTACCGGCGTCATTGTCGAAGTTGACCTCAATGACGGGCGTTGTAGTGTGCAGACTGGTGGCATTGTTACCGACTGGCTTCAGTGGCTGACCACGCGCGCCGGTCGCTCACGTGTCTGGTGGGCTCCGTCTGTGGGTGAGCAGGTTTTACTGCTGGCCGTCGGTGGTGAGCTCGACACCGCTTTTGTGCTGCCCGGTATTTTCTCTGATGACCACCCCGCGCCGTCGGCGTCGGCTGATGCTTTTCACATCACCTTTCCTGACGGGGCTGTTATAGAGTACGAACCGGAGACCGGCGCGCTGACTGTGAGCGGCATTAAAACCGCAGACGTTACGGCGTCGGATTCCATCACCGCGACGGTACCGCTGGTGACGGTGAAAGCCGAGACCCGCATTACCCTCGACACCCCGGAAGTCGTCTGCACCAACAAACTGACGACCGCCACACTCGAGGTCACTAAAGGCGGGAAGATGAGCGGCGATATCAAGCACACCGGCGGCAAGCTCTCCTCAAATGGCGTGGTGGTGGATGACCACGGCCACGGTGGTATTAAGCGCGGTGATGACTGGACGGAGGGCACGAAATGACGACCCGATATATCGGCATGAATCGCGAGACCGGGCGCACCATCACTGACGCCGACCATATCCGTCAGAGCTGTGGCGATATTTTGCGAAGGCCGGTCGGCTCTCGCGTGATGCGCCGCGATTATGGCTCGCTGTTGTTCTCCCTGATTGATATGCCACAGACCGACGCGCTGAGGCTGCAAATTATGTGCGCCTGTTATATGGCGCTGCTCAAGTGGGAGCCGCGCATCAGCATCAGCTCGCTGACGGTAGAACGTCAGTTTAATGGTCAGATGATTGTCGAGCTGCATGGCGAGACAAAAGATACCGGCCAGCCCCTTTCTCTAACGATTCCTGTGAGTTGAATTTATGGCAACCATCGACCTGAGCCAGCTTCCAGCGCCTGACGTTGTGGAAACGCTGGATTTTGAAACCATCCTTGCTGAGCGTAAGGCGACATTTGTATCTCTTTATCCTGAAGACCAACAGGATGCCATTGCCCGGACGCTCGCCCTCGAGTCTGAGCCGGTGGTGAAGTACCTGGAAGAAAACCCCTATCGGGAGGTTATCTGGCGTCAGCGTGTAAATAATGCGGCAAAGGCGGTCACGCTGGCGTACGCAGAGGGCAACGACCTTGACGTCATCGGCGCAAACTTCAACGTCGAACGGCTGGTTATCACACCTGCTGATAAATCGGCAATTCCCCCGGTGGCGGCGGTGATGGAATCAGACTCTGATTAGGTATGTTTGTTTTTATGCGTCAGACGCTGCCCTATCAGAGTATGCAGCGCAGCGCGGATTATAGCTGGGCGTCAAACTCCCGCGTCGGGAAGCGTGACGCCTTTCAGTATCTCGGCGAGGGAGAAGACAAAATCACCCTGAGTGGTGACCTGTATCCTGAGCTGACCGGCGGCAAGTTTTCGATGCTGACGCTTTATGCGATGGCCGAGCAGGGTCGTGCATGGCCGCTTATTTCTGGCTCAGGCTGGATTTACGGGATGTTTATTGTCAGCAATGTCTCGGAGACCGGTACGGTATTTTTTGAGGATAGGTCGCCCCGTAAAATCAGCTTCACTCTGTCATTGACCCGTGTCGATGAATCGCTCGCGGCGGTCTATGGCGATATCGGGAAACAGGCCGAAAGTCTGGTCGGTAAAGCGGGTGATCTGCTGTCTAAGATGGGGGCTTAATCATGCTGGATATTATCACCGGCGCGGGTGTCACACTGACGCCCGATTTTATGCTGACACTGGAAAGCAAAGATATCACCGGTAATATCAGCGACCGGCTGATTAATCTCTCGATGACGGATAACCGGGGCTTTGAAGCTGACCAGCTCGACATTGAGCTCGATGATTCTGACGGACTTGTCACGCTGCCTATTCGCGGCGCGGTGCTGTCACTGTACCTCGGATGGAAAGGTTTCGCGCTCGTTGATAAGGGGAGATTTACCGTCGATGAGGTGGAGCACCGGGGGGCACCAGATACGGTGACCATTCGCGCCCGTAGCGCTGATTTTCGCGGAACGCTCAATTCACGCCGCGAGGAATCATGGCACGACACCACACTCGGCGCTATTGTCAGCGCGATAGCCGCCCGGAATAAATTAACGGCCAGTGTCGCGGATTCTCTTGCCGGGATAAAAATTCCGCATATCGACCAGTCGCAGGAATCCGACGTTGTTTTCCTGACTCGCCTCGCGGAACGCAACGGCGGTGCGGTATCGGTCAAAGCGGGTAAATTGTTGATGCTCAAAGCGGGAAGTGGTACGACGGCCAGCGGAAAAGCTATCCCTCAGATTACTATCCAGCGCAGTGACGGCGACCGGCAGCAGTTTGCTATTGCTGACCGTGGCGCTTACACCGGCGTAACAGCTAAATGGCTGCACACCAAAGACCCAAAACCGGCGAAGCAAAAGCAAGCGGTGAAGCTGAAGCGCAAGCCCAAAGAGCAACACCTCCGGGCGCTACAGCACCCGAAAGCAAAAGTCGTGAGCAGTAAAACCGCAGCGAAAAAGAAGAAAGAACAGGAAGCCCGCGAGGGTGAATATATGGCTGGTGAGGCTGACAACGTTTTCGCACTGACGACCATTTACGCGACAAAGGCGCAAGCGATGCGCGCGGCTCAGGCGAAGTGGGATAAATTACAGCGTGGCGTTGCGGAGTTCTCAATCATGCTGGCAACTGGTCGGGAAGATATTTATCCCGAAATGCCGGTCAGGGTCTCGGGCTTTAAGAGCGTCATAGATGACCAGTCATGGATAATCAGCAAAGTGACCCATAGCCTCGGCGGGAACGGCTTCACGACGGCTGTAGAGCTTGAGGTGATGCTTTCAGGTGTGGAGTATGGAGAGAATAAAGTTATTTCCAAATAGTGAATAACTTAGTGTCATTCATTCACTATTAGTGAATGAATGAGGCGTCATGTTCCATTGTCCTAAGTGCCAGCACGCAGCACATGCGCGCACCAGTCGCTATTTAAGTGAAAATACGAAAGAACGCTATCACCAATGCACAAACATAAACTGTAGTTGTACATTTGTGACGATGGAATCGGTCGAGCGTTATATCGTTACTCCCGGTATTGTCATTCCTGCGCCGCCGCACCCGTCATCAAGTGGGCAAAACTCTTTACCTTGGTTGTAAAATGGACCCGCTATATGCGGGTTCTATCTTAAAAGCCCTTCCGTCAACTCCTCACCAGTACAGTACAGATAAAGACTCTTAATTTCTCGTTCGATCCATTCCATCTCTCCAAGGGCATATCCTGAAAAACCATACATGACGCTACTTAGTTCCAATAGTTTAGATGTATCTTCATTATCCACTAATGAGTCATAAAAATGTTTTAACTCGATTACTGCCGTGTAAGCTAAATTCGCTTTATCATAAAAGACAGGGTCAAGTTTAGATATATCGTATAAATACTTTGTGAAAGCTGCTGCTGAGGGCTTACTGAGTTCGCCACCTGAAACTGGTTTTTCATTTTCAGTGACGAGCCAACGTGTTTTGCCTGCTGTAGTTTTTATGATACTGAAGCCAAGTGGACATTCGTGCATAGGTTTTTCTTCGTAAGGGGCGAACCTTTCGCATAAGCCCTTAATTTTACCGCTTGTACTCCACGCTAGCTGACACTCTCGGGCAAATATCTTCTTTAGAGCTCGAATCTCATTTTTTTTGGATTTTGACTTACGGTAACAATCTAGCAGCTCTCTTACTATGAAAAGACAAATTGCAACAAAAGCGGATGCAGGGATTAGTGTTTCGGTTGTTAAAAGAGTGAGCCAATCACATTGCACTACTGTTTCCACCGCCATTTCATCGCCCCTCTAAAATGTGCAAACAAAAAAGCCACTCATTAGAGTGGCTTAATTATATGATTTTAATAACAAAATTTGGTGGCCCCTGCTGGACTTGAACCAGCGACCAAGCGATTATGAGTCGCCTGCTCTAACCACTGAGCTAAGGGGCCGTGGCGGTGGATTATAAAGTAACTCCGCGTCGCAATCCAGACATAAGCGTACGGATGCTGATTTTATAAACAATGTATTATCAGTCCGTTATACTGTTACTCTGATGTATTGTTCGGAGTAATTATGGTTAAGGACATACTGGCACCAGGGCTGCGGGTGGTGTTTTGCGGCATCAATCCGGGGCTATCTTCCGCAGGTACAGGGTTCCCCTTTGCGCACCCCGCCAATCGCTTCTGGAAGGTCATCCATCAGGCGGGATTTACCGATCGCCAGCTCAAACCAGAAGAGGCGCAACACCTGCTGGACTTCCGCTGTGGCGTGACCAAGTTTGTCGACAGACCGACGGTGCAGGCTAATGAAGTGAAGCTACAGGAGATGCGTAGCGGTGGCCGTAAGCTTATCGAAAAGATTGATGACTATCAGCCTGCCGCGCTGGCGATCCTTGGTAAGCAGGCGTTCGAGCAAGGCTTCAGTCAGCGTGGAGCGCAGTGGGGAAAGCAGACGCTGACCATTGGCGCGACGCAGATTTGGGTATTGCCAAATCCCAGCGGATTGAGCCGGATTACACTGGATAAGCTGGTGGAGGCGTATCGCGAGTTGGATGACGCGCTGGTCATGCGCGGGATGTAAATAAAAACGCCACCTTGCGGTGGCGTTTGAACTTATACGGCGAGATTAATCGTCGAGGAAGCTACGCAGCACTTCAGAACGGCTCGGGTGGCGCAGTTTACGCAGCGCCTTCGCTTCGATCTGACGGATACGTTCGCGGGTAACGTCGAACTGTTTACCTACTTCTTCCAGCGTGTGGTCGGTGTTCATATCGATACCGAAACGCATACGCAGAACTTTCGCTTCACGAGCGGTCAGGCCAGCCAGAACGTCGTGCGTTGCGGCACGCAGGCTCTCGGTAGTGGCAGAGTCCAGCGGCAGCTCGAGGGTGGTGTCCTCGATGAAATCACCCAGATGCGAATCTTCATCGTCGCCGATCGGCGTTTCCATGGAGATAGGCTCTTTGGCGATCTTCAGCACTTTACGGATCTTGTCTTCCGGCATCAGCATACGTTCAGCCAGCTCTTCCGGCGTCGGCTCACGGCCCATCTCTTGCAGCATCTGACGGGAAATACGGTTGAGCTTGTTAATGGTCTCAATCATATGCACCGGAATACGGATGGTACGCGCCTGATCCGCAATAGAGCGGGTAATTGCCTGCCGGATCCACCAGGTTGCGTAGGTGGAGAACTTGTAACCACGACGGTATTCAAACTTATCAACCGCTTTCATCAGACCGATGTTGCCTTCCTGAATCAGATCCAGGAACTGCAGACCACGGTTGGTGTATTTCTTGGCGATAGAGATAACCAGACGTAAGTTCGCTTCAACCATCTCTTTTTTCGCGCGACGGGCTTTCGCCTCACCGATGGACATGCGACGGTTGATATCTTTAACCTGCTCGATGGTCAGGCCGGTTTCTTCTTCAATCTGCTGCAGTTTCTGCAGGCCGCGGTGAACGTCATCTGCCACGTCGTGCAGTTTTTCAGACCACGGTTTGTTCATCGCGATTGCCGCGTTGAACCACGTTTCGCTGGTTTCATTGCCAGTGAACAGAGTGATGAAGTTTTTCTTCGGCATTTTGCACTGCTCAACGCAGAGCTTCATGATCAGACGTTCCTGAGTACGCACGCGGTCCATCATGACGCGCATGCTGTTTACCAGGTAGTCGAACTGCTTCGGCACCAGGCGGAACTGTTTGAACACTTCAGACAGCTTCTGAATTTCTTCCTGTGCGGCAGCATGGCTGCGGCCTTTGGCCTTGATCGTGTCGCGGGTGATTTCGTACTGGGTACGCAGCTCAGCGAATTTTTCACGCGCTAATTCAGGGTCGATGCTGTTGTCGTCATCGCTGCTGTCGTCGTCATCTTCTTCATCTTCGTCTTCATCTTCATCCATCTCTTCTTGAGAGAGTTCAGAACCAACGTGGGTCGCCGTTGGCGCCATGTCTTCTTCCGCGTTAGGATCGACAAAGCCGGTGATGAGATCGGACAGACGCGCTTCTTCAGCTTCTACGCGATCGTATTGCTCAAGCAGATAGGTGATGGCTTCCGGGTATTCAGCAACGGAGCATTGAACCTGGTTAATCCCGTCTTCGATGCGCTTAGCGATGTCGATTTCGCCTTCACGGGTTAACAGTTCAACGGTACCCATTTCACGCATGTACATGCGGACCGGGTCAGTTGTACGGCCGATTTCGGACTCAACGCTGGACAGAACCTGGGCAGCCGCTTCTTCCGCGTCTTCATCGGTGCTGTTGGAGGTTTCAGCAAGCAGCAGATCATCGGCATCAGGTGCTTCTTCCATCACCTGAATACCCATGTCATTGATCATTTGGATGATGTCTTCGATTTGATCTGAATCGACGATATCTTCCGGCAGATGGTCATTGACCTCGGCATAGGTCAGATAGCCTTGCTCCTTACCACGTTGGACAAGAAGCTTCAGCTGTGACTGCGGGTTTTGCTCCATAAGACGGTATCCACACTTAATTCGTTTGATTGGTGTTGGGCGGTAAAACCGCCAACGGCAAAACGAGGGCATACTTATATTTTGCCGCTGCCTCTCCGTGCGGCTGTCGGGGGCTTCCCGATCGATATTCGGCAGTTAAGCCGTTAAATACTTTTGTCTTTCAGCTATTTCTTGGCCAGTTCCTGGTTCAGCGTCCAGAGTTCCCGGCGTTCTTCGCTGCTTAAACCGTGTGTGCGCTCACGAGCTATCAACTCTTCCTGGCGCAGTTCAAGCATCGAATCAAACATATGGTTGAGTGAGTCGGTGAAGGTTTTTTCTGCGATATCTTTATCTGCTATATCGTCCCACATCGACAGTTTTTCAAGGGTTGCAGCATCATTTGTGCCACGATAGTGCTCTAACAGTTGGCCGGTGGTCAGGCCTGGCTGAGCCAGACAAGTGTTGACCAGTTCTCTGAATAAGCCAAGTCCAGGCAGTTTATTACTGTCCAGTGCGCCTAACGGCGGAACCAGTGGAGCAAGGTCCGGATTCTGCACCAGCAACCCTATAAGTATACGCATGGTCGTACGTTTTAGCTGTGGAACAGGGCGGGAAGCGCCATTTTCTGCCAGTTTTGGCATTAAACGTTCAAGCTGACTGTCATCCAGAATGCCGAGCTTGTTTCCCAACTCCTGTCGCAGGTAAATGCGCAACGTTTCGCCCGGCACCTGAGTGATCAGCGGCAGCGCCAGCGTGCTGAGCTGTGCGCGTCCGTCCGGGGTACTCAAATCCACCTGTGGCAACAGGCTATTAAATAAAAACGCGGAGAGCGGCAACGCCTGCTCCATCCGGGCTTCGAAGGCCTCTTTCCCTTCTTTACGCACTAACGTATCGGGGTCTTCGCCATCAGGTAAAAACATAAAGCGTAGCTGGCGGCCGTCTGTCATATAGGGCAGTGCGGTTTCCAGCGCGCGCCATGCTGCATCGCGTCCGGCGCGGTCGCCGTCGTAGCAGCAAATCACGTTGTTCGTCGCGCGAAACAACAGCTGGATGTGATCGGCGGTGGTTGACGTCCCAAGAGATGCCACGGCGTAGTTAATGCCGTATTGCGCCAGCGCTACCACATCCATATAGCCTTCCACCACTAACAGGCGCTGCGGATCGGCGTTATCCTGCTGGGCTTCATAAAGGCCATACAGCTGGCGACCTTTATGGAAAATATCGGTTTCCGGGGAGTTCAGATACTTCGGCAGGGCATCGCCCAGCACGCGTCCACCAAAACCAATGACCCGACCACGTTTGTCGCGGATGGGGAACATCACCCGTTCGCGAAAGCGATCGTAACTACGTCCCTGATCGTTGGTGACCAACATCCCCGCATCGACCAACGATTTGCGATTCTCAGCATTGCCGCCAAACCGTTTCAGGACGTTGTCCCAGCCGGGGGGCGCAAAACCAATAGCAAAACGGGTGATAACGTCGCTACTTAATCCTCGCTTTTCCAGGTACTGGCGCGCAGGGGTAGCGGCGGGCTGCATCAAAGACTGTTGATAAAAAGTGTTCAGGCCGTCCATCAATTGATAAAGGCTTTGCCGTTGATGGCGCTCTATCTGACTGGGGCCACTGCCTGCTTCATAGGGCACTTCAAGGTTGTGCATTGCGGCCAGTTCTTCGACGGTTTCCACAAACTCGAGCTTGTCGTAGTTCATGAGAAAGTCGACGGCGTTGCCATGCGCGCCACACCCAAAGCAGTGATAAAACTGTTTTTCACCGTTTACGGTGAAAGAGGGGGTTTTTTCGTTATGGAACGGACAGCACGCGTGATAATTTTTGCCCTGCTTTTTCAGCTTTACCCGCGCGTCGATGAGATCGACGATGTCGGTTCTTGCCAGCAGGTCATTAATAAAAACGCGAGGAATTCGTCCAGCCATAAGCCCCTGTTTTTTGATGACTCATATACACAAAATCATTCAGGATGCATCAAGGCGGCAAGGAAGCGAATCCTCAGGAGCGTACAGCAAGTACGTGACTGGGGTGAGCGACTGCAGCCAACACTGAGGCAGCTTGAATGATGACGTGTATAAACGAAAATAAGCCGCGCATTCCTTCCGGAAGCACGGCCTTACAACTACAACTCAGTCTGAATTGAGAGCCTTAGCTCTCAATGGATTAGTACAGACGAGTACGGCGTGCGTTTTCGCGAGCCAGTTTCTTCGCGTGACGTTTCACAGCAGAAGCTTTAGCGCGCTTACGTTCGGTAGTCGGTTTTTCATAGAACTCACGACGACGAACTTCCGCCAGAACACCTGCTTTTTCGCATGAACGCTTGAAGCGACGCAGTGCTACGTCGAACGGCTCGTTTTCACGTACTTTAATTACCGGCATGTAACTCTCACCTTTAATAAATTCGGTTTGCCGCTGGCATCAACGCCAGCTTATTTCAAAATGGTGCGGAATTTTACTGCAATTGCTGCTGCTTTGTAAAGCACCCACGCGATTTTGAAAGGGACTTTTATAAGGACAAGGAGTATACACGAGGCATTCGCCTGGGGCGAACAAAGTTTTACATCAACCCGCATTGGTCCTACACTGCGCGGTAATAGAGCGAGGTAAAACAAGTCATGCGTGTACTGGGTATTGAAACATCCTGCGATGAAACCGGCATCGCCATTTACGACGATGAAAAAGGTCTTTTAGCCAACCAATTGTATAGTCAGGTGAAATTACACGCTGACTACGGCGGCGTAGTGCCAGAACTGGCCTCGCGCGATCACGTACGTAAAACCGTACCGTTGATTCAGGCCGCGCTGAAAGAAGCGGGACTGACGGCGAAAGAGATCGATGCGGTGGCGTACACTGCAGGTCCGGGTCTGGTTGGCGCGCTGCTGGTCGGTGCAACCGTAGGACGTTCACTGGCGTTCGCCTGGGACGTGCCGGCAATTCCTGTGCACCATATGGAAGGGCATCTGCTGGCGCCGATGCTGGAAGAGAATCCTCCTGCTTTTCCGTTCGTCGCGCTGCTGGTTTCCGGCGGGCACACACAATTGATCAGCGTCACCGGTATCGGTCAGTATGAATTACTGGGCGAATCGATTGATGATGCGGCAGGTGAAGCGTTCGACAAAACCGCCAAGCTGCTGGGGCTGGATTATCCTGGCGGCCCAATGCTGTCTAAGCTGGCGTCACAGGGTGTGGAAAAACGCTTTGTCTTCCCGCGTCCGATGACCGACCGTCCGGGACTGGATTTCAGCTTCTCCGGCCTGAAAACCTTCGCCGCGAATACGATTCGTAATAACGAAAATGACGATCAGACGCGTGCAGATATTGCCCGAGCGTTTGAAGATGCGGTGGTTGATACGCTGATGATCAAGTGCAAACGCGCGCTGGATCACACCGGTTTTAAACGTCTGGTGATGGCGGGGGGCGTGAGCGCTAACCGCACGCTGCGCGCGAAGCTTGCCGAAATGATGCAAAAACGCCGCGGCGAAGTGTTCTATGCACGCCCGGAATTTTGTACCGACAACGGGGCGATGATCGCCTACGCGGGTATGGTGCGTTTTAAAGCGGGCGCAACGGCGGATCTTGGCGTGACCGTACGTCCACGCTGGCCGCTGGCGGAATTACCGGCGGCGTGAGTTTTTTGCCCGGTGGTGGCTTTACTTACCGGGCCAACAAAACCGTAGGCCGGGTCAGGCGAAGCCGCCTCCCGGCGATAAACCACGCTACACCCGCAACATTCCTTTCTCTTCCAGAAACGCAATAATCGTCGCCAGACCGTCGCCCGCTTTCAGGTTAGTAAACGTCCACGGACGCTCGCCGCGCATGCGCAGGGTATCGCGTTCCATCACCTCCAGCGAAGCGCCCACGTAAGGGGCCAGATCGGTTTTGTTGATCACCAGAAAATCGGATTTGGTGATCCCTGGCCCGCCTTTACGCGGGATCTTCTCGCCTTCGGCAACGTCGATCACATAGATCGTCAGATCCGCTAATTCAGGGCTAAAGGTGGCGCTCAGGTTATCGCCGCCGCTTTCCACAAAAATCAGATCCAGGTTGCCGAATTTCTCGCTCAGCCCTTCTACAGCGGCCAGATTCATCGACGCATCTTCGCGGATGGCGGTATGCGGACAACCGCCAGTTTCCACACCAACGATTCTGTCCGGTTCCAGTGCGCCAGCCTCGGTGAGAATGCGCTGATCTTCTTTGGTGTAGATATCGTTAGTCACGACCGCCAGTTGATAGCTGCTGCGCATGGCTTTGCATAACGCTTCCAGCAGCGCCGTTTTGCCGGAGCCAACCGGGCCGCCAACGCCCACGCGCAGGGGATGCTTGTAATCACTCATTTTTTCTCCTCAGGAACGGAATAAGCGGGAATATTGGGTTTCATGCCGGGCAGACGCGATGGCGGCTAACGGCGTTGCGGATCCGAGGCAGGCGTCAGGACACGCCAGCGCTTGTGCCAGACCTTGCGCATAACGATCGCTAAGCGAAATAATCAATCGCTGAGCCGCCTGCTGGCCAAAGGGAACCAGTTTGACGCCTGCCATCACGGCGCTCTCAATCCAGCTGTAGCCGAGGCTTAACGCCAGATTCGTCAGGGGGATTTTCCAGCGTACGCCCAGCCAGGCCATACCGCACAGCTGGCTATCGGCAAAGAGCGTGCGCCAATCCTGGGAACAGTCTGGTTCCCAGTCGGTGACCAGCCGCGTAAAGGCGAGGCCCCGGCTGCGTTCTTCATCCCGCAGTTCGCGGGTTTCCCGGCAGGCCAGCAGGTAAGCGGTCCAGCGGCGCGCGGCGGCGAGATCGTCCTGCTCACAGGCGCGATACAATCTCGCCAGCAACGGTAGGTCAACGGTAAAAAAGTTGTGCTCCATCTGCTGGATTTGCCAGTCAGAGAAGTCATCGACGCTTTTCACCCAGCCGATTTCTACCGCCCACTCCAGCCCCTGAGACCAGGTAAACGATCCTACCGGGAGACTGCTGCTGGCGAGCTGCATCAGGCGCAGCTGTTGGGTGCTATGCATCAGTGTGCATGGCCGTGATGATGCCCGTGTGACTCGCTCGCATAGGCACCCGCTTCCGGCTCAAACGGCAACTGGGCAAACGCCACCTCGAGGTTGAACTGGCGTAGCATATCGTCCAGCACATGATCGTGGTGGTAGCGCAGCTCATCGGGCAGGATCTGCAACGGTACGTGGCGATTACCAAGGTGGTAACAGGCTTTGGCGAGCAGGAAAGGGTCGGCGCAGCGCACGACGGAAACCGACTCCGGCGCGGCGATCACTTCGATCACCTCGCGGCCATCGTCGGTAGTCAGCAGATCGCCGCCGCGTAACAGTAAACCGCGCGGTAGCATTAAGCCGGCTTCGCGGCCATCGCTCAGCGCCACTCTGGCGCGGCTTTTTACTCGAACATCAATGGGTAGCGTGACGCTTGCGGTGACGCGGTGGGCGTGGTCAAGGCGTTGGGTCAGGTAGATCATCCTCACTCCTTAAAACAGGAAATAGCGTTGCGCCATCGGCAAAACGTCTGCCGGGTCGCTGGTAATCAGTTCACCATCAATGCGTACCTCGTAGGTCTGAGCATCGACGGTGATATTGGGCTGTAGACCGTTGTGGATCATGTCAGCCTTTTTTACCGTCCGGCAGCCTTTGACGACGGCGATAGCGCTTTGCAAATTAAGTTGCTGCGGGACGTTTTGCGCGTCGGCAGCCTGTGAAATAAAGGTCAGCCGGGTGTGATGCCGCGCTGCGCCAAGCGCGCCGAACATCATGCGGTAATGCACCGGCTGCGGGGTGGGGATTGAGGCGTTGATGTCGCCCATCGGCGCGCAGGCGATCATCCCGCCCTTCACGATGGTCGCCGGTTTTACGCCAAAAAAGGCCGGTGACCACAGCACCAGATCGGCCAGTTTGCCAGGCCTAACGGAGCCGACTTCGTGGGCGATACCGTGGGTCAACGCCGGATTGATGGTGTACTTGGCGATGTAGCGTTTAACGCGCAGGTTGTCATTGTCGCCCGTTTCTTCCGCCAGCGAGCCACGCTGAACCTTCATGCGGTGCGCCACCTGCCAGGTGCGCAGGATCACTTCGCCCACGCGCCCCATCGCCTGTGAATCGGACGAGGTCAGGGAAAACGCGCCAATGTCATGCAGCACATCCTCGGCAGCGATCGTTTCCCGGCGAATGCGCGATTCGGCGAAGGCCACGTCTTCAGCGATATCCGGATCGAGATGGTGGCAGACCATCAGCATGTCGAGATGTTCATCGATGGTGTTGACGGTATAAGGCAGCGTCGGGTTGGTGGAGGAGGGCAAAATATTTGGATGTGCGCAGGCGGTGATAATATCCGGCGCATGGCCGCCGCCTGCGCCTTCGGTATGGAAGGTATGAATGGTGCGATTGCCAATCGCCGCCAGCGTATCCTCAACAAACCCGGACTCATTGAGCGTGTCGCTATGCAGCGCCACCTGGATGTCCATCTCGTCGGCCACGGTCAGCGCACAGTCGATTGCGGCAGGCGTGGCGCCCCAGTCTTCGTGGATCTTCAGGCCAATGGCGCCGGCGCTGATTTGCTCGCGCAGGGCGTCAGGGTTTGAACCATTGCCTTTGCCCAGCAAACCGATGTTAACCGGCAACGTGTCCGCTGCCTGCAGCATGCGGGCGATGTACCACGGGCCCGGTGTGCAGGTGGTGGCGTTAGTGCCTGCGGCCGGACCGGTACCACCACCGATCATCGTCGTCACGCCTGAAACCAGCGCTTCTTGCGCCTGCTGTGGGCAGATCCAGTGAATATGCGTATCCACGCCGCCCGCGGTGACGATCTTGCCTTCTCCGGCGATGACTTCTGTTCCTACGCCTATCGGGATCGTGACGTCGGGCTGAATATCGGGATTACCCGCTTTGCCGATGGCGAAGATCCTGCCGTCTTTGATGCCGATATCCGCTTTGACGATCCCCCAGTGATCAACGATCAGCGCGTTGGTTATCACCAGATCCACACACGCCTGGGCGCGCATTTGTCCCTGGCCCATACCGTCGCGGATCACTTTTCCGCCGCCGAATTTGACCTCTTCGCCGTAAGTGGTGAAGTCTTTTTCCACCTCGATCCACAGATCAGTATCCGCCAGGCGCACTTTATCGCCGGTGGTTGGGCCAAACATGTCGGCGTACGCCTGGCGGGAAATGTTACTCATTATCTGCCTCCAGCGCGCCCATCACTTCACTGCGAAAACCCACCATCCTTTGTGCGCCAGCGACGCGCACCAGTTCGACTTCGCGCTTTTGCCCCGGTTCAAAACGTACCGCTGTACCTGTGGCAATGTTCAGACGGAAGCCCCGCGTAGCCGCCCTGTCAAAGCGCAGCGCCGGGTTCACCTCGTAAAAGTGATAGTGCGATCCCACCTGGATGGGTCTGTCACCGTGATTTTCCACCACGATCGTGCAGGTTTCGCGCCCCTGATTGATCGCAATGTTGCCTGCTGAGATCTGATACTCACCTGGGATCATTGCCGCTCCTTAGACGATCGGGTTGTGGACGGTGACCAGTTTCGAACCGTCCGGAAACGTGGCTTCAACCTGAATATCCGGGATCATCTCTGGTACGCCTTCCATCACCTGATCGCGGCGCAGGACGTGACGCCCGTCTTCCATCAGCGCGGCCACGGTTTGCCCGTCGCGCGCCCCTTCCATAATGAAAGCGCTAATCAGCGCCACTGATTCCGGGTAATTCAGCTTCAGCCCGCGGGCCAGGCGACGTTCTGCCACCAGCGCGGCGGTAAACAGCAACAGCTTGTCTTTTTCTCTGGGGGTCAGTTCCATAATGGGCCTCTTAGGTTTGCCAGATTCGCGGTAGCATGGGCGCTTTGTGTGTCAGCAGCGGGCGCAGAAATTGCCAGATATTGCGCATAACGCGCTGAACAATCAGGTTGTCGTTCGCAAGAAAGCGGATTGTCAGCAGCGAGTCGTTAAGCGTTGCCCCGGCATAATCCCCCAGTGGCGTAAGCCGCTCGCGCGTCCCCTCCAGCATGTGTTCGCTGGCCGGGTAACACAGCAACGTACCGACCCAGGGATGATGTGCGATCCCATGCAGATCCCCTGCCTGCACCTGCAAACGCTCTATCAGCAGCGGTTGCCCATCCCGCCACACTTCCAGACGGTTTTGTAGCGTGCCGTGGCTGAACGTTTCCTGCATGACAGGGCGTCCGAGACACAGCAGATCCCAGGCCAGCAAATGGCTTGCGGACGTCAGATGAAATACGGATTGGACGGTGGCATTAGCGCCGGGAAAGAAGATCGTATCCTGCGGCAGCCACTCCAGTGTGGCGTGTGGGGCGAGCGTGAAATGCTGGCGTAGCAACGCCTGCGGCCCACGGCTGCGATAAAATTTTCCCGCGCCGGGCTGAGTGATTAACGCATGGCTGTTTTCATCGAGTGATACGGAAATATGTAGCTCATCCCCGCCGACGATCCCGCCAGGTGGATGAAGCAAATAGAGGTGACATACCTCTTCTTCGGGATAAAACGGACGTTGAACCGCCAAAGGTCCATAGTGACGCGCCGAGGCGAGCACCGTTTTGTGTCCGGTGCGGGTAAAGTGCAGATCCAGTTCGGCCTGCCAGCCTCGTGTGAGTGTCTCGTGCGCCAGCGTGTCCAGAGCGTTTCCCTTATCAGCAAGAGGGTGTTTGCATACAAAAAAGTATGCCTCAGCGCATCGGGAAATCGATCATATGAGAAGCTTATGGATAAAGGGGCGACAAGAGGTCGCCCCAATGGGGTTTTACAGTAAAACGAGGGGCATCCAGACCAGACCGGTGATCACCAGCAGCACGAGGAAAATCAGGCCAAAAATAGCGCCCAGCCGCCAGTAATCGACCGTTGGCAAATAGCCGCTGCCGTAGTAGATAGGGCTTGGGCCGGTGGCGTAGGGAGTCAGAATACTGCCCAGGCCAATAGCGGCACCGACCATCAGGCAGAAGACCGGCAATGGGATTTCCGGCATCGCCAGCGCGGCGGCGATCATCATCGGTGCGAGGGCGGAGGTATACGCTGTGGCGCTGGCAAAGAAGTAGCGCAGCAGATAGAAGACCACGATGAGCGCCACCATCACCATGATCGGTGAATAGCCGCTCAGCCCGTTTGCCAGCAGCTTGCCGAACCAGGTAATAAAACCGGTGTTATTCAGCCCGGTCGCCAGGGTTATTAACGAGGCCAGCCAGAAAAAGACGTTCCATGCGGCTTTATTACTGACGATGTCATCCCAACTAATGATGCGCAGCACCAACATCAATGCCACCACGCTGTAACCGACCATCGCGGCGTCAATATAATCGCCACCGAAGATCCACAACACCAGCGCGCCGACCATCAGCCCCAGCATCTTTTTCTCACGTGCGCAGAGCGGTCCCATCGCTTTTAACTCTGTATCCGCCCAGCGAGGCACCTGATCGCCGGATTTCAGCACTGGCGGGTACAACACATACGCCAGCCAGGGCACGATCAGCACCAGTAAAATGCTCAGCGGCAGCATACCCAAGAACCAGTCGCCCCAACTGAGCGCCGTATGAGATGCGCCTTTCATCAGGCCGATCAGCAGCAGGTTCGGCGCCATCGCCGTTAAGAAAATCGCGCTGGTGACGCAGTCGGCGACAATGCCCATCCACATGATGTAGGAGCCAATAGAACGTGAACTGGCGTCATTGGGCTGGGAGTTATACAGCGGCGGCAGGTTGCGGATAATCGGGTAGATTATTCCGGCTCCGCGCGCGGAGTTGGAAGGCGTGACGGGGGCGAGGATCAGCTCAGAGAACATCACCGCGTAGCCGAGGAATAACGTCCGGTGCCCCATCTTTTTTACTAACATTAGCGCGATACGCCGACCGAGGCCGGTTTTCTCATAGCCGGTACCAAACATAAAGGCCGCGAAAATCAGCCAGATAACCGAGTTAGAAAAGCCAGACACGGCCCACGACAGCGATTTGGCGGTAAATTTAAAACCGTCCTGCGCGAGTTGCTCCGGGCTGAACAGGATCCACGGTGAAAGCACGGCGATAATCGAAATACCAATCATCGCCACGACCGCGCCGGGTACAGGTTCCAGAATGAGTCCCACAATCACACCGGTAAAGACGGCAAAATAGAGCCAGGTGTGGCTCTCAAGACCGGTGGGAACGGGTAAAACAGCAATAATGGCGATGACCACCAGCGGAGCCAGGTATCGCCACCAACCAGCTAAAGGTGCCATTGTGATATCCCTGCGAATGGGGAGAGGCTCTGCGCCTCTCCGGAAGGATTATTTGATGTAATGCACGTGCTCGCAGATCTCTTCCACGATGGGATCGCGGCGTTCAGCGAACAGCTTTTTGTTTTCGGCGATCAGGTTGTTGCCGTGGGTGTCGATAGACACAATCAACGGGCCGAACTCTTTGACCCGACACACCCACAGGGATTCCGGCATGCCCAGCTCCGTCCAGTGCACTTCTTCAATCTCTTCAACCTGAGTAGCCGCCAGTACGGCGCAACCTGCCGGGAAGATCACGTGCAGTGCTTTGAACTGCTTGCAGCCTTCTTCTGTCAACGGTCCCATACCACCTTTACCGACCACCAGTTTGACGCCGGTCTGCTCGATGAACTCTTTCTCAAAGGCTTCCATACGCATACTGGTGGTTGGACCGACGGAGACCATCTCCCATTTTTCACCGTTCTTACGCACGATTGGGCCGGCGTGGAAAATAGCCTTGCCCTTCAGGTCATAAGGAATTGGGCGCTTTAGTTCGATCAGGCGACGGTGGCACACGTCGCGGCAGGTCACCAGCGTACCGCTCAGGTAAATGACATCGCCAACGCGAATATCTTCCAGATCTTCGGCTTTAATCGGGGTTGTGAGGATCTTTTTCATAACGCGCTCCGGGTGTGAGACAGATTTTCGAAGGAGAGATCAGCATGAACCAGCAGCGTGCCGCGACGGTGCGCCCAGCAGCCGGTGGAAACAGCAACGCCGATAGTCGACGGATGGCGCGCGGCGGATTCGATATGCACGCCCATCACGGAGCTATTGCCGGTCAACCCTTGCGGACCAATACCCAGGCGGTTAAGTCCTTCTTCAAGACGCAGTTCCAGTTCGGCCGCTTTGGGGTTGGGATGACGTGAGCCGATAGGACGCAGCACCGCTTTACGGGAGAGTACTGCGGCAGTTTCTACTGAGGTGGCAATGCCTACGCCCACCAGCACCGGCGGGCAGGCGTTAACGGCCAATGTGGAGATATTTTCGAAGACAAATTTCACTACGCCTTCGTAGCCTTCTGAAGGCATTAACACTTTCGAGCGTCCTGGCAGGGTACAGCCGCCGCCAGCCATGTAGACTTCGATTTCCGCGTCATCATTATCAGGAATGATGTCCCAGGTGACCCACGGCACACCGGTGCCGGTATTTTTGCCGGTATTCACTTCGTCAAAAATTTCTACCGCGTTATGGCGCAGTGGCGCTTTGACCGTGGCGTCTTCAACGGCCTGCTTCAGGATGCTTTGCAGCTCACCCAACAGCGGAAAACGGGAACCGACCTTTACAAAGAACATAATCTCGCCGGTGTCCTGACAGGCCGGACGGTTCAGATCGATTGCCTTCTGCATGTTGTCAAACATGGTGTGGTAGATGATTTTACCCATCGGCGAGTCTTCGCCTTCACGCAGCTGTTTTAATTTATCCACTACGTCGTCGGGCATACGGGTAGAAATCATGGCGGTAAAATTCGCGACAATGTTTGTCAGCGTATTTATCGCATTTTGGTTATTTTGATTGCTCATCTTGTAAACTCCAGTTCTTTTATTTTCTGGAAATAAATTCTCCGCCACAAACTACCACTAAAAATAGGGGTTTATATTATTTGCCACTGTGAATATCCAATTAACAGTTCGTGAATGATGTCCAAATAAGGCAATAAAAATTGCGCAAAGGCAGGGTTTAATACGCGTGAGAGAATTACACTGCGGTTAACAACATTACGGATATACCGACCATGCTGAACACGTATCCCCTGGCGAAAGACCTGCAGGTGCTGGTTGAAATTGTTCATAGCGGCAGCTTTAGCGCCGCTGCCGCCACGCTGGGACAGACGCCAGCGTTTGTGACAAAACGTATTCAAATCCTCGAATCCACGCTGGGGACGACGTTGCTTAACCGCTCTGCGCGCGGCGTGGCGTTAACTGAGAGTGGTCAACGTTGCTATGAACATGCACAGACGATCCTCGCGGGCTACCAGCATCTGGTTGATGACGTCACGCAAATCAAAACGCGCCCGGCGGGGATGATTCGTATCGGCTGTAGCTTTGGTTTTGGGCGCAGCTATATTGCGCCGGCCATTACCGAACTGATGCATAGCTACCCTGAATTACAGGTGCATTTTGAGCTTTACGATCGGCAAATTGATTTGGCGCAGGATAATATCGATTTGGATATTCGTATTAATGATGAAATTCCTGATTATTATATTGCGCATTTGTTAACGAAAAACAAAAGAATATTGTGTGCGGCCCCGACCTATTTACAAAAATATGGCGAGCCGATGACGCTACAGGAATTAAGTCGGCATGATTGCCTGGTCACCAAAGAACGCGATATGACCCACGGAGTGTGGGAGCTGGATAACGGCCAGGAGAAAAAATCGGTCAAGGTAGCTGGGCACCTTTCATCGAACAGCGGTGAGATTGTGTTGCAGTGGGCGCTGCAGGGAAAAGGGATCATGTTGCGTTCCGAATGGGACGTACAACCGTTTTTGGCAAGCGGTGGACTGGTGCGTGTACTTCCGGACTATGCACAAAGCGCCAATATCTGGGCGGTTTATCAGGAGCCGCTGTATCGCAGCGTGAAGCTTCGCGTCTGTGTGGAGTTTCTGGCGACGTGGTGTCAGCACAGATTAGGCAAGCCAATTGAAGGGTATCACGTCCCTCAGGCCGGATAAGACGCTTAAGCGCCGCCATCCGGCAGTATCGTCACTCAGGATCTTTTTCGCGTTTTTTCTTCAGTTTGGTCCAGATTTTCGGCTCCTGACGGCGCCACAGACGCTGAATGTTGTCATGGTGACGTAGCAGAATTAAGCACGACAACATGGAAACCGGGAAGGTGAACTGGGGATTGAACCACCAGACATAAAAGGGAGCAATCAGCGCGCTGACGATAGCGCCCAATGACGAATAGCCGCTGAGTAAGACAGTCAGCAGCCAGGTTCCCGCCATTACGCCCGTTAAGTCCCAACCAATTGGCGCAATTGCGCCAAAGGCGGTGGCAACGCCTTTCCCACCTTTAAAGCCGAAGAATACCGGCCAGATGTGTCCCAGACAGGCGGCGATCGCTATCAATCCCAGCCAGAAGGGGCTGACGCCTAGCGCATAGGCACCCCAGACGGGCAACATGCCTTTCAGTACGTCGAAAATCAGTACGGCGACGGCGGCTCCCTTGCCACCTATGCGCAACACGTTTGTCGCGCCCGGATTCCCAGAGCCGCTGTCACGCGGGTCCGGCAATCCAGCGAGGCGGCATACCAGAATGGCACTGGAAATAGAGCCGCAGAGGTACGCGAAGATAATCATTCCAGGCGCGATTGCACTCATAAGCTGTTCCGTTTTGAAAATGTCGTGTAAAACGCTACTTCTGTGGATAATACGCATATTTCGCCGGAAGTGGTATCCGGGTTAGCCAAAAAGCAGGCGGGTCGTGATGGATATTGTATTTATAGAGCAACTTTCAGTAATCACCACCATCGGTGTTTACGACTGGGAACAGACAATCGAGCAAAAGTTGGTGTTCGATATCGAAATGGCATGGGATAACCGTAAATCGGCTAAAAGCGATGATGTCGCTGATTGCCTGAGCTATGCTGATATTGCTCAAACGGTTGTTAATCATGTGGAAGGCGGGCGTTTTGCTCTGGTAGAGCGCGTAGCGGAAGAAGTGGCTGACCTCCTGCTTAGTCGCTTTAATTCCCCATGGGTGCGTATCAAACTCAGTAAACCTGGCGCGGTGGCGCGTGCGGCAAACGTCGGGGTTATCATTGAGCGTGGCAGTAATCTGAAAGAAAATAATTAATTTAATAATTTCTAAAACAAACGGGTATAAAAGGGTCCTTTCGTCGGCTCTTTTTTGCCGTGGTTTCTCTATCTAGGGGTTTATTAATGAGTGATATGCACTCGCTGCTGGTGGCGGCAATTTTGGGTGTGGTCGAAGGATTGACGGAATTTTTACCCGTTTCCAGTACCGGCCATATGATTATTGTTGGCCACCTGCTGGGTTTTGAGGGCGATACCGCAAAAACATTTGAAGTGGTGATCCAACTCGGTTCTATTCTGGCCGTCGTAGTGATGTTCTGGCGACGTCTGTTTGGCCTGATTGGCATTCACTTTGGCAAGGTCCAACACGAAGGGACTGGCAAAGGTCGGTTGACGCTGGGACATATCCTGCTCGGGATGATTCCGGCCGTTGTCCTCGGTCTGGTTTTCCACGATACAATCAAATCACTGTTTAACCCGATCAACGTGATGTATGCGCTGGTGGTAGGGGGCGTGCTGCTGATAGCCGCAGAATGCCTGAAGCCGAAAGAGCCGCGCGCGCCGGGGCTGGATGATATGACTTATCGTCAGGCGTTTATGATTGGCTGTTTCCAGTGTCTGGCGCTGTGGCCGGGTTTTTCCCGCTCTGGCGCGACGATTTCTGGCGGTATGCTGATGGGGGTCAGCCGTTACGCGGCATCTGAGTTTTCTTTCCTGCTGGCGGTGCCGATGATGATGGGCGCAACGGCCCTGGATCTCTACAAGAGCTGGTCGTTCCTCAGTGCGTCAGATATTCCGATGTTTGCAGTCGGTTTCGTGACGGCGTTTATCGTGGCGCTGGTAGCGATCAAAACCTTCCTGCAACTGATTAAACGCATCTCGTTTATTCCGTTTGCGATTTACCGCTTTATTGTGGCGGCCGCCGTCTATGTGGTTTTTTTCTGATCGCTATTAAATGCCGGATGGCGCTACGCTTATCCGGCCTACGGGCGCGATATGTAGGCCGGATACGGCATTTATGCCGTCATCAGGTAACGTCAGTTTACTGGGCTGGTTTCGGACAACGCTGCTCTTTCCAACTGGCCACCGCCGCAATTCGCCGTTTCGTCAGCTCCTCCCGAATTTCCTGACCTTTAAATCCGGCCTCAACGACGTCTTTCGTTGGCACCGCCTGCGCAACCAGCCAGGCTTCACGCAGTAGTCTCCCTTGTGGATAATCCGCCGCTTCAAAGCCGGTACGCCCACGCACGTCGGCCTCGCTGGTCAGGGCGATTTGCTCTACACGCTGCGGTTTACGCCAGGCATCGATGGAATCAAACAGCTTCACGATGGTTTTTGGCTGCAGGATGGGGAAGGTATGAATGAGATCGTGGAACTCGGCCACCAGTTTGGCTAAATCACGGATGTCATTTGGCACGCGCAGGCGCTGACACAGTTGCTCGACCAGCTTGACGCCCGCCGGACCGTGACCGTGATGGCGTGGCCACAGCGCTTTGGGCGTTAATGCTTTGCCAAGATCGTGGCACAGCGTGGCAAAGCGCACGTCGACCTCGGGGCTTAACATGGCAGCCATCGACAGCGTCATCAGGGTATGAATACCGGTATCGATTTCCGGGTGCCACTGCGCGGGCGCTGGAACGCCAAACAGGGCATCAACTTCCGGGAACAGGACGCGCAATGCGCCGCAGTCGCGCAGAACCTGAAAGAATACCTGTGGATTACGGGTGGTTAAGGCGTTTTCCGTTTCTTTCCACACCCGCTCTGACGTCAGATGCTCCAGTTCACCGGCAGCGGTCATGTTGCGCATCAATGTCATGGTTTCGTCAGCGATACGAAAACCGAGGTGCGCATAGCGGGCAGCAAAGCGCGCCACGCGCAGCACGCGTAGCGGATCTTCGCTAAAGGCGGGAGAAACATGGCGCAGCAGGCGGTTTTCCAGATCGCTGCGTCCGTTATAGGGGTCGATAATTTCCCCGTCGTCATCGCGGGCCATCGCGTTGATAGTCAGGTCGCGACGCTGAAGATCGTCCTCCAGCGTGACATCCGCTGCGGCGTAGCAGGTGAACCCGGTATAACCCGAACCAGATTTACGTTCGGTACGCGCCAGCGCATACTCTTCCCGGGTTTGCGGATGGAGAAACACGGGAAAATCGCGGCCTACCTGCTGGTAGCCCGCGTCAAGCATCTCTTGCGGCGTGGCGCCGACAACAACCCAATCTTTATCTTTAACCGGTAGCCCTATTAACGCGTCCCGAACAGCACCACCGACCAGATAAATCTTCACGCCACTTTCCTTCTGAAAAAAATCATCCCTTAATCATATGTCAGTGTGGCGGAGAAGGCGATTCAGTTCATCCAGCGATCTTTGCGTTTACGGCTTGGGATCATGTGTGGCAGAACCAGGCCGAGCAGCAGACCAAGACCCAGCACGCCGCCGCCATACATAAACCACTGCATGATGATGGTGCGCTGTTTGTCATCAAGCTGCAGATTGGCTGCGCTGACCTTCTTTTGCGCCACGATAAGTTCGTTTTTCAGCTTCTGGTTTTCTTGTTTCAGCCCGTCGATCACACTGTCGCTTTGCGCCACTTTTTGCTGCATATCGGCGGTGCGCTGATTCCACGTGGTATCGATATTATTGAGCTTATCTGTCAGCGTCTTAACCTGGTTTTCCAGATCGGGAACGCGGGTGCGCAGGCTCGGCGTACTGTTCAGCTCTTTCAGCGGGATCCAGGCGGTACGTCCGGTGCTGTCTTTCACCTGGGCGTAGTTGGTGTTGGCGTCAGTCTGTAAAAGCGTGACTTCCTCGCCGGCGTTAACCGTACCCACGAGGCGATAATTATCTCCCGGACCGCTGCGGACCCAGGTGTTCAGTTCGTCAGAGACATAGCGCTTTTCTTCGGCATGTGAGACTGCAGTGGCGCTAAGTGCGAGTAAAGTTAATCCAATCAGGCGTAATTTTGGCATCAGGCTGTCGTTATTGTCATAGAAAGTGGAACGATAGTAGTGGCATCAGTGTCTCTACGCAAAGCATTCGACATCAATCGGAATCATCTGTGTCCTTTTTGCCACCACCCGAAACTTTTACGCCCGTCAAATTGCTCGTTGCATGGCAATTTGGCGCAAAATACTATCTACTTGACCATTAAGAACGAACTTAGTTCGCAGTCAGTTTTCTCAACTGTGACATAACCCATAAGTACAAGACCATGGCCCAGGAAATCGAATTAAAATTTATCGTCAATAGTGATGCTGTAGATGCGCTACGTGAGCGTCTGAATACGCTGGGAGGAGAGCATCACGCGCCCAGCCAGTTGCTGAATATCTACTACGAAACGCCGGATGCCTGGTTGCGTGGTCACGATATGGGACTGCGTATTCGCGGTGAAAACGGTCATTATGAAATGACCATGAAAATTGCCGGACGGGTAACGGGCGGTCTGCATCAGCGACCAGAATATAACATTGCGCTGAGCACGCCTGAGCTGGATCTCGCCCTGTTTCCCGCTGAAGTCTGGCCTGATGGCAAGCTACCCACGGAACTCGCTTCTCAGGTGCAGCCGCTGTTTAGCACCGATTTTTACCGTGAGAAATGGTGCCTTGATGTCGACGGTAGTCGGATTGAGATAGCCCTCGACCTTGGGGAAGTGAAAGCGGGCGAGTTTGCTGAACCTATCTGTGAGCTTGAACTGGAACTGCTAAGTGGCGATACCCGTGCGGTACTGAAGCTGGCAAACCAGCTGGTTTCACAAACTGGTTTACGGCAGGGTAGCCTGAGCAAAGCGGCGCGCGGCTATCATTTAGCGCAGGGGAATGCGCCGCGTGAACTCAAACCGACGCGCATTTTACGGGTTCCCGCGAAGGCGAGCATCGAGCAAGGTCTGGAAGCGGCGCTGGAGCTGGCATTATCACAGTGGCAGTACCATGAAGAGCTGTGGGTACGTGGCGTCAAGGGGGCAAAAGCCGAGGTACTGGGGGCAATGGGCCTGGTGCGCCACATTCTGATGCTGTTTGGCGGTATTGTGCCACGAAAAGCGAGTGCTCACTTACGCGATTTGCTGACCCAGTCGGAAGCGATCATGGCGTCGGACGTTTCTGCCGTTTCGGCGGTTTACAGCACACAAACGGCGATGGCAAAACTGGCGCTGACCGAATGGTTGGTAACCAAAGGGTGGCAGCCGTTCCTTGATGCGAAGGCGCAGGGTAAAATTGCCGACTCCTTTAAGCGTTTCTCAGATATTCATCTCTCGCGCCATGCCGCTGAACTGAAAACCGCGTTTGCTCAGCCGCTGGGCGATCAGTATGCCGATCAGCTTCCACGCCTGACGCGCAACATTGATAGCATGCTGATGCTGGCGGGATATTATGACGAAAATGTCGCCTCGGAATGGATCGCCAACTGGCAGGGCCTGCGTCACGCCATTGCGGCCAACCAATATATTGAAATTGAACACTTCCGCAATGAGGCAATCGCGCTGGAACCGTTCTGGCTGCACAGCGGAAAACGATAATCAGGACTGAGGCCGCCATCTGGCGCTATTCAAAGGATAACTCATAAATGAAGCAGCTCTCTTCACCGTTACAGCAGTACTGGCCGACCGTTGTTGAGCGGCTGCCAACAACAATATCTGAGTCCTCGCTTAGCGTGCAGGCGAAGTCAGTGCTTACATTCAGTGATTTTGTCCGCGACAGCCTTATTGCCCATCCTGAATGGCTGCTGGAGCTGGAAAGCGCAGCGCCTCAGGTGGACGAATGGCAACATTATGCCGCCTGGTTACAGCAGGCTTTGACCGAGGTCAGCGACGAAAACGCGCTGATGCGTGAGCTACGCCTGTTTCGCCGTCGTATTATGGTGCGTATCGCGTGGGTGCAGACGCTGTCGCTGGTGACGGAAGAGAGTATCTTGCAGCAGCTAAGCCATCTGGCTGAAACGCTGATCGTTGCCGCGCGTGACTGGTTATACGCCGCTTGTTGTCGCGAATGGGGAACGCCTTGTAATCCAGACGGTGTTGCGCAACCGCTGCTGATTTTAGGCATGGGGAAACTGGGCGGCGGCGAGCTGAATTTTTCCTCCGATATCGACCTGATTTTTGCCTGGCCGGAGCACGGCAGTACGCAGGGCGGGCGACGCGAGCTGGATAACGCGCAGTTCTTTACCCGTATGGGCCAGCGGCTCATCAAGGTCCTGGATCAGCCCACAATGGATGGCTTTGTTTATCGGGTGGACATGCGCCTACGCCCATTTGGCGACAGTGGTCCGCTGGTGCTGAGCTTCTCCGCGCTGGAGGATTATTACCAGGAACAAGGCCGCGACTGGGAACGTTATGCAATGGTCAAAGCCCGCATTATGGGCGATGCCGATGGCACTTACGTCAATGAACTCCGCGCCATGCTGCGACCGTTTGTCTTCCGTCGTTATATCGATTTCAGCGTGATCCAGTCTCTGCGTAACATGAAAGGGATGATTGCCCGTGAAGTGCGCCGTCGCGGACTGAAGGACAACATTAAGCTGGGGGCGGGCGGTATTCGTGAAATCGAATTTATCGTGCAGGTATTCCAGCTTATTCGCGGCGGACGCGAGCCGTCGCTACAATCCCGCTCGCTGTTACCGACGCTGAGCGCCATCAATGCATTAAACCTGTTGCCAGATACTGATGCGGAGCAATTGCGCGCAGCCTATCTCTATTTACGCCGTCTGGAAAACCTGCTGCAAAGCATCAATGATGAACAGACCCAGACGCTGCCGGGTGATGAACTGAATCGTGCGCGGCTGGCGTGGGGAATGAACGTTGATGACTGGCAGCAGTTGACAGATGTGCTGGCTGGCCATATGCACAATGTGCGTCGGGTATTTAACGAGTTGATTGGCGATGACGAAGCCGAAACACAGGAGGAGTCACTGTCAGAACAGTGGCGCGAATTGTGGCAGGACGCCTTACAGGAAGATGACAGCACGCCGGTGCTGACGCATCTGGCGGATGACGATCGGCGACGCGTCCTGTCGCTGATCGCGGATTTCCGTAAAGAGCTGGATAAACGCACCATTGGCCCGCGCGGACGCCAGGTGCTGGATCATCTAATGCCGCATCTGCTGAGCGATGTCTGTTCGCGTGACGACGCCTCGGTACCGCTGTCGCGCATTACGCCGCTGCTGGTGGGCATTGTCACCCGTACAACCTATCTGGAGCTGCTGAGCGAATTTCCCGGCGCGCTCAAACACCTGATTTCACTGTGTGCCGCCTCGCCGATGGTCGCCAGCCAACTGGCGCGGTATCCGCTGTTGCTCGACGAGCTGTTGGATCCGAACACGCTGTATCAACCCACGGCGACAGATGCCTACCGTGATGAGCTGCGTCAGTATTTACTGCGCGTGCCGGAAGATGACGAAGAGCAACAGTTGGAAGCGCTGCGTCAGTTTAAGCAAACCCAGCTGTTACGTATTGCCGCGGCTGATATCGCCGGTACGTTGCCGGTGATGAAGGTGAGCGATCACTTAACCTGGCTGGCGGAAGCCATTATCGATGCGGTAGTCCAGCAGGCGTGGACGCAGATGGTCGCTCGCTACGGGCAACCCACCCATCTTGGCGATCGCGAGGGACGCGGTTTTGCCGTGGTCGGCTATGGCAAGCTGGGCGGCTGGGAGCTGGGTTATAGCTCGGATCTCGATCTGATCTTCCTGCACGATTGTCCGATGGATGTCATGACGGATGGCGAACGTGAGATTGACGGGCGACAGTTCTATCTGCGTCTTGCGCAGCGCATTATGCACCTTTTCAGCACCCGTACCTCCTCCGGTATTTTGTACGAAGTGGATGCGCGACTGCGTCCGTCCGGTGCGGCGGGGATGCTGGTAACATCAGCGGACGCTTTCGCCGATTACCAGCGCAATGAAGCCTGGACATGGGAGCATCAGGCGCTGGTGCGTGCGCGCGTAGTGTACGGTGACCCGCAGTTGACCTCTCAGTTTGACGCGGTGCGTCGCGCTATCATGACCCTCGTCCGTGACGGAAAAACCTTGCAAACCGAGGTGCGCGAAATGCGTGAGAAAATGCGTGCCCATTTGGGCAATAAGCATCGCGATCGTTTTGATATCAAAGCGGACGAAGGCGGCATCACCGATATTGAGTTCATTACGCAATACCTGGTGCTGCGCTATGCCCATGAAAAACCGAAGCTGACGCGTTGGTCGGATAACGTGCGCATTCTGGAATTACTGGCGCAAAACGACATTATGGATGAGCAGGAGGCGCTGGCGCTTACCCGTGCTTATACGACGCTGCGTGATGAACTTCACCATCTTGCCTTGCAGGAGCTTCCGGGCCATGTGGCGCCAGAGTGCTTTGAGGCTGAACGCACGCTGGTGCGCGACAGCTGGCAGAAGTGGCTGGTTGCCGAGTGAAGTGTGCTATTATCGCGCGCAAATTTTAAGACCCTCAGAGAATCTCTCAGGAGACAGGAATGAAAGTAACGCTGCCAGAGTTTGAACGTGCAGGAGTAATGGTTGTCGGTGATGTGATGCTGGATCGCTACTGGTACGGTCCTACCAGCCGTATTTCGCCTGAAGCGCCGGTTCCGGTGGTGAAAGTGGATACCATCGAAGAACGTCCCGGTGGCGCAGCAAACGTGGCGATGAACATTGCCTCCCTGGGAGCGAATTCGCGTCTGGTGGGCCTGACTGGTATTGATGACGCGGCGCGTGCGCTGAGCAAAACGCTGGCGGATGTGAACGTAAAATGTGATTTCGTCTCCGTACCGACCCATCCGACGATTACCAAACTGCGCGTGCTTTCCCGTAACCAGCAGCTGATTCGTCTGGATTTCGAAGAAGGTTTTGAAGGTGTGGATCCGCAGCCGTTGCACGAGCGTATTAATCAGGCGCTGGGTTCTATCGGCGCGCTGGTGCTCTCTGATTACGCCAAAGGCGCGCTGGCAAGCGTCCAGCAGATGATTGCGCTGGCGCGTAAGGCCGGAGTTCCGGTGCTTATCGATCCGAAAGGAACCGATTTTGAACGCTACCGTGGCGCCACGCTGCTGACGCCGAATCTGTCTGAGTTTGAAGCGGTTGTTGGTAAGTGCAAAAGCGAAGATGAGCTGGTGGAACGCGGCATGAAATTGATTGCTGATTTTGACCTTTCCTCTTTGCTGATCACGCGTTCCGAGCAGGGGATGACGCTGCTGCAACCGGGTAAAGCACCGCTGCATATGCCGACCCAGGCGCAGGAAGTGTATGACGTGACCGGCGCGGGCGATACGGTTATTGGCGTGCTTGCGGCGACGCTTGCGGCGGGTAACTCTCTGGAAGAAGCGTGCTACTTTGCTAACGCCGCAGCCGGTGTTGTCGTAGGTAAACTGGGGACTTCCACCGTTTCTCCCATTGAACTGGAAAACGCCGTGCGAGGTCGGGCAGATACTGGCTTTGGCGTGATGAGCGAATCTGAGCTGAAACAGGCCGTTGCCAGCGCCCGCAAACGCGGTGAGAAAGTCGTGATGACCAACGGGGTGTTCGACATCCTGCATGCGGGTCACGTCTCCTATCTGGCAAACGCGCGCAAGCTGGGCGATCGCCTGATCGTAGCGGTAAACAGCGATGCTTCGACCAAACGTTTGAAAGGCGAAACGCGTCCGGTCAACCCGCTGGAACAGCGGATGATCGTACTGGGTGCGCTGGAGGCCGTCGATTGGGTGGTCTCTTTTGAAGAAGATACACCGCAACGTCTGATTGCGGGCATCCTGCCGGATCTGCTGGTAAAAGGCGGCGATTATAAGCCGGAAGATATTGCGGGTAGCAAAGAGGTGTGGGCGAACGGCGGTGAAGTGCTGGTGCTGAACTTCGAAGACGGCTGCTCAACGACCAATATCATCAAAAAGATCCAAAAAGACAGCGATAAATAATCGCCGGGAAGTTTGCCGGATGGCGGATAAAACGCGTAAGCGCTGCCATCCGGCATTTCTGTTTCTTATTCTTCAGTCGTTTTCTCAACAGGCTGTGGGCTGTTTTTCAGCGGTTCAGCTTTATGATGACGCTCTGTCTCAAAGGCGGCGATTGTCGCGTTTTGCTACAGCATCTTTTCACTCTCAGCACGAGGCGTAGGTTTCATAGGAAAGTGTGAGCCTGGGCTATAAATTTGCGCACATTATGTACAAAACCATTTCGCGTATAGGGAAATACTGAAACTAGAAAAAGCATATGGCCTTAGCAGATATTCAATAACTGGAGGGTATGCTCATGCACAGCAACATGTATTCAATGAACAATTTCGATTTCCTGGCCCGCAGTTTTGCCAGGATGCAGGCTGAGGGCCACCCTGTTGATATCCAGGCCGTCACGGGCAATATGGATGAGGAACATCGTAGCTGGTTTTGTAAACGTTATGCGCTGTACTGCCAGCAGGCGACAGAGGCGAAGAAACTCGAACTGGAACACTAACAAAAAACGGGCCTTGCGGCCCGTTGTCGTTTTTATTCTTGCGGATCGACTGAGGGGAGCGCAGGGGCAGGCTTAACTTCTGCCGTTTTTTCACGCACTTCCAGCTCAGTCAGGCGTTGTTCAAGCAGCGCCAACTTTTCACGGGTACGCAGCAAAACCTGAGTCTGCACATCAAACTCTTCACGGCTTACCAGGTCCAGACGGGTCAGTTGTGACTGCAGCGTTTGACGAATTTTCTTCTCGACGTCTTCCCCAAACTCCCGGATCCCTTTCGGCATCGACTCGTGAACCTGACGAGCAATTTGCTCAATTTTTTTCGGGTCAATCATTGTGGTTTCCCTGAACTGGTACGTGTTGCTGCTTATTGTAGTGCGAATGGGCGCAGGCATAAACCAGAATTGTGTGAAGCTAAGTCGAGTAAAGGCGTTGATGAAGGTAATCAATAGCGTTATAGTTAACCCGCTTATTCTCAGGGCGGGGCGAAATTCCCCACCGGCGGTAAATCAGCTTAATGCTGAAAGCCCGCGAGCGCTTTGGGTGCAAACTCAAAGGTCAGCAGATCCGGTGTAATTCCGGGGCCGACGGTTAAAGTCCGGATGGGAGAGAGTAACGATCCAGTCGGGCATGGACCCGCTCACGTTATTTTTTTGCCGCTTAGACGGTACTCCTAAGACTGCCCTGATTCTGGTAACCATAATTTTAGTGAGGTTTTTTTACCATGAATCAGACGCTACTTTCCTCTTTTGGTACGCCTTTCGAACGTGTTGAACATGCGCTTTCTGCGCTGCGTGAAGGACGCGGTGTGATGGTGCTTGACGACGAAGATCGTGAAAACGAAGGCGATATGGTTTTCCCGGCAGAGACCATGACCGTTGAACAGATGGCGCTGACCATCCGTCACGGCAGCGGTATTGTTTGCCTGTGCATCACTGAAGACCGACGCAAACAGCTCGATCTGCCAATGATGGTGGAAAATAACACCAGTGCTTATGGTACCGGTTTTACCGTGACCATTGAAGCCGCAGAAGGCGTGACCACCGGCGTTTCCGCTGCAGACCGTGTCACTACGGTACGTGCGGCAATTAAGGATGGCGCAAAACCTTCCGATCTGAACCGCCCGGGACACGTTTTCCCGCTGCGGGCTCAGGCAGGCGGTGTGTTGACTCGCGGCGGTCATACTGAAGCCACCATCGATCTGATGACGCTGGCAGGCTTTAAACCAGCCGGTGTGCTGTGCGAACTGACCAATGACGATGGCACCATGGCGCGCGCGCCGGAGTGCATCGAATTTGCCGGCAAGCATAATATGGCTGTGGTCACTATCGAAGACCTGGTGGCTTACCGTCAGGCGCATGAGCGTAAAGCCAGCTAATTGCTCATAACCACGCTTGTCGTGGTAGGGATAAAAAAACCGAAGTCAGTTTTCTGGCTTCGGTTTTTTGTTATTGCAGCCTGACTATTTAGTTCTGGTCAGCTTGATTGCCCAGGCACCGCTCATAATCACTAATAGCAGCAAACATACGCCAAAGGCCAGTAGGCAGGCCTGCGCCATATTCATAAAATGCCACGGCGGCAGGAGATACCAACCTTCGGATTGTTGGTACAGATCGACAAACCACTTTTGCATACTGCTGAGCGCCACGCCATCGGGAACGACAGGTGCGTCATAACCGCAGTCTCCTGTGGGCTTAAACCATTCCGGCGCCCAGTTTGCCAGTGGCAAATTGAACGGGAAGGTCGGATCGGTGGAACATCCCTGTACGCCAAAGAGCGAATCCGGGTCCGGGTTATGTACTGCATAATGAATGCCGTTAAGTTTGATGGAAAACTTAATGCCCATGATGCTGCCGTAAAATGCCGCGATGCAGCCGATGAGCTTCAGAACAATATTCTTAGGGTTTATCGCCGCGATCAGCCCACCAAAAACCATCACGAACATGGCAAAGCGAATGTATACACATTGCTCGCAGGGGGCCATGTAGAGATAGATTTGGAAGAATGAGTGCGCCAGAATAATTAACCCACCCATTGCGCAAGCCATCAGTAACCACAGAAAGCGCCGTTCCTGCCATCTCACCAGGGTATCAACCGGTGCAATACATAAGTCTCGCCACAATCCTTTAATGAAAGCCATAGCCGGGTCCCTGTTTATTTTGCCGCCAGCTCTCTGACAAGCTCAGCCATAGAATCAATGGATTTGATGTTTTTGGTGTAGATCAGGTATTTGCCGTTGACGACGTAAGCCGGTACGCCCTGAATTTTGGCGACATCATATGCCGCTTTCCATTTCTCCAGCGTTTGCTGGACAGCTGGCTCCTTCAGTGTGGTTTCAAAATCCGCCTGACTCATACCCGCAGCATCCAACCCCGTCATAATGAATGAGGCAGGATCTTTACCGTCTGACCAGCGTTCTTTCTTGTCATGGTAGGCTGCGTAATATGCGAACTTGGCTTTTTTGAACTGAGATTTGGCGTCAAACAATGAAATTCCTGCCGCCTGGTCTTTATTAATCATTACCGCAAATACTTCACTAGCCTGTTTGCCGTATTCTCCTTTGGTTTCCAGATGAAACGGTGTGAAGGTAACTACGTCGGCGACTTTTTCTGACACGGGGCCCGTTACGGCTTTATCGTATTTGTAGCAGAACGGACAGGCGTAGCTGAATACTTTGATTAACGTCTTGTCCGCATTAGGAATTGGTTTCTCCAGCACCATATAATCAGTGCCTTCGGTAAAAGCCGATGCGGCAAACGGTGAGACAAGTGCGGCGGTTAATACCACGCTTTTAAATAATGAAGCGATCCATTTAGATGACATAATTAATCCTTAATCTAACGTGATTATTTAAACATTTGTTGTGGGTGGACCAGTAATGCACGGTAGTGTGTTTGGTTTGGCTTATCGGAAAGGACATTAATTTCAACTTTGACTTCTTTGGTCTTGTAGTCAATTTCATTAATTTTGCCAATGGTCGGCTGTCCAACATCAAATAAATTAATCGATCCACCAAAGCCAAACATGGTGTCGCGATCTTTTTGATATTCGATAACCGAGGTGATGGGACTATAAAAATCATAGCCGCGCTCTTTTCCGTATTCCCAAATTTGCTGAACGGTTCCTTTTTTCTCGTCAATTTTATATTCGACAAAACGGGAGTATTTCATCGTCGGCAAAGCCGGTTGTTCAAGTCCACGACCATCGCCGTTATCAAAAACGGTTAATGTCCCTTTGCTGGAGAGCCATGCGGTGTGCTGGGTGTAGGTAAAATCGAACTCAGTGTTTTCACACTTGCCGTTTTCATCACATTTCAGCGCGTTGCCTTTAGCATCTACCGGTTTCAACAGCTTACTTGCCAGCGCTTTATTCCAGCCTTTAGATGGCGCCAGGATCCACTTCACCTGTTTATCGCGACCAATTTTTACGACTCCCTGATGACGGGAAGAGATAATGATAGAGTCGTCTTTAGCGTCATAGGCAATGGAGTTGACGTGAGCCCAGTTACGACCCGCACCAACGCCGAGGGCATCACCGTAGGGTGTATCTGGCTCCAGTTTCGCCTGTTGGCCTGCGTGAGCGAGGTCGACGTTGACGCATACCGCGCCCGCGTCCAGCGCACCCAGCAGGGCGTCACGCATGGGGTCGAGAATTTTTGTCAGATCCCATACGTCAACAACGCGACCGGATCTGTCGACTTCAATAATCTGGTCGCGGATAGTTTGCACGTGAATGCCATCTTCCTTGCGATAATCGCGTTTACCCACGCGAAGCAGCACGGTGTCATTGACCGTTTCGATCGATTCATGCGACGCGTCCAGGAATCCTCGCGGTAGCTTATGGTCGGCCAGAATCTGTCCCATCAGATCGAATTCATACCAGTGCTGGCCCTGCACGGCGGTGAAGGTTCCGCGTGGTGTTTCCCGAATGCCCATCAGGTAACCGCGCTTATTGATATCCATGTCATGGCCGTCATAGAAGGTATCCTGATCCAGCCACCAACGGTATTCACCTTCCGTATCGACGACAAAGGTGAAAGGGGCGATATCAAAGGGTAATGCGCCGCCGGCGGGACCCGCATCAAGGATGCCGGCATTTTTGTCTTTTTCACCATGCCAGTGGAATTCTGCGCCCTGCGCGGTGAAAGTATGGGTATTCACCAGATACAGACGGTCTTCGAAGCCGGGAGCTACCTTAATAACTTTAGTTTGCTGTAAATCAGAAAGAGAACGGTTATCCATGTAGTGATTAACGATGGCGGATGTTTGCACCACGTAATCTTCTTTCATGGCCTTGCCATTTTCTTTATATTCAATGGTAACTTTATTAGCGAACTTTTGATAAAGGCCAAAAACAGGAATGCCATCGTAAGTGGCGAGTGATTCTTTGCCAACGGTATAAGTAACCGGAACTCCTTTTTCACCTTTACCATGAACGGTGACTTTAACATCTGAGATAACGTGACTATCTAATTCAATCAGTGCGGTAAGTGGGGCATTTCCATAAGGATCAACAACTATTGCACCCAGCTTTCCTGCGGGTTGGGCGGGTTGAAATCCTGCGGCAAACGAATTCCCCACAGTTAATCCAAACGTCAGTGCAAGCGTTCCAGCGAGAAGTGTTTTTCGGTATTGTGTAAACATGGATATATCTCCTTATATTACCTGTAAATATAATGATGCTGAATATATTATGTTTTTACGATGTCAATTAACCAAGGAATAGGATTGCTGTACTGCTTTTATGATGAATCAATTAATATTGATGAAGCGTATTATTCTGCAGGATCTAATTTTTATTATTTTTTGGATAGTATGAGCGAGGTATTTTAAGAACAATATTTATTATTGCGTTGTGTGATCCTGTCGACATAGTTTTGTTTTTTTATAACGATTGGGCTATTGGCTTAGTCGCTTACTTATATGATCGAAATCATATATTTGTTTCTGGAATATGCCACTATAGGAGTATGTCAGAATAAGGTTGTGTAAAATTTTAACGTTAAATGTTTAATGATGTTAAATTTTAAGGGTGAAAGAATGTTTATTGCCTGGTACTGGATTGTATTAATTGCACTCGTTGCGGTGGGTTATTATTGCCATATGAAGCGTTATTGTCGGGCGTTTCGGCAAGACCGGGATGCATTACTCGAGGCGCGAAACAAACTCTTTCGTCATTCTGGCGAGGATAACAGCGCGGTTAAGGAACAGGAATAGTCCTTCACGTTCTGCTATGGATGAGCGGATGCTGTAAATTAGCAGGGTGGCATCCGCTCTATGAATTAGCCGATTCCCATAGACTGGAGAATGACGAGACTTAACCCCATCACCGACATTCCGCACAATACCCCATAGCTGGGATTATTATTGGGGTCGATCTCTTTTGCCAATGGCATCAATTCATCGACGGACAGCGCGACCATAATACCTGCAACGGCCGCCATTATCGCCGCCATTACTACCGGCGAAATCAGACTACCGAGAATTAACCACGCCAGTACGCCACCCAATATTTCCGCCATGCCCGAAATCCCGGCCCAGAATATCGCGGTGCGTTTAGATCCCGTAGCCGCATAGACCGGACCCGCCACGGCTAATCCTTCAGGAATATTGTGTAATGCGACGGCAAGGGCAATACCAAAGCCCAGTTCGAGGTTGCTGCTGGCAGTAACAAATGTCGCAATTCCTTCCGGGAAGTTGTGCAGGCTGATGCCGAGCGTTAATAAAATCGCGGTACGCCGGATGGAACCGGGTAAAGGCTGCGTGGTTTTTTGCACCAGATCCTGGGGGTGAGCATGCGGCAGTATACGATCGAGGCCAAAGTAGCCCAGCAAGCCCACAATAAACATCCCGTAGCCCAACACCGGCGACATGCCGTCAGCGGCCAGCGCAGCGGGCAGCATCTCCATTAGGGATATCAGTAACATAATTCCGGCAGCGAAACCTAAAGAAAAGGCAAGAACGCGATTAGAGGGTTTTTGCCCCAGCACGCCGAGAAATGCGCCGATAAACGTGGCGGCGCCTGCCAGTAAAGTCAGAAGTAAAGGTACTGACATCGACAAATCTAACTCCTTATCAATCTGCTGTCCGGGCCAGATCGTCAAAATAACTGATGATCTTCATCATGGTTATCTGAGTTCTTCATTAACCGAAAAAGCGTATTGTGATGGTATCAAAATGACTCCCTCAGTAAGGATATCATCATGTCTTCAGCTCGTATGCCAGCATTGTTTTTGGGCCACGGTAGCCCGATGAATGTTCTGGAAGATAACGTTTATACCCGTGCCTGGCAGCAACTGGGGGAAACGTTGCCGCGTCCGAAAGCCATTGTGGTGGTGTCGGCGCATTGGTTTACCCGTGGAACAGGCGTGACGGCGATGGAAGCGCCAAAAACAATCCATGATTTTGGCGGTTTTCCGCAGGCGCTGTATGACACGCATTACCCGGCCCCCGGTTCACCGGAACTGGCGCAGCATCTGGTTGACGTGCTTTCCCCTGTGCCCGTCACGTTAGATAGAGAAGCGTGGGGATTCGACCATGGCTCCTGGGGCGTGCTGATCAAGATGTATCCGAATGCGGATATTCCGATGGTGCAGTTGAGCATCGACAGCACCAAACCCGCGGCCTGGCATTTTGAGATGGGCCGTAAGCTGGCGGCGTTGCGTGATGAAGGCATTATGTTGGTGGC
The DNA here is from genome assembly GCF_019584005.1 of Citrobacter sp. EC_71. Classification (NCBI taxonomy): domain Bacteria; kingdom Pseudomonadati; phylum Pseudomonadota; class Gammaproteobacteria; order Enterobacterales; family Enterobacteriaceae; genus Citrobacter; species Citrobacter sp. EC_71. Next base: position 43,114 of record NZ_VDAY01000013.1, read on the forward strand.
CAGCGGCAATGTGGTACACAATCTGCGTACTGCGCGTTGGCACGGTGAGAACACGCCATACCCTTGGGCGATCTCATTCAACGATTATGTGAAGGCAAACCTGACATGGCAGGGACCGGTTGAACAGCACCCGCTGGTCAATTATCTCGATCATGAAGGTGGATCGTTATCGAACCCGACGCCGGATCACTATCTGCCGCTACTGTACGTTTTGGGCGCATGGGACGGTAAGGAACCGGTGACGATCCCGGTTGACGGTATTGAGATGGGCAGTTTGAGTATGCTGTCGGTGCTGGTAGGGTAATTAATGCCCGATGGCGCTGCGCTTATCGGGCCTACGGTTCATGCCGTAGGCCGGGCAAAGCGGAGTCGCCATCCGGCACAACGATTATTCGACAAAAATATGCGGATAGAAGCGCGAGAGATCCTGCGTGATCAATGCTCTGTCTTCACGAATGCCGATGCCAGCAGGTTGATCGTTAATCAGCCAGCTGCCGATCAGCATATAGCTGTCGCCAAATTTCGGGAGCTGATGGAACTGCTGTACGATCATACCTTCTTCGCCATACGGCCCTTCCACGGCTTCGATCGTTTTCCCGTTTTCAATGATGGAGACGTTAGCGCCTTCACGCGAGAAGATTGGCTTAACGACGAATTTATCCATCTGCGGATAGTCGTCTTCGGCGAAATAAGCAGGCAACAGGTTCGGATGGTTCGGGAACATTTCCCACAACAGCGGGAGTAGCGCCTTGTTGGAGATAATGCTCTTCCAGGCCGGTTCCAGCCAGCGAACGCCCGCGTCTTCAAGCTTAGTGGAGAACATTTCACGCAGCATGAATTCCCACGGATAAAGCTTGAACAGGTTAGCAATAACCTGATCCTGCATATCCGTGAACTGACCTTTTTCACCCAGGCCAATATCTTCGATATAAAGGAATTCAGTGGCGATCTCAGCCTCGGCAGCGCAATCCTGCAGGTACTGGATCGTTCCGCGATCTTCAACCGTATCACGACAGCAGGTCAGATGCAGCAACTGAAAACCATACTGTTCACGCAGCTCGGTGAAGCGCTCGATCAGCTTTTCCTGCAGACTGTTGAACTGATCGCTGCCTTCCGGCAGGTTGCCGGCATTGAGCTGATCTTCCAGCCAGATCCACTGGAAAAACGCGGCTTCGTACAGTGACGTTGGCGTATCGGCGTTGTTTTCCAGCAGTTTGGGTTCACCCGTGCCGTCCCACGCCAGATCCAGACGCGAATAAAGTGACGGCTGCTGTGTCTGCCAGGACTGACGAACAAAGCCCCAGGTATGCTTTGGAATGCGAAACTTGGTCATTAGCTCATCGCTGGCGATGACCTTTTCCACCACTTTGAGGCACATTTGATGCAGCTCTGCGGTGACCTCTTCCAGCTTTTCAACCTGAGCAAGCGTGAGCTTATAGTACGCGTCTTCACACCAGTACGGCTCGCCGTACATAGTGTGAAAGTTGAAACCGTATTCGGTGGCCTTATCGCGCCAGTCCGGGCGCTCAACAATACTGACTCTTTCCATGACCATCAGCCGCCCATTGAACGTGTGGTGGTGCCGCTGGCGCTACGCTGCATAGTGCTCTGTTTAGCCACAGATTCGCCAAATCCGCCGCGGGTGACGGTAGTGGTGGTGGCTGGTTTCGGCGCCATGGCGGTTTTCGGCACGGTCATGGTACGACCCGGCGTCGCTGCACCGTAGTTTTTACCGCTGGCATCAGTGTATTTGCCGTATGCTGGGCTGGCCGGATTTTTCGAGCTGAACAGCGGTTGCTGCGCGCCCATACCGCCGCCCATCAGTCGGCCCATCATGTAGCCTGCCATCAGCGGCATCCAGAAGCTGCCGCTGCTTTGGTTCTGCGCCTGAGCCTGGCCTTCGCCGGTCGGCGCCATACCCGCTTGCGCAGGTGCCTGTTGGCACTGGCCTTCGCCGAATTCGGCGATACAGTCTTCTCGAGTGGCATATTTTGGCGCGGTGCGTTCCGCTTCTTTCAGCGCATTGTTGAACGCGGTAGTACATTCGGCGCTTTTACCCGGATTCGCTGCCGAGCAGTCGTCCGCGTTTTGATAAAGCGAAACCGTTTCGTCGCTCTTTTCACAGCCCGCGAGCATAAACACAGCGGTAACTGCCAGGGCGACAGGAGTCAGGTGGCGTGCGCTCCAGCTTTTGCGGAACGAGGCGTGATGTATCGATTTTGTCCGTTTCATTTATGTCTTCCAGGACCCAGTGGTAAATACTGCTCAGAATAGAGGATGACTGGTCGAAATTGAAGCGGGAAGAGGCGAGAATGCGTAGGAAGGGGCGGATCTTTACGTTGTCTTACGTTCAGACGGGGCCGAAGCCCCGTCATCAGCATCAATTACGGAACGGGTTGGTGCCGTTGCTGCTGGTTGTACGTGCTGCTGTCGGCTGCGCCGCCGGCGTCGTGCTGTTGGACGTATAACCATCCGCTGCGGCGTCTTGCTGCGCGTTTTGCGGGGCGATGGTATCCGGGGTAGTGGATACCGGTTTACCCAGCGTATTGTTCAGGGCCACAAGATCCTGCTCGTTCAGCGTACCGAGCGCGGATTTAACGTTTAACTGATTGATAAGATAGGTATAACGCGCATTAGCCAGCTGTTGCTTAGCGTTGTACAGCGTGGTAGTGGCATCCAATACATCCACGATGGTACGTGTACCAACGGAATAACCGGCTTCCATTGCATCCAAAGAACTTTGCGCAGAAACAACCGCTTGTTTGTACGCGTTGATGCTACTGATGGACGCATTAATGTTGTTAAACGAAGAACGAACGGTCTGCACTACGCTGCGGTGTGCGCTTTCCAGTTGTTCACTTGCGCCAACAAAATTGTACTGTGCTTGTTTCACCTGCGAGTTAACCATTCCACCCTGATAAATAGGCAGAGAGAAGGTCAGACCGATTTTGTTCTGGCCCATGTTGCTGTCGTCATACTGGGCGTTATTGTTAGTTTTGGAACCGTTGTAAGAGGTGTCAGATACGCCAGTAGATGCGGTCAGGTCCAGAGTTGGTAAATGACCGTCCTGCGCCAGGCGGATCTGTTCACGCGCCAGATCCTGGCTTAAACGTGCCTGCAATAAGGTCAGGTTGCGGTTTTCCGCTTCTTTCAGCAGTGCGTTCACCGCCTGCGGTTTGTTGGTTTTAAAACCATCAACGTTCAGCGAAGCCAGTTCCGGGTAGTAGTTACCGGTTACCTGACGCAGCTGTTCCACCGCGTTATCCAGATTGTTGCGCGCGGTAACTTCGTTTGCCAGCACGGTATCGTATTGTGAACGGGCGTTCTGCACGTCAGTGATAGCGACCAGGCCAACGTTAAAACGCTGAGTGGTCTGATCTAACTGACGGTAAACCGCATCTTTCTGTGCCTGGGTGTAAGACAGCACGTCAATCGCGTTCAGTACGTTAAAATAGGCGGTGGCGGTATTCAGGATCAGCGTTTGCTGATCGGTCTGATAGGTCACGTCCTGGATGCCCGCTGATTTTTCTTGCAGCGTCAGGGCACGCCATTTTGACATATCAAAAATGGACTGAGTTAACTGCAGAGATGCGCTGGTGGCGTTGGAGTTGACGCCATTTGCATCACGGTAGCCATTGCTGTAGGTGTAATCGGCACCTAATCCCAGTTGCGGCAGTAATGGGCTACGCGCTTCGTTAATTTTTTCGAATGCAGCATCGCGATCGGCGGCGGATTTACGCAATTCCGGGTTGCTCAGGCGTGCTTGCTGATAAACCTGCATCAGGTTTTCTGCCTGGCTCAGAGTACTGAACCCCGACAGGCTCAGGCCGATAAGGATGGGGAGCAATTTCTTCATTTGCATTCCTTGTTGTGAAGCAGTATTTAGCGCTGATCAAATTGTAAAAATATTTGCTGATTCTAGCAGAATCCGCCACTGCAAAAAGTTGGCGTTACGTGCCATACGGCGTTAATTTGCATCAATTTAACACAAGGGCGTTGAAACATCAGTCAAACGACCTTGAAATTCACATTTTAAACACTATTGGTTTCAGGACAGCACAATGCGTAAACCAGACAACTTGCCAATGACTTTCACTAAAAATGATGTAGAAATTATTGCACGAGAAACGCTATACCGCGGATTTTTTTCACTGGATCTTTATCGATTCCGCCATCGCCTGTTTAACGGTGGGATGAGCGGTGAGGTAAAGCGCGAAATTTTTGAGCGCGGACACGCGGCAGTCTTGCTACCCTTTGACCCTGAGCGGGACGAAGTTGTGCTGGTCGAGCAGATCCGCATCGCGGCGTTTGATACCAGCGCCAGCCCATGGCTACTGGAAATGGTGGCCGGGATGATCGAAGAAGGCGAGAGTGTTGAAGATGTCGCGCGCCGTGAAGCGATGGAAGAAGCTGGGCTTAACGTTAAACGCGTAAAACCGGTGCTAAGTTATCTGGCAAGCCCGGGAGGCACGAGCGAACGCTCATCGATTATGGTGGGTGAAGTGGACGCCACGACCGCGAGCGGAATTCATGGTCTGGCTGATGAAAACGAAGATATTCGTGTTCATGTGGTGAGCCGGGAACAGGCTTATCAATGGGTAGAAGAGGGGATAATCGACAACGCGGCTTCTGTCATCGCCTTGCAATGGTTACAGCTGCACTATCAAGAGTTAAAAACTGAGTGGAAAAAATGAAGCGTTACACACCTGACTTCCCTGAAATGATGCGCCTGTGCGAAACCAATTATTCGCAATTGCGCCGCCTGTTGCCGCGTAATGACGCAGCCGGCGAAACAGTGAGCTATCAGGTGGCAAACGCACAATATCGGTTAACGATCGTTGAATCGACCCGATACACTACGCTTGTCGCGATCGAACAAACGGCACCGGCTGTGACTTACTGGAGCCTGCCGTCGTTAACCGTGCGTCTGTATCATGATGCGAGGGTCGCTGAAGTGTGTTCAAGTCAGCAGATCTTTCGCTTCAAAGCGCGGTATGATTATCCAAATAAAAAGTTGCATCAACGCGACGAAAAGCATCAAATTAACCAGTTTCTGGCCGACTGGTTACGGTACTGTTTAGCACATGGAGCGATGGCGATTCCGGTTTATTAGCGTCGTGAAACCTAAGGACACCATTTGGAAAGCCTGTTAACCCTTCCTTTGGCTGGTGAGGCCAGAGTCAGGATCTTACAAATTACAGACACTCACCTGTTTGCCGAAAAGCATGAGACGCTGCTGGGTGTGAACACCTGGGACAGTTATCAATCCGTACTGGATGCAATACATGCTGAGTCGCCAGAGTACGATCTGATCGTCGCGACTGGCGATTTGGCGCAGGATCAATCCGCTGCGGCTTATCAGCATTTTGCTGAGGGCATCGCAAGTTTTCGTGCGCCCTGCGTTTGGCTCCCGGGTAATCATGATTTTCAGCCTGCAATGTACAGCGCGCTGCAGGAAGCTGGCATTTCCCCGGCTAAGCGCGTCTTCATTGGCGAACAGTGGCAAATCTTGTTGCTGGACAGTCAGGTGTTTGGCGTTCCCCACGGCGAGTTAAGCGAATTTCAGCTCGAATGGCTGGAGCGTAAACTCGCCGATGCGCCTGAACGCAATACTTTGCTGCTTCTGCATCATCATCCTCTGCCTGCGGGCTGCAGCTGGCTCGATCAGCACAGTCTGCGCAATGCCGCCGAACTGGACAACGTGCTGGTGAACTACCCGCGCGCGAAGTATCTGCTCTGCGGGCATATTCATCAGGAACTGGATCTGGACTGGAACGGTCGCCGCCTGTTGGCGACGCCGTCGACCTGCGTGCAGTTTAAGCCGCATTGTTCTAATTTCACGTTAGATACCATCAGCCCCGGTTGGCGTACGCTGGAGCTATTTGCTGACGGTACGTTGCAGACTCAGGTGTGTCGTCTGCAGGGTAATCGGTTCCACCCTGATACCGCTTCAGAAGGCTACTGATGTCTACACTTCTCTATCTCCACGGATTTAACAGTTCTCCTCGTTCGGCGAAGGCATGTTTGCTGAAAAGCTGGCTGGCGGAACACCATCCGCACGTTGAGATGATCGTACCGCAGCTGCCGCCGTATCCTGCTCAGGCCGCAGAGATGCTGGAATCGATCGTTCTTGAGCATGGCGGCGAGTCGCTGGGGATTGTCGGTTCCTCGTTGGGCGGCTATTACGCCACCTGGCTGTCACAATGTTTTATGCTGCCAGCGGTGGTGGTGAATCCGGCGGTCCGGCCTTATGAACTGCTGGTCGACTATCTCGGTCAAAACGAGAACCCCTACACGGGGCAGCAATATGTGCTAGAGTCACGCCATATTTACGATCTTAAAGTCATGCAGATTGACCCGCTGGAAGCGCCGGATTTAATCTGGCTGCTCCAACAAACGGGCGATGAAGTGTTGGACTACCGCCAGGCGGTGGCGTATTACGCCTCCTGCCGTCAGACAGTGACTGAGGGCGGAAACCACGCATTCACGGGCTTCGAAGATTATTTCAACCAGATTGTCGATTTTCTTGGACTGCACAGTTTCTGACGATCAATTCGAATTGCTTATTTAAACCATGACGCAAACTTATAACGCTGATGCCATTGAGGTACTCACTGGGCTTGAGCCGGTACGCCGTCGCCCGGGGATGTACACCGATACAACCCGTCCGAACCACCTTGGGCAGGAAGTGATTGATAACAGTGTGGATGAAGCACTGGCGGGCCACGCAAAACGTGTGGACGTGATCTTACATGCCGACCAATCTCTGGAAGTCATTGATGATGGCCGCGGCATGCCAGTAGACATTCACCCTGAAGAAGGTGTTCCGGCGGTTGAGTTGATCCTCTGCCGTTTACATGCGGGTGGTAAGTTCTCCAATAAGAACTATCAGTTCTCTGGTGGTTTGCATGGGGTGGGGATCTCTGTGGTCAATGCCCTGTCGAAGCGTGTGGAAGTGAACGTACGTCGCGACGGACAGGTGTACAACATCGCGTTTGAGAACGGCGATAAGGTGCAGGATTTACAGGTTGTCGGGACCTGCGGTAAACGCAATACCGGAACCAGCGTGCACTTCTGGCCGGATGAAACCTTCTTCGACAGCCCGCGTTTTTCCGTTTCGCGCTTAACGCACGTACTGAAAGCTAAAGCGGTATTGTGTCCGGGTGTTGAGATCACTTTTAAAGATGAGGTCAACAATAGCGAACAGCGCTGGTGCTACCAGGATGGTCTGAATGATTATCTGAGCGAAGCGGTGAATGGCCTGCCGACGCTGCCTGAAAAACCGTTTATCGGTAATTTTAGCGGTGAGACAGAGACCGTTGACTGGGCGTTGCTCTGGCTGCCGGAAGGCGGCGAGCTGTTGACCGAAAGCTATGTAAACCTGATCCCAACCATGCAGGGCGGTACGCATGTTAACGGTCTGCGTCAGGGCCTGCTGGATGCGATGCGCGAGTTCTGCGAATACCGCAATATCCTGCCGCGCGGCGTGAAGCTGTCGGCGGAAGATATTTGGGATCGCTGCGCCTACGTGCTGTCGGTGAAAATGCAGGATCCGCAGTTTGCCGGGCAAACCAAAGAGCGCCTCTCCTCGCGCCAGTGCGCGGCATTTGTCTCTGGCGTGGTGAAAGATGCTTTCAGCCTGTGGCTGAACCAGAACGTGCAGTCAGCCGAACTGCTGGCTGAGATGGCGATTTCCAGCGCCCAGCGTCGCCTGCGCGCGGCGAAAAAAGTGGTGCGTAAAAAGCTGACCAGCGGTCCGGCGCTGCCAGGGAAGCTGGCGGACTGTACCGCACAGGATCTCAATCGCACCGAACTGTTCCTTGTCGAAGGTGACTCTGCGGGCGGATCGGCCAAACAGGCGCGCGATCGTGAGTACCAGGCGATCATGCCGCTCAAAGGTAAGATCCTCAATACCTGGGAAGTCTCTTCCGATGAAGTGCTGGCCTCGCAGGAAGTTCACGATATTTCGGTGGCGATCGGTATCGATCCGGACAGCGACGATCTGAGCCAGCTGCGATACGGCAAGATCTGTATTCTGGCGGATGCGGACTCCGATGGTTTGCACATCGCCACGCTGCTGTGCGCACTGTTTGTGAAACACTTCCGCACGCTGGTGAAACACGGTCACGTCTACGTGGCGCTGCCGCCGTTATACCGTATCGACCTCGGTAAAGAGGTGTATTACGCGCTGACGGAAGAAGAAAAAGCGGGCGTACTGGAGCAGCTAAAACGCAAGAAAGGCAAGCCGAACGTGCAGCGCTTTAAAGGTCTGGGCGAAATGAACCCGATGCAGCTGCGCGAAACCACGCTGGATCCGAACACGCGCCGCCTGGTGCAGCTCATCATTGATGATGAAGACGATCAGCGCACCAACGCGGTAATGGATATGCTGCTGGCCAAGAAGCGTTCTGAAGATCGTCGTAACTGGTTGCAGGAGAAAGGCGACCTGGCGGATCTCGAAGGGTAATCGATCCTTAAATGCCGGATGGCGGCGTAAACGCCTTATCCGGCAAATCGACAAACTTAAATGCCCGGCTTCAGAATACGAATATTCATCTCCAGCACATCGCCTTTGACGGCTTCGCTGTAGGCTTTCATATGCGGGGTCTGCAAATGCGCTTCAAGATGGGCGATGCTTTCCCACTGTTCAATCATGACGATAGAATCCGGGGCTGTCGTCTGAAAACTGACGCCAGCAGCATGATCGACCATCGGCGCGTAGCCGTGGCAGCCTTCTTCTTTCAGTACGGTCGGAACGATTTTAGCGAACTGATCCAGTACCGCCTGGCGGTGATGTTGACCTGGACGTGTACGGATTTCTGCAATAACGGTAAGCATGGTTAACTCCTTCTAATTCCAGATTACCAGTTAACCAAAAATTTCGTTCAGATGCTTGCGATATTCTGCGATATAACGCGGGACATCCGGCATTTTAATCACATCATTGGTGATAAAGGTCGGCAGCGCTTCCATTCCCAGGAACTGGTTTGCTTTATGGAACGGGAGATAAACGCCATCAACCCCCACGCCATGGAAGAACTGGTCTTTTTCAGTGAAGGCTTCCATCGGTGCGTTCCAGGTCAGAGACAGCATGTATTTTTTGCCCTGAATCAGTCCGCCGGAACCGTATTTTTTTGACGCATCTGAACGCGTGCGACCATCGCTGGCGTACAGCGTACCGTGCCCGGCAGTGAACACGTCATCAATGTATTTCTTCACCGTCCACGGCGCGCCCATCCACCAACCCGGCATCTGCCAGATAACGGCGTCTGCCCAGACGAAGTTCTGCACTTCTGCCTGCACGTCATAATCGCTGTCAGCGCGTACGACTCTAACATCATGCCCGAGGTCGCGCAGGATACCGTCCGCGACCTCGGTCAGGGTGTCATTCAATTGCCCATTAGAATGGCCGAATTTTTTCGCACCGTTGATAATCAGGATATTGCTCATTTTGTGTCCTCAAAGAATAACGTTTGAGGCCGATTCTACGCTGATGATCGGTACGGTGAAATTAGCAAAATGTGCAAAGTCTTTTGCTGGCTGCGCAATAATAACGCAGTTACCAACTGATTTTAGCTTCAAAGCCACCTTGCGGAGCATTGCCAAACGAGGCTGACATTCTGTGTAAGGACGCGATGCGACGGACAATCGACAACCCCAGACCACTGCCGGTCACGCTTTGCCCTGGTGGGCGATAAAAGCGTTCTCCAATGTGCATCAGAACTTCCGGCGCAATACCAGGACCATTATCTTTGACGCTAAAATTGCGGGCGTTGAGCGTCACTTCCACAATGCTTCCCTGGGGACTATAGCGAATCGCATTATCCAGCAGATTTCGCACCATCAGGCTGAGTAACAGCGGTTGCCCGGTACATGTGATGCCATGCGCGTTAATCTGCAAACGTACGTCAATATGCGCCTGCTGGGCCGAATGGTAGATATCCATCACCGAAGATTGCAGCAACTCCTCCAGCGAGATTTCCGCCACATCCTGAAGATTGTCGAGGGAGTCAAGGCGCGAAAGCGTCAGTAACTGATCGACCAGACGCGTGGCGCGATCGATCCCGGCCTGCATCTGCATTAAGGCTTTTTGCCGTGCCTGCGGGTCATCGTCAGACAGTTGCGCCACTTCGGTTTGCACTTTCAGCGCCGTCAGCGGACTACGCAGCTCGTGAGCGGCATCTGAAGTAAAGCGCCGTTCACGTACCATGGTGGTATGAATACGGGTGAAGAGTTGGTTGAGTGATTCAACCAGCGGGCGAACCTCGCCAGGAATGCCTTTCAAACTGAGCGGTTCTTCTGATTCCGGGTCGCGTAAACGTAGCGCCTGCGCCAGTTTTTTCAGTGGCTTAAGTTCAAGACTTAACAACACAATCAGGATCAACAGCATCAGCGGCAGAGCGACCAACCACGGCACCAATTGCGCTGTCACAATCGCTAAAGCCATATCTTCACGATATTCCCATTCCTGGCCGACAACAATTCGATACTTTTTATCTGCGGAAGTCAGCCACACAAAACGCCATTTATCGTTGTCGCCATTCAGATAGCCATCGTCAAAACCTTCCCGGCGATAGCTATAGGGAATGTACTGGCCATTGTCGCCATCGTGAAGAACCATTTTCCCTTCTGGCGTGTAGGCCGCAAAGGTCAGTACATCGTCGTCAATATGACCATGTTTGAATTTTTTCGGGGTATGCGCGATACGTTCAGAGGCTTTGAGTTCATCAAGATCCAGCGTGACAAGACGCTTGGCGAACAGCATTTGCTGCGTGTCGAACATCTCATTCACGTTATCGGTGGTTTGCTTCCAGGCGACAAAGCTGGAAATCAGCCAGGTCACTAAAACCAAAATCATGAAGATAAGCGTTAGCCTGACGCGCAGGCTGAGGCGTTGTGCGAATTTCATGCGTCACCCAGGGTGTAGCCAATGCCATGCACGGTACGGATAAAGTCGCTGCCGAGCTTACGGCGTAAGTGATGGACGTGTACTTCAACCGCATTGCTGGAGACGTTTTCGTCCCAGGTATACAGTTTTTCCTCAATCAGTTTACGGGGCAGGACGCGGCCCTTGTTGCGCATAAGCAGCTCCAACAGCGCGAACTCTTTGGGCTTAAGAGACAAAGGTTCGCCCGCCGCCGTGGCGACCAGCGCGCCGGGATCGAGCGTCACCTCGCCATGGCGCAATGTGTTGCTGGCCTGGCCGCTGGCACGACGCACCAGCGCCTCCAGCCTGGCGGCAACTTCGATCAACGCGAAGGGCTTACACAGATAGTCGTCCGCGCCCAGACGTAAGCCTTCAACGCGTTCCGCCAGCGCGTCGCGGGCGGTCAGAATCAGCACCGGTTCCTGCTTCCCGTTGGCTCGCCACTCGCGCAGGATGTCTCGTCCGTCTATGCCTGGCAGCGTCAGGTCGAGGATTACCGCATCATACGGGGCACTGTAGAGTGCTTCTTTCCCCTGACGTCCTTCGGTAAACCAGTCGATGCTAAAACCCATTTTACTCAGACCGGTTTTAAGGCCATCGCCGATCAACGTATCATCTTCAACCAGTAAAATGCGCATATATTCTTCCCTGCGATAACTCTCTTTGCCGTCAGTAAACCTTGTCGCCGCCGCATCTGTACAGCAAAAAAGAATCTTTTTTTCCTTAAGAACTTGTTAAGGATTAACTTATTTAATAGTCGTAAACCAACATGAAAGGGAGACATGACGATGAAAAAATTAGCAGCACTGGTTGCCGTAATGGCACTGTGTTCCGCACCTGTTCTGGCAGCGCAACAGGGCGGCTTCTCTGGGCCAACGACGACCACACAAAGCCAAAGCGGTGGGTTTGTTGGCCCGAACGGCAGCATCACGACGGTAGCAAGTGCTAAATCGCTGCGTGATGACGCGTGGGTTACCCTGCGTGGGAACATCGTTGAGCGTATTTCCGACGATCTGTATGTGTTTAAAGATGCGACCGGCACGGTGAATGTGGATATTGACCATAAGCGCTGGAACGGCGTAACCGTAACGCCGCAGGATGTGGTTGAGATCCAGGGCGAAGTGGATAAAGACTGGAACTCCGTTGAAATCGACGTGAAACAGATTAGCAAAGTTGCTAAATAATCCCCATCAGGGCCGCATTCGCGGCCCTTTTCTTAGAGCTAGTCTTAATCCCAGTTGCCATAGGGGTAGGTTTTACCGTTGATAAATGCCTGCGTTGACGGGAGGAAGGTAAAACTGCCGCCCGGGACGACGTAGTCTTTACACAGGGTCAGGTCCTTGCCGGAGCGGGTTGTCAGTTTCAGGGGCGTGACCGGCAGGCTGGGGCGTCCGGCGACATCGGAAAACCAGATTTTGACCTTGCCGCCGGGAGACAGGCCAAACACCATACTGTCGTACCAGACGGTCTCGCCATACCAGGTATGATCGGCAGGTGTTTTCATCCTCAGCCAGGTTTCGGGGCCGAAGACGGCGCTAGTTTCATAGGTCTGCTGGTCAATATAGGAATCCCAGCAGAAGACAATGTACTGCGGAGGTTTTTTGACTTTGTTGAAATTAACGCTGCCGCCAAAGATCACATCAGTCCACTTGTCCACGGATTCAGAGTCACGAGAGGTTGGGTCAAGCGTGTTAAAGGTATACAAGTAACCATCGGTATCGATCACCCGGACATGAAGCGCTTCTGCTGGCAACTCATAGGGGGTGATAAAAGAAAAATTCCACTTACCGTAAGGTAGAGTCCAATCCCCGCTGGCGGCCTGTTTTGACTGTAAAGGGTGAGACTGATGTGGGCTGCAGCCTGCAGCGGCCAGTAACAGGGCAAGTATCAGTAGTTTGCGCATTTTCATCCCTCTTAATCCCAGTTGCCATAGGGGTAGGTTTTACCGTTGATAAATGCCTGCGTTGACGGGAGGAAGGTAAAACTGCCGCCCGGGACGACGTAGTCTTTACACAGGGTCAGGTCCTTGCCGGAGCGGGTTGTTTGTTTCAGGGGCGTGACCGGCAGGCTGGGGCGTCCGGCGACATCGGAAAACCAGATTTTGACCTTGCCGCCGGGAGACAGGCCAAACACCATACTGTCGTACCAGACGGTCTCGCCATACCAGGTATGATCGGCAGGTGTTTTCATCCTCTGCCAGGTTTCGGGGCCGAAGACGGCGCTGGTTTCATAGGTCTGCTGGTCAATATAGGAATCCCAGCAGAAGACAATGTACTGTGGGGGCTTGTTGACTTTGTTGAACTGATCGCCAAAACCATGCGCGTTTTCAGCCCATTCTTTGACGGAATCAGGGTCGGGAGAAGCCTGGTCAAGCGTATTAAACGTATACAGATAACCATCGGTGTCGATAACTCTTGCGTGGTTGACCATTGAGGGTAATTCATAGGGGGTGATAAAAGCGAAGATCCACTTACCGTAAGGTAGGGTCCAGTCGCCGCTGGCGGCCTGTTTTGACTGTAAAGGGTGAGACTGATGTGGGCTGCAGCCTGCAGCGGCCAGGAACAGGGCAAGCGCCAGGGCGTAAGATATTTTCATCGTTTATTTCCATCCATGTTGTAAATGGTTCTGATCCAGTTAGCGTCCGGCCGGTTGACAAAGCTGACGGTTTCCGAGGCTGATGCTCCACCCTGTAACTCCCCGCTCTGTTTGAGCTCCACTGCATTCCAGTGGGCTGAGCAGTGGATATAGCGGCCGGCAATCCGATCCACCTCTTCAGGCGTAAAGCCGGCGGTGCTTCTGTGCTGACGGGCTGCTTTTCCCATTTCCCGGGCTTGTTCGCACAACGGCTTTAGCGCATCCGGTAGGGCGTGTCTCTGAATTTTATCGACGTCCGACAGTAACGCCCCGGCCTCAACCGCCGCATCGACCATCACCCGCAACGCTACCTTCGACCAGTCGAAAAAGACCGTCCGCTGGCGCAACGTCAGGGCGGCAAAGGTGCGTTTCTGTGGCTGGCTGTAACGGTCAGTAGGCACCCGCGGGTCCTCCCAGACCTCCGGGATGATCTCATGGGTGCGTATAATGGGCATGATAGCCGGTGAATGTTCGAGCACACGCAGTTGCGCCATCGTCTGCGCGTATATGTGAGACTGCGCCCCGGGCTGGCTCTGCGGCTGGGTTTCCACCTGCGGACGGGTGAGAAAGAGGTCTTCGCGTAGTTGCGGCAAATAGCCGCCGCCGATATCGGAGTGCACGCCGGGAAGCGCCAGCTCTGGCCAGGCGGGGGCCACGCTGTTAAGGGCGAAGTTGTAGCGGCACTCGTTCCGGGCGGTAAGATGAAACACCTTTTGCGCCACGCCCGGACGCAGCCGGAGGGTAACGTTGCCGGTGTCGGCGCTGTGTGGGTCGAGTCCGTTGGTTACCGTACCGACAGCCGCCACGGTGTCCATGATGCCGAGAAAACGGGTGTTGCCAGCCGGAGTTCCGCGATAGCTAATTTTGCCCATGCCCGCTGAAATGGCGTTGATAATGGCCTGATCTTCCGCCTGGACACGGTTAGCGAAGTGGCGGGCTGCGGCTGCGCCGCGGCTGAAGCCGAAGATATCGAACAGCAACGCCTCGACTTTAAATTTTCCTTCCAGTTGTTTCAGTGCCTTTTTTATCGCTGCGCCCAGTTGCGCCACCGCATCATCGGTTTTGGCAATAATCCCGGTTTCTGCGGTGCCCAGTCCCAGACCTATCGGGTTATCGGGTTCACCCGCCCGGGTACCAATTCCTTCTACATACAGTCTGTTTTGTACATAACTGCTGTCTGCAGGAAATTGCCACTGATATAACTCATTCAACCAGTGAATATTCGTGTAATACCCCAGATAGCTGGTCGCTCCAGCCCCGCTGATCCCCATCTTCTCCCGTGCATTTCTGGCAAGAATGCTTTGGGCATCCGGACTCTCAATATCAAAATGCTGCGCGGTGAGCGCCTCAAGCATGTTGCGGGTATTCACGGCGTTATTGCCGGTACCGTCGAAGAATATCCCCAGTACCAGCGTCACCTTACGCACCGGCTGCTCTGCGGGCAAAATGCTCTTTTGCACCACCGGGAAAAGCCGATCGTAATTTTCCGGTGTCAGCAGGTAATCAAACTCGGTGCAGGCAATCAGATGACGACACAGAATATGATCGTAATCTATCGATATATATTCATAATCCATATCATTTATCTTGGACTCCTGGTGAATAGCCTGCACCGTCGCCCCACGAAGTTCGATTAAGTAATATTTTTCCATGCGACCGTATCGATTGATGCGGTATATATCAAACGTCATTTTAAGACGTTCATTATTATTAATAGCATTGCAGAATAACGGAGAGCTTTTATCCAGGAGTTTGCAAAAGCGCAGGCCGAGGTGCTTAACGCCGCCTTGTATGCTGCTTTGCGCCTGCGTCAGGCTGAAGACAAAGATACTATCTTCATGCGCTGACTGATAGCGATTGCCCACGGAGGCCTGCGAGTTACAGCCTGCAGAAATCGGTCCCTGAATATCACCCTCAAGCGTTAAATAAATAAGGTTGCTCATTTATTTTTCCTTAAGGAGGTTTTTACTCAGGAAGAAGCGTAATGATAAAACGGATAAAATAACCTGCCATCAATCAAATTAAGTCGCAAATTTAGTTTATTATTTAATCGTAAAAGGAAGCGCTAATAGAAAAAATAGCCTGCCTTCTCTCTGCTTGTGATGGCGATACTGCCGCATATCTGGCCCTTTTCTTTGTGACTCAACACGCCAGATAGGGTAGTATCTGCGGCAATATTGCCCTTCAATAGAGGGGTACAAAGTTGAGGAACCACGATTAATGAGCGATATGGCAGAGCGCCTGGCGCTGCATGAATTCACGGAAAACGCCTATCTGAACTACTCCATGTACGTCATCATGGACAGGGCGTTGCCATTTATTGGCGATGGTTTGAAACCCGTTCAGCGTCGCATTGTGTATGCAATGTCCGAACTGGGGCTGAATGCCAGCGCCAAATTTAAAAAATCCGCCCGTACTGTCGGTGACGTGCTGGGTAAATACCACCCACATGGCGACAGCGCCTGCTATGAAGCGATGGTACTGATGGCGCAGCCGTTCTCTTACCGTTATCCGCTGGTTGACGGGCAGGGGAACTGGGGGGCGCCGGACGATCCCAAATCCTTCGCGGCGATGCGTTATACCGAATCCCGTCTGTCTAAATATGCGGAAGTCCTGCTGGGTGAGCTCGGCCAGGGAACGTCGGACTGGGTGCCAAACTTCGACGGCACTATGCAGGAGCCAAAGATGCTGCCTGCGCGTCTGCCAAATATTCTGCTGAATGGTACGACCGGTATTGCCGTTGGGATGGCGACGGACATCCCACCGCATAACCTGCGTGAAGTTGCGAAAGCGGCGATTACGCTGATTGAGCAGCCGAAAACAACGCTCGATCAGCTGCTGGATATTGTGCAAGGGCCGGATTACCCGACCGAAGCCGAGATTATTACTTCGCGTGCGGAAATTCGTAAGATTTACGAAAACGGACGCGGCTCCGTGCGTATGCGCGCGGTATGGACCAAAGAAGACGGCGCAGTAGTGATTTCCGCGCTGCCGCATCAGGTTTCCGGGGCAAAAGTGCTGGAGCAGATCGCTGCTCAAATGCGCAATAAAAAGCTGCCGATGGTTGACGACCTGCGTGACGAATCGGATCACGAAAACCCGACCCGTCTGGTGATTGTCCCGCGCTCCAATCGCGTGGATATGGAACAGGTGATGAACCACCTGTTTGCCACCACCGATCTGGAAAAAAGCTACCGTATCAACCTGAACATGATCGGCCTCGACGGTCGCCCGGCGGTGAAAAACCTGCTGGAGATCCTCACCGAATGGCTGGCGTTCCGCCGTGATACCGTGCGTCGTCGCCTGAATTATCGTCTGGAAAAAGTGCTTAAGCGCCTGCATATCCTTGAAGGTTTGCTGGTGGCGTTCCTCAACATTGACGAAGTGATCGAGATTATTCGTCATGAAGATGAACCTAAGCCTGAGCTGATGTCGCGGTTTGGCATTTCTGAAACGCAGGCTGAAGCTATCCTTGAGCTGAAATTGCGCCACCTTGCCAAACTCGAAGAGATGAAAATCCGCGGTGAGCAGGATGAGCTGGCGAAAGAGCGCGATCAACTGCAGGCCATTCTCGCTTCCGAGCGTAAAATGAATAACCTGCTGAAGAAAGAGCTGCAGGCCGATGCCGAGGCCTATGGCGACGATCGCCGCTCCCCACTGCAGGAACGCGAAGAAGCGAAGGCGATGAGCGAGCACGACATGCTGCCGTCTGAGCCGGTGACTATTGTATTGTCCCAGAGTGGTTGGGTGCGTAGCGCCAAAGGCCACGACATTGATGCGCCAGGATTAAGCTATAAAGCGGGCGACAGCTTTAAATCTGCAGTGAAGGGTAAGAGCAACCAGCCGGTGGTGTTCGTTGACTCGACCGGACGCAGCTACGCTATCGACCCGATTACGCTGCCGTCGGCACGTGGCCAGGGCGAACCATTAACCGGTAAGCTCACGCTGCCGCCGGGCGCGACGGTTGAGCATATGCTGATGGAAGGTGACGATCAGAAACTGCTGATGGCATCCGATGCGGGCTACGGTTTTGTCTGTACCTTCAATGACCTGGTGGCGCGTAACCGTGCGGGTAAGGCATTGATTACGCTGCCAGAAAATGCGCATGTCATGCCTCCTGTGGTGATTGAAGATGAAACCGATATGCTGCTGGCCATTACCCAGGCAGGTCGCATGTTGATGTTCCCGGTGAGCGATTTGCCGCAACTGTCGAAAGGCAAAGGGAACAAGATTATCAATATCCCTTCAGCAGAAGCGGCGAAAGGCGAAGATGGCCTGGCGCTGCTCTATGTGCTGCCGCCACAGAGCACGCTGACTATCCACGTCGGTAAGCGCAAAATTAAACTGCGTCCTGAAGAGTTGCAGAAAGTGACCGGCGAACGTGGTCGTCGCGGCACGCTGATGCGTGGTCTACAGCGTATCGATCGCATTGAAATTGACTCGCCTCGACGCGCCAGTCAGGGCGACAGCGAAGAATAACGCGACTGCCCGGCTCTCCCTGCTTTCGCTCAGGGAGAGCCAACGTTAAAATTTCCCGTAAAACCGTTGTTTATTCGTGCGTTGCGATTAACAATACGCTTTTCCAGAGAGCCGCCTTAACAAAGCCCTAACCTGATGCAGAGTTATGTATCCGGTGACGTAAAATGCCAGGCTCTTAGGCCTTAGAGGTTGTTATGTTATATATTTTTCGTTTAATCATTACTGTTATTTACTGCATTCTGGTCTGTATTTTCGGTTGTATATACTGTCTGTTCAGCCCACGGAATCCAAAACACGTCGCAACGTTCGGTCATATGTTTGGCCGCCTGGCTCCCCTTTATGGCCTGAAGGTCGAGTGCCGCATGCCGGCAGACGCGCAGAATTATGGTAATGCTATCTATATTTGTAACCACCAGAACAACTATGACATGGTTACTGCTTCGAATATCGTTCAGCCGCCGACGGTAACGGTGGGTAAAAAAAGCCTGCTGTGGATCCCGTTCTTCGGGCAGCTGTACTGGTTAACCGGTAACCTGTTGATCGACAGAAACAACCGTGCTAAAGCGCACAGCACCATCGCAGCCGTGGTGAACCATTTCAAAAAACGTCGTATTTCTATCTGGATGTTCCCGGAAGGGACGCGCAGCCGCGGCCGTGGTCTGCTGCCGTTTAAAACCGGCGCGTTTCATGCGGCGATTGCGGCGGGCGTCCCGGTTATTCCGGTGTGCGTTTCAACAACCTCAAACAAAATAAAACTCAACCGGCTCAATAACGGTTTGGCGATTGTAGAGATGTTGCCGCCGGTGGATATTAGCCATTTTGGTAAAGATCAGGTTCGTGAACTGGCAGCGCATTGCCGCACGCTGATGGAACAAAAAATCGCAGAGCTCGATAAAGAAGTTGCAGAGCGGGAAGCCGCCGGTAAGGTTTAATCCGCGCAATTCGGTTTTTTTACAGGAAAAGATTTCCTGCGTGTTAATCGCCAGTTTTTCATGGAGTTTATATGTCATTCAGTCGGCGTCAGTTCATTCAGGCATCGGGGATCGCACTGTGTGCAGGTGCTGTTCCGCTGAAGGCTAATGCTGCCGGTCAGCAACAACCGTTACCTGTGCCTCCACTGCTGGAGTCTCGTCGGGGGCAGCCGTTATTTATGACGCTGCAACGCGCACATTGGTCATTTACACAAGGCACACGCGCGCCTGTCTGGGGGATTAACGGCCGCTACCTGGGACCGACAATCCGCGTCTGGAAAGGGGATGACGTCAAGCTTATCTACAGCAACCGTCTGACAGAAAATGTCTCGATGACCGTCGCCGGATTACAGGTGCCTGGTCCGCTGATGGGGGGCCCGGCGCGCATGATGTCACCTAATGCGGATTGGGCGCCAGTGCTGCCGATCCGCCAGAATGCCGCCACGCTGTGGTATCACGCCAATACGCCAAATCGTACTGCCCAGCAGGTCTATAATGGTCTTGCCGGGATGTGGCTGGTTGAAGATGAGGTCAGTAAATCCCTGTCTATTCCCAACCATTACGGCGTAGATGATTTTCCGATCATTATCCAGGACAAGCGTCTGGACAACTTTGGTACGCCGGAATACAGCGAACCTGGCAGCGGCGGTTTTGTTGGCGATACGCTGCTGGTCAACGGGGCGCAAAGTCCTTATGTCGAAGTCTCCCGTGGCTGGGTACGCTTGCGTTTGCTGAACGCGTCAAACTCGCGTCGTTACCAGCTGCAAATGAGTGATGGCCGTGCGCTGCATGTGATTTCCAGCGATCAGGGCTTTTTACCTGCGCCTGTATCATTGAAACAGCTCTCGCTGGCGCCAGGCGAACGTCGTGAGATCCTGGTGGATATGACTAACGGTAATGAGGTCTCTATTACCTGTGGCGAGGCGGCCAGCATTGTCGACAGGATCCGTGGATTCTTTGAACCATCGAGTATTCTTATCTCCACGCTGGTGCTGACTCTGCGACCAACCGGCCTCCTGCCGCTGGTTACTGACAGCCTGCCAATGCGCCTGCTGCCAACCGAGATCCTCAGCGGTTCGCCGATTCGCAGCCGTGATATCAGTCTGGATGACGATCCGGGGATCAACGGTCAACTGTGGGACGTCAACCGCATGGATATTACCGCGCAGCAGGGTACCTGGGAGCGTTGGACGGTACGGGCGGATATGCCGCAGTCTTTCCATATTGAGGGTGTCTCGTTCCTGATCCGTAATGTAAACGGCGCGATGCCATTCCCGGAAGACAGAGGCTGGAAAGATACCGTCTGGGTAGATGGTCAGGTCGAGTTACTGGTTTATTACGGTCAGCCTTCCTGGGCGCATTTCCCGTTCTACTTTAACAGCCAGACGCTGGAAATGGCGGATCGAGGCTCGATCGGTCAGATCCTGGTGAACCCGGCGCCGTAATGTGTATTCCCGTGCCGGATGACGGTTTCGTCTTATCCGGCACGGACAGGGTAAAAAGCCGCAGCGCGGGCCAGCGAAGCGCCTTTAGAGATGAAATTTAACATCTTCACAATACTCCTTCATTTCCCCTGTTGATCCAGCGTATAATCCCCGGCCTTTGATTATTTTTTTACCATTTTTGGAAGCACTATGAGCGCAATATCCCTGATCCAACCGGACAGAGACCTTTTCTCCTGGCCGCAGTACTGGGCTGCCTGTTTTGGCCCGGCACCGTTTTTGCCGATGTCACGTGACGAAATGGACCAACTTGGCTGGGATAGCTGCGACATCATTCTGGTTACCGGCGATGCCTACGTCGACCATCCAAGCTTTGGTATGGCGATTTGTGGCCGTATGCTGGAAGCGCAGGGGTTTCGCGTGGGGATCATCGCCCAACCGGACTGGAACAACAAAGACGATTTTATGCGTTTGGGCAAACCGAACCTGTTCTTTGGTGTGACCGCAGGCAACATGGACTCGATGATCAATCGTTACACCGCCGATCGCCGACTGCGCCATGATGATGCCTACACGCCGGACAACGTGGCGGGTAAACGCCCGGACCGTGCCACGCTGGTCTATACCCAGCGTTGTAAAGAAGCATGGAAAGATGTGCCGGTTATTCTTGGCGGCATTGAGGCCAGCCTGCGCCGCACCGCGCATTACGACTACTGGTCTGATACCGTTCGCCGCTCCGTTTTGGTGGATTCTAAAGCCGATATGCTGATGTTCGGCAACGGCGAACGTCCGCTGGTGGAAGTGGCGCATCGTCTGGCGATGGGGGAGACTATCGATCAGATCCGCGATGTGCGTAACACCGCGATTATGGTTAAAGAAGCGTTGCCGGGCTGGAGTGGAGTAGATTCCACGCGTCTCGACACGCCGGGAAAAATTGACCCGATCCCGCATCCTTACGGTGAAGATCTGCCGTGTGCTGACAACAAACCTGTCGCACCGAAAAAGCAGGAAGCGAAAGCGGTCACCGTGCAGCCGCCGCGTCCGAAACCGTGGGAAAAAACCTACGTGCTGCTGCCGTCCTTCGAAAAAGTGAAGGGCGATAAAGTGCTGTACGCGCATGCGTCGCGTATCCTGCACCACGAAACCAATCCAGGCTGCGCGCGTGCGCTAATGCAAAAGCATGGCGATCGCTACATCTGGATCAATCCGCCAGCCATTCCGCTGTCTACCGAAGAGATGGATAGCGTCTTTGCGTTACCGTACAAGCGTGTGCCGCATCCGGCGTATGGCGACAGCCGTATTCCGGCCTATGAGATGATCCGTTTCTCGATCAACATCATGCGTGGTTGCTTTGGTGGCTGCTCGTTCTGTTCGATAACCGAGCACGAAGGCCGTATCATCCAGAGTCGCTCTGAAGATTCGATCATCAATGAAATCGAAGCCATTCGCGACACTGTCCCGGGCTTTACCGGCGTGATTTCCGATCTCGGCGGCCCAACGGCGAACATGTATATGCTGCGCTGTAAGTCACCGCGTGCGGAGCAAACCTGCCGTCGTCTGTCATGCGTCTATCCGGATATTTGTCCGCACATGGATACCAATCATGAGCCGACAATTAACCTCTATCGCCGGGCGCGTGATCTCAAAGGCATTAAAAAGATCCTTATCGCATCCGGTGTGCGCTATGACATCGCGGTGGAAGACCCGCGCTACATCAAAGAGCTGGCAACCCATCACGTAGGCGGCTATCTGAAGATTGCGCCAGAGCATACTGAAGAAGGCCCGCTGTCGAAGATGATGAAGCCGGGGATGGGCAGCTACGATCGCTTCAAGGAATTGTTCGATACCTACTCTAAACAGGCCGGTAAAGAGCAGTATCTGATCCCGTATTTTATCTCCGCACACCCGGGTACGCGTGACGAAGATATGGTGAATCTGGCGCTGTGGCTGAAGCAACGTCGTTTCCGTCTGGATCAGGTGCAGAACTTCTATCCATCGCCGTTGGCGAACTCCACAACCATGTATTACACCGGGAAAAACCCGTTGGGTAAAATTGGTTATAAGAGTGAAGATGTGGTGGTGCCGAAAGGTGATAAGCAGCGTCGTCTGCATAAAGCCCTGCTGCGTTACCACGATCCAGCCAACTGGCCGTTAATCCGCCAGGCGTTGGAAGATATGGGTAAAAAGCATCTGATCGGCGGGCGTCGCGAATGTCTGGTTCCGGCGCCTACGCTGGAAGAGATGCGCGAAGCGCGTCGCCAGAACCGTCATACTCGTCCGGCGCTGACCAAACACACGCCAGTGGCGCACCAGCGTCAGACGCCTGCCGCAAACAAAAAACGCGGGAAAGTGGCGGGACGTTAATCTGTCTTGCCCGGTGGTGAAATGCTTATCGGGCCTACGAATAGCACTTTGTTGTAGGCCGGATAAGGTGCTTGCACCGCCATCCGGCAGAAGTGCTCAGTATTTATGCTTCACGTATTCTGGCCGCTAATGCGGCCAGTTTTTCGTCATCAGCCCGTTCATGATCGTGTGACGACAGATACCCTTCATATTGCTCGAAAAATTTGTTCTGCCGCGATTCAATCGGTTTCCAGTGGGTTAAATCGCCAGTACCGTGCATGGGGCTTAGTTTACTGTGCACATGGTCCACGCCGAAACCTTCAAAGAACATTCCTGTACGACTGACATCCGGGAACGCCTTATCCAGTTTCTTAGCCACTTTTTGGGTCGCCAGCATCAGGTCCGCTAACGCCTGCGGCGGCATGTCGAAGGCATAGCTGGGGTAATGCTTTTTCGGGATCACCACGGTAAAACCGTCGGTGTTCGGGAAAATCGACAGAAAAGCCAGGTGGTGTTCGTCTTCCCATACCTTATGGCAGGGCGCTTTGCCTTCAACAATTTGACAGAAAATACAGGTCATTCCTTTTCTCCGCAGGTAAGGTCTTCGTCGGGACGCAGTCAGTTTAGTACAGACCCAACACCTTCCACCACATCAGACCCACGGTAATAAAGACCGCCTGGTTAAACAGGCTGATGATAAATCCTGTGCGCCACCAGACGCCTGTTGGAACATACCCGGCGCCAAACAGAATAGGGCCGCGAGCATGTGTGTACTGGGTGAGCGAGCAGTACAAACTGCTGGTGAAGGCCAGCATTAACGCCGTGGGAGCAGCGGGAATATTCAGATGCAGCCCGACGCCGAGGAAAACAGCATACAGCGCGGCAATCTGCGCATTTCCGCTGGCAAAAAAGTAGTGGGTATAGAAATAGGCGGCGTTCAGCAGCAGCAGGACGATCACCCAACTGGTCCCGTGCATAGTACTGCTCAGGCTGTCGCCAATCAGATTGCCGAACCAGGTGGTGAAGCCCAGTTTTTTCAACTGATTCGCCATCATCAGTAGCGCGGCGAACCAAATCAGCGTATCCCATGCCCCTTTCTCACTTTTGACGTCCTCCCAGCTCAGCACGCCGCTCAGCAATAAAATCGACAGCCCTACAAACGAGGCGGTGGTGGCGTCAACGCCCAGCGTATCGCCAAAAATCCACAGCACCAGCAGTACGCCGACGGTTGCCAGCATCAGCCATTCACCGCGTGACATGCGGCCCATTTCCGCCAGCTCTTTGCGGGCGAGGTTCGGGGCATCCGGCGTGTGTTTGATTTCCGGGCGCACCAGCCAGTAGACCAGTAGCGGAACGAGCAGCAAAGAGACCAGACAAGGTAGCAGCGCCGCCATAAACCAGCCGCCCCAGGTCAGCGTAACCCCGGCGTTGGCCGCCAGTTTTACTGCCAGCAGGTTGCCGGTATATCCGGTCATAAACAGTGCTGCCGTCACGTCGTTGACGTTGCCAATACAGGTGATAAGAAAGGTGCCGATTTTACTGCGGGACTCATCTTCCGGGTTCGAATGGAAACTACGCGCCAGAGAGTCGGCAATCGGATAGATGACGCCGCCGCAGCGAGCTGTATTACTCGGCATAGCGGGAGAGAGGATCAGATCTGCAAAAGCCAGACCGTAGGCGAGTCCCAACGTTCGCTTGCCGAGCAGGCGGATCATCTGCAACGCAATACGTCGCCCGAGACCGGTTTTGATAAACCCACGGGCAATCATAAAAGCCACGACGATAAGCCAGATAAGCGAACTGTTCAGTTCACTCAGCGCCGTGGTGATGGCGCCGCTGGCGGTTTTATCCCCGGCAGCATAGGCGAGCGCGAATACCGTAATACCAATAATGCCGACCGCGCCGATGGGTAATACTTTAGCCACAATAGAAGCGATGGTGGCGACGAAGATAATTGCCGAATGCCAGGCTGGCGCACTTAACCCAGTGGGGGGCGTAAGCTGCCAGAGTCCGGCAGAAATGAGTACTATAAGAATTAATGGGAGCCATTTGACGCCATTACTTTTTTTATCAGCCACGGTTACGCACCTATAGGTGTGGTAAATACATTCACGACATGAATATATTTATTGAATAATTAACAGGTTATGTTGCGTAATGCTGCTCCAGCGACTGCAAGAAATACATCAATATATGTATGTTAATTGTTTCCCGATATTTCATTGCCAGCAAGGCCCGACGGGAGTGTCGGGCCGGAGAGAAGAGATTAACCGCCGAACTGGTCCGGGTCTGGTCCCAGCCGTCTGCCTTGATCGAGTTTCGCAATTTCGCCTAATTCTTCTTTATCCAGGCGGAAGTCCCAGACGTTAAAGTTTTCTGCGATACGGGCAGGCGTCACCGATTTCGGAATAACCACCAGACCGTTATCCAGATGCCAGCGGATGACAATCTGCGCCGGTGATTTACCATATTTCTCTGCGAGGTCACGGATGATCTTTTGGTCGAAGACGTCTTTCCCGCCCTGCGCCAATGGACTCCAGGATTCGGTCTGGATCTTATGCGTAGCGTTCCAGGCATGAAGCTGGCGCTGCTGCATAAGTGGGTGTAGTTCTATCTGGTTGATCACGGGATGAATGCCAGTTTCGTCTATCAGTCGCTGGAGATGATTGATCTGAAAGTTGCATACGCCGATGCTCTTAATCAGCCCTTCTTTTTGCAGATCGATCATGTTTTCCCACGCTTCAACGTAGTGATCGATCGCCGGAACAGGCCAGTGCATCAGGTAAAGATCGAGGTAATCGAGCTGGAGTTTCTCCATGCTTTCGAGTAAGGCTTCCCGGGCGCGTTTCTGATCATCATTCCACAGCTTGGTGGTGATGAATAACTCTTCCCGCGGCACGCCCGCATTACGTATCGCTTTGCCGACACCTTCTTCGTTTTTGTACGCGGCAGCGGTATCAATCGAACGATAACCCACTTCCAGTGCTTTATGGATAGCGGTAATGACTTCTTCGTTGCTTGCCTTCCAGACCCCCAGGCCCAGTTGCGGCATGACGTTACCATCCTGTAGTTTGATAATGGTTGGACCGGTCATAATTCCCCCCTGGATTACAGTCACCGGAGCAAGCTCCGGTGAGTTAGGTGTGACTTAAGTCTGGCCTATACTCGTCATACTTCAAGCTGCATATGCGTTGGCTGCACTCGTTCACCCCAGTCACTTACTTATGTAAGCTCCTGGGGATTCTCTCCTTTGCCGTCTTTATGCAACTCGAATTATTTAGAGTATAAATAGCCAAAAACGAAAGGCGGAGCTTAAAAAACCTTAACGGGCAGCTTCGTAAATCCGACGGCTGACGTCGAGAGTAATGTCCTGGTGCTCACCCAGTTTCGTACCGCCGTGCGCTTGCAGTTTTTCCAGCAGCGCCGGGATGGAGCTACCGTCCAGACCGTAGTCAGACAAGCGAGTTGGTACGCCCATTTGTTCGAAGAAAGCACGGGTAGCGGCAATGGCGGCATCGATACGCTGGTCTTCGGAACCTTCGGTGATATTCCAGATACGCTCTGCGTATTGCAGCAGTTTGGCACGCTTGGTATCGCGTTTTTCATTCCACAGCGCAGGCAGAACGATGGCCAGCGTTTGCGCATGATCCAGACCATGCATCGCGGTCAGTTCGTGGCCCAGCATATGGGTTGCCCAGTCCTGCGGTACGCCTGCGCCAATCAGGCCGTTCAGCGCCTGGGTTGCCGCCCACATGACGTTCGCACGCACGTTGTAGTTTTCCGGCTCCTGCAAGGCTTTCGGACCTTCTTCTATCAGCGTAAGCAGAATGCCTTCGGCAAAGCGATCCTGAATTTTCCCGTCGACCGGATAAGTTACATACTGCTCAACGGTATGCACGAAGGCATCTACGACGCCGTTCGCAACCTGACGTGGCGGTAGGGTATAGGTGTAAACCGGATCCAGGACGGCAAATACTGGTTGCACAAACGGGGTCATAAAGGCCAGTTTGTCGCCAGTGGTTTTCCGCGAGATGACCGCGCCGGAGTTAGATTCAGAACCGGTGGCGGGCAGGGTTAATACGGAGCCCATCGGGATGGCGCTTTTTACGTCGTTGCCGTGAGTTTCCAGAATACGCCATGGATCGATGCCGTCAGCGTACTGTGCCGCAGCTGCGATGAATTTGGTGCCATCCAGTACCGAACCGCCGCCCACAGCCAGCAGGAACGTTACTTTCTCATCACGCACGATCTTTACCGCATTCATCAGCGTTTCATAAGATGGGTTCGGCTCAATACCGCCAAACTCCAGCACGTCCAGGCCTTTCAGTGCATCCTGAACCTGTGCCAGAACGCCAGTTTTTTTCACATTGCCGCCGCCGTAGGTAATCAATACGCGAGCATCCTGAGGGATTTGATCGCGCAATTCGGCAATAGCGCCTTTACCGAACAGAATACGGGTTGGGGTATGGAGATTAAAATTGTTCATTGCTCGTTCCCTTGTGTGGGTAATAAAAAGAGGGCAGGAGAGTGTCTGCCGGATGATGAACATTGTGGTCGCCAGCCGCGCTGCTCTCAATGCACATTTCTGCCGATGTCTTGCCCATTTCTACAGACTACTGGAGAAAACGGATAAATCTGCGCATGATGCCAGGGTCGAAAACCGATGGTGAAATGGTGCTTTATGAACCGTGAAGAGATCTGCCTTCTGCTGACAGATAAAATTAAGCAGCTGAAAAATAATGAAAATAACCTCAGTGTATTGCTACCAGATGTCCGCCTGATGCACGGTACGGTGCCAGCTGCACGGACACCAGTCATGTATCAGCCAGGTATCATATTTCTCTTTTCGGGCCATAAAATTGGTTATATCAATGAACGCGTATTTCGTTATGACGCCAATGAATACCTGCTGCTAACCGTACCTTTACCCTTTGAATGTGAAACGTATGCGACACCGGAGGTTCCGTTGGCCGGAATCTACCTGAATGTCGATATCCTGCAATTGCAGGAGCTGTTGATGGACATTGGGGAAGACGAGCTGTTTCAGCCTGCTATGGCGGCCAGTGGGATTAACTCCGCGACGCTTTCAGACGAAATTCTCTGCGCCGCTGAGCGCCTGTTGGATGTGATGGAACGCCCGCTGGATGCGCGTATTCTCGGCAAACAGATCATTCGCGAGATCCTCTACCATGTGCTGACCGGGCCGCGCGGCGGCGCGTTACTTGCGCTGGTCAGTCGTCAGACGCATTTCAGCTTGATAAGCCGGGTGCTGAAGCGGATTGAAACTAAATACACCGAAAACCTCAATGTAGAGCAGCTGGCGGCAGAGGCGAACATGAGCGTGTCGGCGTTTCATCATAATTTTAAAGCGGTGACCAGCACGTCGCCGCTGCAATACCTTAAAAGCTATCGTCTGCATAAAGCGCGGATGATGATGATTCATGACGGGATGAAGGCCAGTGCGGCAGCCATGCGTGTCGGCTATGAGAGCGCATCGCAATTTAGTCGGGAATTCAAACGTTTCTTTGGCGTGACGCCGGGGGAAGATGCGGCCAGAATTCGGATGATGCAGGGGAGTTGATTGCTTGTCCGTCTGAACGGTACACCGTAGGCCTTAAAGCTACGCGCCATAAGGCAAAATGCCGGAGATTATCCGGCCTACGGATGCGACTCAGGCGCTACAGTATTTTTTTTTAATCACCACGAACAGGGTTCCCAACAGACCTGCGGTTAACAGGGCAATCGGTAGGATCATTAAAAAGGTCATCACCTGATCTTCATGGCGTTTAACGAACGGGATCATGCTCAGCGCGTAGCCAAAGCTGGTGACAACGGTGACCCACAGCAGGCCGCTCAGCCAGTTAAAAAACTGGAATCGACGGTTAGGCAGCCCTGAAATTCCTGCCATGGTCGGCAGCAAGGTGCGTACGAACGCCAGGAAGCGCCCGGCCAGCAGCGCCATCAGGCCGTGTTGGTCAAACATGCAGGTGGCGCGCTGATGATATTTTTCAGGTAATTGCGCCAGCCAGCCTTTTACCGTTCTCGTGTTGCCCAGCCAGCGTCCCTGAATGTAACTCAGCCAGCAGCCCAGGCTGGCGGCGGCGGTCAGAATAGCTATGGTAGGTAAAAAACTCATCACGTCCTGAGCGATCAGCGCCCCAGCCAGCAATAACAGGCTGTCTCCGGGTAAAAAGGAGGCGGGCAGCAGGCCATTTTCTAAAAACAGTGTGGCGAACATGACGAAGTAAACCACGCTCACAACGTGTGGATCCGCCAGCGCGGCAAAGTCGTGTTGCCAGAGCGCGGAGACAATATCTTGAATAACTACCATGGACTTTCCTGTGGAACAGCGTTTATGTGTGGATTGTACTCCTGAATTGTCCGGGATGCCTTGATCCCGGACGCAACAATTGCAGACTTTTCCACCAGAAGTGTCTGCATATATGTCCATCTATGGCAATGTTACTCGATTCGGACAAATCCTGCGGCTAAATCGGCAATCAGATCGTCAACATTCTCTAAACCGATATGCAAACGGATAAGCGTTCCGCTGAAGTCCACTTCACCTTGCGGACGGATTGCCGCAATGTGTTCCGGCTGGTTGGCGAGAATTAGCGACTCAAAACCGCCCCAGGAGTAGGCCATGCTGAACAGGCTGAAGTGATCCAGATACGCGGCCAGCTCTTCATTATTAAGCTTCTTATTCAATACAAAGGAGAATAGCCCGCTGCTGCCGGTAAAATCACGTTTCCAGAATTCATGGCCTTTACTGCCGGGTAGCGCCGGGTGATTAACACGAGCGACCTGTGGGTGGTTGGCCAGCCACTCGGCGACCTTTAAGCTGCTTTCATGATGCTGACGTAAGCGTACGCTCAGTGTGCGTAATCCACGGCTGGTCATATAGGCGGTGTCGGCGTCCAGCATTTGTCCCATCAGATAGGCATTTTCGCGCAGTTGGTCCCAGCAGCGGGCATTGGATACCGCTGTGCCGACCATGCCGTCGGAATGACCAATCAGGTATTTCGTACCTGCCTGAATCGAGATATCAATACCGAAATCCAGCGCGTTGAACAGCACGCCGGCAGCCCAGGTGTTATCAATCATGATGACAGCCTCAGGCGCAACGCTTCTGACGGCGGCAACAATTGCTGGTACATCATGTACCTCCATGGTGACGGAGCCGGGTGATTCCAGAAAGACAACTTTGGTGTTCGGCTGAATATGCTTCACTATATCGGCGCCAATCAACGGATCAAACCAGCCCGTTGAGACGCCAAGTTTACCGAGAATTTTGGTGCAGAAGTCCTGGCTGGGCTCATAGGCGGTATTGGTCATCAACACATGATCGCCTTGTTCAACAAAAGCAAGGATGGTGTTGGCAACAGCTGCCGCGCCGCAAGGGAACAACGCGCAACCCGCGCCGCCTTCCAGTTCGCACATGGCTTCCTGCAGCGAAAAATGCGTCAGGGTTCCGCGACGTCCGTAGAAAAGCGCACCGTTAGCGCGGTTGCGCGTGGCCTGTTTTTTGGCCTCAACGCTGTCAAACACCAGCGAAGAAGCGCGCTGGATCACGCTATTTACCGAGCCCAGCGTGTACTTTTTACTGCGTCCTGCGTGAACGAGTTTGGTTTCAAGTTGCTTATCTGCCATGGTGTATTACCTGTTTTTATACGTCTGGATGTCTAAACTACCATGAATCAAAGATGACGCATCCTGTAGAACGGTCATACAGTAGAAAATAATCTCAAAATGCCTCTGGTGACTTTTTTACTGCGTAAGCGCAAAGAAAAGAAACCAAAGGTGCGGCAATATGTAAATAGTAATGAGAACGACTATCAATTCGACGTTGTTTTGATATGATTACGCTTAGATTTTGTGATTTGCGTCCTGGAGATACAGAGTGGGTAATAATTTGATGCAGACGGACCTTTCCGTCTGGGGTATGTATCAGCACGCCGATATCGTGGTTAAGTGCGTGATGATTGGGCTGATTTTAGCGTCAGTGGTCACCTGGGCTATCTTCTTTAGTAAGAGCCTTGAGTTCTTTACTCAGAAACGCCGTCTTAAGCGTGAACAGCAACTGCTGGCGGATGCCCGCTCCTTAGACCAGGCAAACGAGATTGCCGCAGGATTCGATGCTAAAAGCCTTGGCGCACAGTTGATTTACGAAGCGCAGAACGAGCTGGAACTTTCTGAAGGCAGTGACGACAACGAAGGTATTAAAGAGCGCACCGGTTTTCGTCTGGAGCGTCGTGTGGCGGCGGTAGGTCGTCATATGGGACGCGGTAACGGATACCTGGCCACCATCGGGGCAATCTCGCCTTTCGTGGGTCTGTTCGGTACGGTATGGGGTATCATGAACAGCTTCATCGGGATTGCACAAACCCAAACCACCAACCTGGCCGTTGTTGCGCCGGGCATTGCAGAAGCGCTGTTAGCGACCGCGATTGGTCTGGTTGCGGCGATTCCAGCGGTCGTCATCTACAATATTTTCGCACGTCAGATTGGCAGCTATAAAGCGATGCTGGGCGATGTTGCGGCGCAGGTGCTGTTGCTGCAAAGTCGCGATCTGGACCTGAACGCCAGCGCCTCCGCGCATCCGGTACGTGCCGCGCAGAAATTACGTGTAGGGTAATGTTCCATGGCAATGAGCTTTAATGAGAACCTGGACGATAACGGTGAAATGCATGAAATCAACGTGACGCCGTTTATCGACGTTATGTTGGTTTTATTGATCATCTTTATGGTAGCCGCGCCGTTGGCAACAGTGGATGTGAAGGTGAATCTCCCTGCCTCCACCAGCACGCCGCAGCCGCGTCCGGAAAAACCGGTTTATCTGTCAGTCAAAGCCGATAAGAGTATGTTTATTGGCAATAATCAGGTGACGGATGAAACCATGATTAGCGAGCTAACTACGCTGACAGAAGGGAAGAAAGACACCACGATTTTCTTCCGTGCAGATAAGACCGTCGATTATGAAACCATGATGAAGGTAATGGACACGCTGCATCAGGCCGGTTTCCTGAAGATTGGTCTGGTCGGTGAAGAGACCGTGAAAGCGAAGTAACTTTCTCGCCGGGTAGTGGTTTTCACCTACCCGGCCTGCTTATCCTGATTCCACGCCTTACAAACCTGTTCTTATCTGTTTTCATCCAACGCGACCGTGGTTATCCTGGTCGGTTCGTAGCTGCCTTCGGACAGCTTGCGCGTCAGGCGTAAGGTGGCCGTTTCTCGCGCGAGTATATGCTGGTAGGTGCTCTCCAGCCGGGCCATGATTTTATCCCGCAGTTCGGGTTGTTGGGCTATGATGGCCTCAATCGCGGCGCCATAGATCTCTTCTTTCGCCTGTAGCGCATAAATTTCGCGACGATTTTGCCATTTCATCCGCACCAGTGCGGCGGGTATAGAAACCATTTCCTGGGCAACGCTTTCCAGCGTCGCGTTTTTATTGGCAATCAGGATAGCTAAATTCTGCTTTAAGACAAACTCATCACTTTTATGGTCATCTAAAGCCAAATAAACATTATTATCCTCAACATCTTTCATTTTATTTCTCTTCCAGAGAATAAAAAATAGGGTCGCTGGTTTCGCGGGTAATTAAATTAAGCCAAATTTTATTGCCTTGCTCATTAATGGTGGCTGTTTTTTCGGTCAAGATTTTACTTAATTCTTGTGCGTTAATGTCGCCCTCCGCTTGCAATGAATTGAGCAAGCGCGTGAATGACTCAATCTTTGCCGCGCAAAACAAACGTTCTTTTAAATGACGGTCGCACTCCTCAAACAACATATTGCGCGCCTGGCCGGTCGCTGTAGCGCTGATCAAAATATCTGCTTCATAATCGCTTAATGTTCTCTTTCCCTGAGTCAAATTTTCACTATTTTCTTTGGGAATTGTATTAGTCGATGTTTGAGATAAATGATAATGCGCGGGAACAAGATGCTCGGGAAGCATGTTGAAATATCCTTTGATGCCAATACTGTATTGTTTTTAATATGTCAGGCTGCGTTGACAATAGCATGGTGTAATTTTAAAATCAAAAAAAATGGAGCCAGTATATGAACAGTATATTTTATTCTGTTATTACCCTGCTATTGCTTACCTGCGGGGTGCTTTTGTTGATGCGCAGCGCAAATAAAAACCGCTATGCAGAAAATGGTAACGCTGGACACCAGCCGGAAATCTTGAGTAAAGAAGAGGGTGAAGATCATTTTTCTGTATTGATGAATTCGATTACCCCGGTATGGTATTGGCGCGTTAATCACGAATATATCGATTTTATCCACTCGACGATCAAACGGATGACGATGGTGGAGCTGAATGAGACACCAGGCCTATTTGATGCGCAGCGGCGTTGTAGCGACCTTAACTCTGCGGTGTATAAATATTACGACAATATAAAAAAACGCTGTCTTAGCGGGGAGAAGGTCCCGCATGCCGATCTGGACGTGCTCAACTTACGTCAATGCTTCAGGGAGTTCAGCCTGGAGGCTTACCCTGCGCTCGTCGCGCTGGTGTGGCCTGAATACCAGCGTCCAGAGCTCAAAGCAGAAGAAGTATGAGGTCATGGCGCATTACCATGGCCGGGTAGCTCTTTATTGCGACCCGGCACGGAGTGACAAACGGCTATTTGTCAGATGAGGCTTGCCACAGGTTCAGCTCACCGTCAGCGACGTGTTTATCGATCTGCGCCAGTTCTTCGGCGCTGAACGTCAGATTAGCCAACGCCTGAACGTTTTCTTCCAGCTGCTCCGGTCGGCTGGCGCCAATTAATACCGAAGTGACCCGGTTGTCTTTCAGCAACCAGCTTAAGGCCATTTGCGCCATCGACTGTCCGCGCTGTTGCGCCATCTCATTGAGCAAACGCAGGCTACTAAGGTTTTCTTCCGTCAGCATATTTTCTGTCAGCCCACGGACTTTTTTCCCTTCACGCTGCATACGTGAACCTTCCGGGATGCCGTTGAGGTATTTCCCCGTCAGCAGCCCCTGGGCCAGCGGCGTAAAGGCAATGCAGCCCATGCCGTTAGCTTCCAGCGTATCCAGCAAGCCACTGCTGTCTACCCAGCGATTAAGCAGGTTGTAAGAGGGTTGGTGGATAAGAAGCGGAATTTTCCATTCCCGTAGCAGCTCGGCCATCTTTTGCGTTCGTTCCGGAGAATAGGACGAGATGCCGACATACAGTGCTTTACCGCTTTGCACCGCATGGGCCAGCGCTGAGGCGGTCTCTTCCATTGGCGTATTTTCGTCAACGCGGTGTGAGTAGAAGATATCGACATAGTCGAGCCCCATGCGTTGCAGGCTCTGGTCGAGGCTGGCAAGCAGGTATTTACGCGAACCACCAGAACCGTATGGCCCTGGCCACATGTCGTAGCCCGCCTTGGTGGAGATGATCAGCTCATCTCGGTATTGTGCAAAATCCTCGCGCAGTAAACGGCCAAAATTCTCTTCTGCGCTGCCTGGAGGCGGCCCATAGTTATTGGCCAAATCAAAATGGGTGATGCCTAAATCAAAGGCTTTACGCAGCAGGGCGCGCTGTGACTCCAGCGCCTGAACGTGCCCAAAACTGTGCCACAAACCCAGCGACAGTGCGGGTAAGCGTAAACCGCTGCGTCCACAGTAGCGATAGAGCATTTGCTCGTAACGTTCAGGATTGGCAAACCAGGCCATGAGATCTCCTTAGTGCAGGTGAATTTCAAAACAGCGTTTCTATTCTAGCGGGTTCTCGGTGAATATTCCGTTCACAGGTCACACTGGGATAAAAAACTGAGCGGCATTCGAACCGCCAATTATTGAAGGAGCTGGCCTGGGAAGGCTATATATCTCCTTGCGTTAATCACGGCTTTCATAATGCCCCGACCTGTCGTTATGAGAAAGCTGCCGCTGATTTAGCCTGGGAGCACACTCTTGCTGGGTTTTATAAATCTTTGTGATAGAAAACAAAGCATTATTAAATGATTTAGGTGAGTTATCTGAATAATAATGCTAGCTAATTTCATTAGCATTCATGTTGATATCGTCTGGAGAGATATGGGTTGGACTTAAGAAAGTAAAAAAATAAAGAACACATTATATCTTCTCTATCGGCTGCCGATAACAAGGATAAGTATCGCCTGGTGGCGAATTCCTCATCAACGGCAAGGAAATTATTATGGGTTTGCTGAAAAACTTCACTATTCGTATTGTCATGTTGGCAATACTGGGACTTTTTTGCCTGCTGTGGTCGGGCGTGGGTTTATTCAGTCTTCATTCTTTATCAAAAATATCAGAAGGGAATGATATTGACCGTCATCTTGTCCATCAGATGACTGTTCTCAGCCAGGGTAACGATCAGTATTTTCGTTTTGTGACGCGGTTAAGTCGCGCAATGGATGTCAAAATTAGCGGCGGAACGCCGGATTTTGCGCCAGCGCAACAGTCCCTGGACAATATGAGTAAAAAACTCCAGGAGATGAAAACATTGTCTCCCGGCCCCATGGATCCGGAAGTCGCCGCGGCAGTGCTGACCAAGTGGCAGGCGCTGCTGGATAACGGCGTGATCCCACAAATGCAACTGGCGCAGCAGGGCACGCTCACGGCCTTTGCGGAGCATGCCAGCACCGTTACGCCAGCCTTGAGCCGTGAATTTGGCGCCAGCGCTGAGCGTTTTAACACCACTGCGGGTGAAAGGCTCGATACCACCCGCGTTATGGTCGATGGCAAAACGTCTATCATCCGGACCCTGATTATCACCGCCGTAATCCTCGGTATTGCGCTCCTGTTCTTTACCGACCGCTACCTCGTCGCCATGATGGTGAAACCTCTGGGACGTATTCGCCAACAATTTCAACAAATTGCGCAGGGCGATCTCAGCCATTCTATTGAAGATTTTGGTCGTAACTGCGTGGGCCAACTGGTGCCGTTACTGTGCGCGATGCAGGACAGCCTGCGCGAAGCCGTGAGTACCATTCGTTCTGGTAGTGACAACATCTGGCGAGGGGCGACGGAAATTTCCACCGGTAATAACGACCTCTCCTCACGTACTGAAGAGCAGGCTGCGGCGCTGGAAGAGACCGCCGCCAGCATGGAGCAGCTGACCGCAACGGTAAAACTGAACGCCGAAAATGCGCGTGAGGCCAGCCAACTGGCCGATACGGCGACAGAAACGGCAGGTAAAGGTAGCTCGCTGGTTTCAGAAGTGGTTGAGACCATGGACGGCATTGCCGCCAGTTCTAAACAGATCGCGGAAATTACCTCTGTGATTAACAGCATTGCTTTCCAGACCAATATTCTGGCGCTTAACGCGGCGGTTGAAGCGGCCAGAGCGGGCGAGCAGGGGCGCGGTTTTGCCGTGGTTGCCGGTGAGGTGCGTAATCTTGCCAGCCGTAGCGCCGGAGCGGCCAAAGAGATTGAGACGCTGATTGGCGAATCGTCGCGTCGTGTCGATCAGGGTGCTCGTCTGGTTAAAGAGACCGGATTAACGATGGAGGCGATTCTGCGCGGCGCGACAGAAGTCACCACCATCATGAAACAAATCGCCTCTGCTTCGGAAGAACAGAACAAAGGCATCTCACAGGTAAGCGTGGCGATCACGCAGATGGACAGCGTTACGCAACAGAACGCCGCGCTTGTCGAACAGGTTTCCGCCGCGGCAGTCGCGCTGGAACGGCAAACGGAAGATCTGCAACGTTCGGTGCAACAGTTCCGTCTATCAGCTACCGACGTGCAATACACTGCTACTGCGACCGCTTCCCCTTCAGCAGAACGCAAAACCTCTGCAACAGCTAAAACGGATGACTGGGTGTCGTTTTAAGCTGGCACAAAAAAGTCCCTGATACCTCTGGTCTTTGCTTAAAAAATCGCTATATAATTTATTATATAGCGATTGAGGGTTATGCATGGACAACCATTTTGGTAAAGGCCTGATGGCCGGATTAAACGCGGAAAATGCGGATAGCGCACGCTCGGTGGCGCATTTTTGCGCGGATTATAAACGCGGTTTTGTACTGGGGTTTTCACATCGAATGTTTGAAAAAACTGGCGATCGACAGCTCAGCGCGTGGGAAGCGGGCATCCTGACGCGTCGCTATGGACTGGATAAGGAAATGGTGATGGATTTCTTTAAAGAGAACCAGTCCAGTACAACAATTCGCTTTTTCATGGCCGGCTATCGGCTCGAAGCTTGATCCGAAAGGGGTATTATCTTGCTTTAATTAATTACACTATTGACCTACGCCTTCGTTTTGTTGCTCCGTCGAAGTATTATATCGCACATAACCATATAAAAAGTGTGGTAAATGGCGCGCCGATCGCAATATGCAACATGCGAATGGTGCAAAATAAAAAGCCAGGTCTTCGCAACGGAATAACTATAAAATGACTGGAGATAACTCTCTCATCAATTCGAGCGGCATCAATCGCCGCGATTTCATGAAGCTTTGTGCAGCACTGGCCGCCACCATGGGGCTCAGTAGCAAAGCCGCCGCAGAAATGGCCGAATCAGTTTCCCGCCCTCAGCGCCCACCGGTTATCTGGATTGGTGCTCAGGAGTGTACGGGTTGTACTGAATCGCTGCTTCGCGCGACACACCCTACAGTGGAAAACCTCGTCCTGGAGACAATCTCCCTGGAATACCACGAGGTACTCTCTGCCGCCTTCGGCCATCAGGTTGAAGAGAATAAACATAACGCTCTGGAGAAGTACAAAGGGCAATATGTTCTGGTTGTAGATGGTTCTATCCCACTGAAAGATAATGGTATTTACTGCATGGTTGCCGGTGAGCCGATCGTGGATCATATCCGCCGGGCCGCTGAAGGCGCAGCCGCTATCATTGCCATCGGCTCTTGCGCCGCGTGGGGTGGTGTTGCTGCCGCTGGCGTTAACCCAACGGGTGCAGTCGGCTTGCAGGAAGTTCTGCCAGGCAAAACCATCATCAACATTCCGGGCTGTCCGCCGAACCCGCATAACTTCCTGGCAACGGTCGCGCATATCATCACTTACGGTAAGCCGCCGAAGCTGGATACCAAAAACCGTCCAACATTCGCCTATGGCCGTTTGATTCACGAACATTGCGAACGTCGCCCGCACTTCGATGCTGGCCGCTTTGCGAAAGAGTTTGGCGATGAAGGCCATCGTGAAGGCTGGTGTCTCTACCATCTGGGCTGTAAAGGACCAGAAACCTACGGCAACTGCTCAACGCTGCAATTCTGCGATGTTGGCGGCGTGTGGCCGGTGGCTATCGGTCACCCTTGCTACGGCTGTAACGAAGAAGGCGTCGGTTTCCATAAAGGTATTCACCAGCTTGCTCATGTGGAAAACCAAACCCCGCGCTCCGAGAAGCCTGATGTCAACATGAAAGAAGGTGGCAATGTCTCTGCCGGCGCGATTGGGCTGCTTGGTGGCGTGGTAGGGCTGGTCGCCGGCGTCAGCGTGATGGCGGTTCGTGAACTGGGTCGTCAGCAGAAGAAAGATAACGCTGACTCACGGGGAGAATAACCGTGAACAGACGTAACTTTATTAAAGCAGCCTCCAGCGGGGCATTGCTGTTGGGCGCTGCGCCGTCCATCAGCCATGCGGCTGCAGAAAACCGTCCGCCAATCCCTGGGTCTCTTGGGATGCTCTATGACTCGACGCTATGCGTGGGCTGCCAGGCCTGTGTCACCAAGTGTCAGGACATCAACTTTCCGGCGCGTAACCCGGAAGGCGAGCAGACCTGGTCAAACAACGACAAGCTGTCGCCGTATACCAATAACATCATCCAGGTGTGGCGTAGTGGAACAGGCGTTAACAAAGACCAGGAAGAAAATGGCTACGCATACATTAAGAAACAGTGCATGCACTGTGTCGATCCGAACTGCGTCTCCGTTTGCCCGGTCTCCGCTCTGAAGAAAGATCCGAAAACCGGCATCGTCCACTATGACAAAGATGTCTGTACAGGTTGCCGCTATTGCATGGTCGCCTGTCCGTACAACGTGCCTAAGTACGACTATAACAACCCGTTTGGTGCGCTTCACAAATGTGAACTGTGTAACCAGAAAGGTGTTGAACGTCTGGATAAAGGCGGTTTACCGGGTTGTGTTGAAGTGTGTCCTGCCGGTGCGGTGATTTTTGGTACGCGTGAAGAGCTGATGGCTGAGGCGAAAAAACGTCTCGCGCTGAAGCCTGGCAGCGAATACCACTATCCGCGTCAGACGGTGAAAGCGGGCGATACCTATCTGCATACGGTACCGAAGTACTACCCACACCTGTACGGTGAGAAGGAAGGTGGTGGTACGCAGGTGATGGTGCTGACGGGGGTTCCTTACGAAGATTTGGATCTGCCGAAACTGGATGATCTTTCAACCGGTGCGCGTTCTGAACATGTTCAACATTCCCTGTATAAGGGCATGATATTACCCCTGGCTGCGCTGGCGGGCTTAACCGTGCTGGTTCGTCGTAATACGAAAAACGACCATCACGACGGAGGAGACGATCATGAGTCATGATCCTAAACCGCTGGGCGGGAAAATAATCAGCAAACCGGTCATTATTTTTGGGCCGTTAATCGTCCTGTGTATGCTCCTGATCGTGAAACGTCTGGTCTTCGGATTGGGTTCAGTCTCCGATCTGAACGGCGGTTTCCCATGGGGTGTTTGGATCGCGTTTGACCTGTTGATTGGTACCGGCTTCGCGTGCGGCGGTTGGGCGCTGGCGTGGGCGGTGTATGTTTTCAACAGAGGGCAATACCATCCGTTGGTGCGTCCGGCGCTGCTGGCAAGCCTGTTTGGCTACTCGCTGGGTGGTCTGTCGATCACCATTGACGTCGGTCGTTACTGGAACCTGCCGTATTTCTACATTCCAGGTCACTTCAACGTGAACTCGGTATTGTTCGAAACGGCGGTCTGTATGACCATCTATATCGGCATCATGGCGCTGGAATTTGCTCCGGCTCTGTTTGAACGTCTGGGTTGGAAAGTCTCCCTCAAGCGTTTGAATAAAGTGATGTTCTTTATTATCGCTCTCGGCGCACTGCTGCCAACCATGCATCAGTCTTCAATGGGTTCATTGATGATTTCTGCGGGTTATAAGGTGCATCCGCTATGGCAAGCGTATGAAATGTTGCCGCTTTTCTCCGTATTAACCGCTTTTATTATGGGTTTCTCGATCGTCATCTTTGAAGGCTCACTGGTACAAGCTGGTCTGAAAGGTAACGGTCCGGACGAGAAAAGCTTGTTCATCAAGCTGACGAATACCATCAGCATATTGCTGGCGATTTTCGTGGTTCTGCGCTTTGGCGAGTTAATCTATCGCGACAAACTGTCCTATGCGTTTGCAGGCGATCTTTACTCCGTAATGTTCTGGATTGAAGTCGTACTGATGGTCTTCCCGCTGGTGGTGCTGCGCGTCACTAAGCTGCGTAATGACTCACGCATGCTGTATCTGTCTGCGCTGAGTGCATTGCTGGGTTGTGCGACATGGCGTCTGTCCTATTCGCTGGTGGCGTTCAATCCTGGTGGTGGCTACCACTACTTCCCAACCTGGGAAGAACTGTTGATTTCTATTGGTTTTGTGGCTATTGAGATTTGTGCATACATCGTACTCATTCGTCTACTGCCGATACTTCCTCCTTTAAAACAAAACGATCAAAATCGTCATGAGGCGAGCAAAGCATGAGCCAGAGAATTACTATTGATCCGGTAACCCGTATTGAGGGTCATTTACGCATCGACTGCGAAATCGAAAATGGCGTGGTATCTAAAGCATGGGCTTCCGGTACCATGTGGCGCGGCATGGAAGAGATCGTGAAAAACCGCGATCCGCGCGATGCCTGGATGATTGTTCAGCGTATCTGTGGCGTTTGTACTACCACTCACGCTATCTCTTCCGTTCGTGCAGCAGAAAGCGCGCTGAATATTGATGTTCCGGTGAACGCACAGTACATCCGTAACATCATTCTGGCCGCGCACACCACGCATGACCATATTGTTCACTTCTATCAGCTGTCTGCGCTGGACTGGGTGGACATCACCTCCGCGTTGAAAGCCGATCCAGCGAAAGCGTCCGCGATGCTGAACGGTGTGTCCTCCTGGCACCTGAACAGCACGGAAGAGTTCACCAAGGTTCAGAATAAGATCAAAGATCTTGTCGCCAGCGGTCAGTTAGGCATTTTTGCCAACGGTTGCTGGGGCCACCCGGCAATGCAGCTGCCGCCGGAAGTGAACCTGATTGCTGTTGCTCACTATCTGCAGGCGCTGGAATGCCAGCGTGATGCCAACCGCGTTGTCGCGCTGTTGGGCGGTAAAACGCCGCACATCCAGAACCTGGCGGTAGGTGGAGTTGCTAACCCAATTAACCTCGACGGCCTCGGCGTGCTGAACCTTGAGCGTCTGATGTACATCAAGTCCTTCATCGACAAGCTGAGCGACTTTGTTGAGCAGGTTTACAAAGTTGATACCGCGGTTATTGCTGCGTTCTATCCTGAGTGGCTGGAACGTGGTCAGGGTGCGGTTAACTACCTCAGCGCGCCGGAATTCCCGACTGACGGTAAAAACGGCAGCTTCCTGTTCCCGGGTGGTTACATCACCAATGAAGATCTGTCGACCTATCGTCCGATCACCTCTCACTCCGATGAGTACCTGATCAAAGGGATTCAGGAGAGTGCGAAACACGCGTGGTACAAAGACGAAGCGCCGCAGGCTCCGTGGGAAGGCACAACGGTTCCGGATTACACCGGCTGGTCTGATGACGGCAAATACTCCTGGGTTAAAGCGCCGACCTTCTACGGTAAAACGGTTGAAGTGGGTCCGCTGGCCAACATGCTGTGTAAACTGGCGGCTAAACGCGAGTCTACTCATGCCAAGCTGAATGAAATCATCGCGATTTACACCAAGCTGACCGGTAAAACCATCGAAGTGTCGCAACTGCACTCAACGCTGGGCCGTATCATTGGCCGTACCGTTCACTGCTGTGAACTGCAGAACGTTCTGCAGGATCAGTACAACGCGCTGATTGTGAACATCGGTAAAGGCGACCACACCACCTTCGTGAAACCGGATATTCCGGCAACGGGCGAATTTAAAGGCGTTGGTTTCCTCGAAGCGCCGCGCGGTATGCTGTCTCACTGGATGGTGATTAAAGACGGTATTATCAGCAACTACCAGGCGGTTGTTCCGTCAACCTGGAACTCAGGCCCACGTAACTTCAACGATGAAGTCGGACCGTACGAGCGCTCGTTGGTAGGCACGCCAATCGCCGATCCAAACAAACCGCTGGAAGTGGTTCGTACCATTCACTCCTTCGACCCTTGTATGTCATGTGCGGTGCATGTGGTGGACGTTGACGGGAACGAAGTGGTCTCAGTTAAGGTTCTGTAATGCGGATATTAGTCTTAGGGGTCGGCAATATTTTGCTGACCGACGAAGCCATCGGGGTACGTATCGTTGAGGCATTAGAGCAACGGTACATTCTGCCAGACTTTGTTGATGTTCTGGACGGTGGTACTGCTGGGATGGAGCTTCTTGGCGATATGGCGAACAGAGATCATCTGATCATTGCTGACGCCATTGTGTCGAAGAAAAACACGCCAGGAACGATGATGGTCCTGCGGGATGAAGAGATTCCGGCGCTGTTTACCAACAAAATCTCACCGCACCAGCTTGGCCTGGCCGACGTATTG
This sequence comes from Citrobacter sp. EC_71, assembly GCF_019584005.1. Lineage (NCBI taxonomy): Bacteria > Pseudomonadati > Pseudomonadota > Gammaproteobacteria > Enterobacterales > Enterobacteriaceae > Citrobacter > Citrobacter sp. EC_71. The sequence goes on from NZ_VDAY01000013.1 coordinate 85,538, forward strand.
TCGGCCCTGCGTTTTACCGGCGAGTTTCCGAAAAAGCTGACCTTAGTCGGCGTTATTCCAGAATCGCTGGAGCCGCATATCGGGCTAACGCCAACGGTTGAAGCGATGATTGAACCTGCGCTTGAGCAGGTTCTTGCCGCGCTTCGTGAATCAGGCGTTGAAGCGATCCCTCGGGAGGCGGCTCATGTCTGAGGAGTTTGTCGGTTTTCAGACGGCCCCGAAGACGCAGATTCAGGCAGCGTTTGAAGAGGTTGCCCGGCGTTCGATGCACGATCTCTCTTTTTTGCATCCGAATATGCCGGTATATGTCTCTGATTTTACGCAGTTTGAAGGACAGTGGACGGGGTGTGTTATCACACCCTGGATGCTCAGCGCACTGATTTTCCCCGGACCGGACCAGATCTGGCCGGTGCGTAAAGTCAGCGAAAAAATTGGGCTGCGTCTGCCGTATGGCGAGATGACCTTTACCGTTGGTGAACTGGATGGCGTATCGCAATACCTTTCTTGCTCACTGATGTCGCCGCTTTCGCACAGCATGTCGGCGCAAGAAGGTGTGCGTCTGACTGACGATTGCGCGCGCATGCTGTTATCGCTGCCGGTGAGCGATCCGAATGCGCCGCAGCTAAATCGCCGTGCGCTGCTGCTGGGCCGTCGGAACTGCGAAAATGCATGAGCTGTCCCTTTGTCAGAGCGCGGTTGAGATTGTTCAACAGCAGGCAGAGCAGCACGGTGTCAAACGTGTAACCGGCGTTTGGCTGGAAATCGGAGCGCTCTCCTGCGTTGAAGAGAGCGCCGTCCGTTTCAGTTTCGACATCGTCTGTCAGGGGACGCTGGCGCAAGGGTGTGAGCTGCATATTGATTACAAACCAGCCCAGGCATGGTGCTGGGATTGCAGTCAGGTTGTGGAAATCACCCAGCATGATGCGCAGTGTCCACTATGTCAGGGCGATCGTCTGCGGGTTGATGCAGGCGATTCACTGAAAGTGAAAAGTATTGAAGTCGAATAACCCATAGGTTGCTATGGGGCGGAGTCAGATATGTGTATTGGAGTCCCTGGTCAGGTTCTGGCCGTTGGTGAAGATATTCACCAGCTTGCGCAGGTTGAAGTGTGCGGCATCAAACGTGATGTCAATATTGCCCTGATTTGTGAAGGTGATACCGCTGAGCTGGTCGGGCAATGGGTGCTGGTGCACGTAGGGTTCGCCATGAGCATCATTGATGAAGATGAAGCTAAAGCCACGTTAGACGCACTTCGCCGCATGGAGTACGACGTCACCAGCGCGTGACAACCGGTTAGTGCCTGATAGCGTTGCGCTTATCAGGCCTACGCCTTCTATGTAGGCCGGATAAGGCATTTATGCCGCCATCCGGCATCTTGCGTTAACCCTGGCGCTTATCTTCGGTATTGGTGTCGAAGTCGCTGGCGTCATGACGTTCGTGAAGCTGCTCGTTCAGCGGCCCGTTAGTGCGGTTTACAATACGACCACGCTTAACCGCCGGACGTGCTGCAATCTCTTTTGCCCAGCGCTGCACGTGCTTGTAACTTCCTGCATCGAGGAACTCTGCCGCGTCGTACACGTTGCCCAGCACTACATTGCCAAACCATGGCCAGACCGCCATATCGGCAATGGTGTATTCATCTCCGGCCACAAACTTATGCTGTGCTAACTGCTTATCCAGCACGTCGAGTAAGCGCTTGGCTTCCATAGTGAAGCGATTGATAGCGTACTCAATTTTTACCGGCGCATAGTTATAGAAGTGACCAAAACCACCGCCGAGGAACGGCGCCGCACCCTGTAACCAGAACAGCCAGTTCAGCGTTTCAGTTCGTTTTGCCAAATCCTGCGGCAGGAAATAACCGTATTTTTCCGCCAGATAGAGCAGTATTGCGCCAGATTCGAATACGCGAACCGGTGGGTTTTGCGAGTGGTCACGCAGTGCCGGGATCTTCGAGTTCGGATTCACCTCAACAAAGCCGCTGGAAAACTGATCGCCATCGCCGATGCGGATAATCCAGGCATCGTATTCCGCGCCCTTCACACCTTGCGCCAGTAACTCCTCCAGCATAATCGTCACTTTCTGCCCGTTTGGCGTACCCAGCGAATAGAGCTGTAGCGGATGCTTGCCAACCGGCAGCGTTTTCTCGTGGGTGGCACCGGAAACAGGGCGATTGATATTGGCGAATGCGCCGCCGTTCGATTTTTCCCACGTCCAGACTTTCGCGGGCTGATAGGTATTGTCTGACATATTGACCTGCCTTCTGAGTGGTTGTGTTGATGCAGTGTAGCAGTTAGGTAGAACTCAATTTAACAGATTGGGACTTTATGTCGCTTTGTGCTGAAAGGGGAAGACAAATCTAACCCGTTCATTGTACCTGGCCCGTACCCCATGAAGAGGAAATCAATGTTGGACGGAAATTGCTACCGTATTCACCATCAAAAATTGGCGGTGAATAAGCAGTAATAATGAAAAATGGTGTTCCAGGAGTAAGCGGTTATCAGGGCCCTGCGGGTGGGTGGGGCGCGGTAAAAGCCGTCACTGCTTCGGTGTTTTCGCAAAAGGCTGTCGCGCGCGACATTATCGCGATGTTCAAAATGAACCAGGTGAAAGGGTTCGATTGTCCGGGGTGTGCGTGGCCGGACCCAGGGCATCGTGCGCCAATGGAGCTGTGCGAAAATGGCGTTAAGGCGGTTTCCTGGGAGACAACCAGTAAGAAAGCGTCACCGGAATTTTTCAGCCGTCATCCGGTTTCTACGCTCTGGCACTACAGCGATTATGAACTGGAAAACATTGGTCGTTTGACGCATCCAATGAAATACGATGCAGCGTCAGACACCTGGCAGGCAGTGGATTGGGATATCGCCTTCCACGAGATCGGTGAGCGCTTGCGCAGCTATGATTCTGCGGAACAAGTTGAGTTTTACACTTCCGGCAGAACCTCAAATGAGGCGGCATTTCTGTATCAACTGTTTGCCCGCGAATACGGCAGCAGTAACTTCCCTGATTGCTCTAACATGTGCCACGGGCCGACCAGCGCAGGGTTAACACCAGCCATTGGCCTTGGGAAAGGGACCGTTGAACTGGACGACTTTGACCACTGCGATCTGGTGATTTGTATCGGGCATAACCCGGGCACTAACCATCCACGCATGCTGACCACCTTACGCGACGTTGCCAAACGTGGGGCCAAAATTATCTCCATCAACCCGCTGAACGAAAGGGGGCTTGAGCGCTTTAGCTTCCCGCAAAGCCCAAAAGAGATGTTCGGCGGCCAGGCCACGGAGCTAAGCAGCGATTACTATCAGGTTAAAATAGGCGGTGACGGCTCGCTGCTCAAAGGCATAATGAAAGCGCTGATCGAAATGGATGAAGCGCGGATCTTACTGGATCAACAGCCCTGCCTCGATCATGCTTTTATTCATGAGCATACCGAGGGCTATTCGACGCTGTATGACGATTTACGCCAGTGTAGCTGGGCAAAACTGGAACAGGATTCCGGACTGACGCGCAGTCAGATGGAGGACCTCGCACACAGCTACAACAAATCCCGCGCCACCATTATTTGTTACGGGTTGGGGATCACCCAGCATAAAAACGGCACTGAGAACGTTCAGCAACTGGTAAACCTGCTGTTGCTGAAAGGCAATATGGGTAAGCCCGGCGCGGGGATCTGCCCGTTGCGCGGTCATTCTAACGTGCAGGGCGATCGTTCTGTGGGGATCAACGAAGCGGCGCCCGAAGAGTTCCTGCAACGCCTTGAGTCGCATTTCGCTATCAGCGTGCCGCGCAAGCATGGCCGCTCCAGCGTGGAGAGCATTCGTGCCATCGAACGGGGAGAGGCAAAAGCGCTCATTTGCATGGGCGGTAATCTGGCGGTGGCGATGCCGCAGCCGCAGCGTACTTTTGCGGCGATGAAAAGCCTGGATCTGCAGGTCCATGTGGCGACCAAACTGAACAGATCGCATCTGCTGCTGGCAAAGCATAACTACCTGCTACCTGCATTAGGCCGAACGGAGCGCGACATGCAGGCGACGGGGATTCAGTCGGTGACCGTCGAAGACTCGATGTCGATGGTTCACGCCTCCTGCGGCGCGCTGAAACCGGCTTCCCGATGGCTAAAATCGGAACCCGCGATTGTGGCGGGCATGGCTCGTGCCACGCTACCGCTTTCGCCGATCAACTGGGAAGCGTTAACCGGAGACTACGCGTTGATTCGTGACGCCATTGAAGCCGTGATCCCGGCATTCCACGATTACAACGCACGTATTGCCGAGCCGGGCGGATTTCGCATGGATACGCCTGCTTCGCGCCGTGAGTGGCGAACGCCGAATGGTAAAGCCAACTTTATCGTCAGTCATCAGCAAGCGGTGGAGCGGGAAAACCAACCTGCGGATGCGTTAGTTTTGGCGACGCTGCGCAGCCACGATCAGTACAACACCACTATCTATGGTATGAACGATCGCTATCGTGGCATTACCGGTCGGCGTGATGTGGTGTTTTTAAGCGCCGAAGAAGCGGCGGCTCGCGGTCTGAGCCAGGGAGATGTGGTCAACGTTCAGGCGCTGGACGACAACGGCCAGCCCTGTGCGGAACGTGTTATGCACGGTTTAACGGTGGTGATTTACAACATGGCGGCAGGCTCTGTTGGCGCTTATCTGCCTGAAGCGAATGTCCTGCTTTCGCTGGATGCGGTAGACACACAAAGTTTGACTCCGGCGTATAAAAGCGTACCGGTCACCCTGACAAAAGCGTAGTTCCTGCTGTGAATTTTTCGCCTCTGAGCGCCAGCCGCTGCGTTGAGGTGTATGATGATGTCGACCTCTGTCCGGTTAGTGTCGCAGAGCAGGCAATCAGAGCGAAAAATTCACGCCAACCTGCTCAGGCTGTATTGTTTTGAGGTAAGGTGCATGAGCAAAGGAACGACCAGTCAGGATGCCCCATTCGGGACATTATTGGGCTACGCCCCAGGTGGCGTAGCAATCTACTCTTCAGATTACAGCTCCCTCGACCCACGGGACTACGACGATGATGCGGCATTTCGCAGCTATATCGACGATGAATACATGGGCCACAAATGGCAGTGCGTAGAGTTCGCACGCCGCTTTCTCTTCCTTAACTATGGCGTGGTCTTCACCGATGTTGGCATGGCCTGGGAGATCTTCTCCTTACGCTTCCTGCGCGAAGTCGTGAATGACAACATCCTACCGTTACAGGCATTTCCGAATGGTTCGCCCCGCGCGCCGGTAGCAGGCGCTCTGCTTATCTGGCAAAAAGGCGGCGAATTTAAAGATACCGGGCATGTGGCGGTCGTCACCCAGTTGCTGGAAAACAAAATCCGTATTGCCGAACAGAACGTGCTCCATACACCGCTGCCTCCCGGACAGCAGTGGACGCGCGAACTGGAGATGGTGGTTGAAAACGGTTGTTACACCCTGCGTGACACCTTTGACGACACCACCATTCTAGGTTGGATGATCCAGACCGATGATACCCGTTACAGCCTGCCGCAGCCGGAGATAGCCAATGACTCGCTGAAAATTGCCGGCGCACGACTGGAAGATAACGGGCAATTTGATGGTAAATGGCTGGATGAACAGGATCCGCTGCAAAAAGCCTACGTGCTGGCGAACGGCCATGTGATTAATCAGGACCCCCATCAGTACTTCACCATTACCGAGAGTGCCGAGCAGGAGCTGATTAAAGCCACCAACGAGCTGCACCTGATGTATCTGCACGCGACTGACAAAGTGCTGAAAGACGACAACCTGCTGGCGCTGTTTGATATCCCTAAAATCCTCTGGCCGCGCCTGCGCCTTTCCTGGCAGCGTCGTCGACATCATATGATTACGGGTCGTATGGATTTCTGTATGGATGAACGCGGACTGAAGGTGTATGAGTACAACGCCGATTCAGCCTCGTGCCATACCGAAGCCGGTTTGATTCTCGAAAGATGGGCCGAGCGTGGCTACACTGGGCGGGGACACAACCCGGCTGAAGGGTTGATCAACGAACTGGCGGGGGCCTGGAAGCACAGCCGCGCACGTCCGTTTGTCCACATCATGCAGGATAAGGATATCGAAGAAAACTATCACGCGCAGTTTATGCAGCAGGCGCTGCGTCAGGCCGGGTTTGACAGCAAAATCCTGCGAGGTCTGGATGAGCTACGCTGGGATGACGCCGGTCAACTGATTGACGGTGACGGTCGCCTGGTGAACTGCGTCTGGAAGACCTGGGCGTGGGAAACCGCGATTGAGCAGGTGCGCGAGGTCAGCGAAACGGAGTACGCCGCGGTGCCAATTCGTACCGGGCATACGAATCAGGAAGTGCGTTTAATCGACGTGCTGCTGCGCCCGGAAGTGCTGGTCTTCGAACCTCTGTGGACGGTTATCCCTGGCAACAAAGCGATTCTGCCGATCCTCTGGCAACTGTTCCCGCACCACCGTTATCTGCTTGATACTGATTTCACTGTTAATGAAGAGCTGGCGCAAACCGGTTATGCCGTGAAACCTATTGCAGGACGTTGTGGCAGCAACATCGATCTGGTGAGCCACCAGGAAGAGCTCCTGGATAAAACCAGCGGTAAGTTTGCTGAACAGAAGAACATTTATCAGCAGCTTTGGTGTCTGCCGAAGGTTGCTGGTAAATATATTCAGGTTTGTACCTTCACCGTAGGCGGTAACTACGGCGGTACCTGCCTGCGCGGTGACGAGTCGCTGGTAATTAAAAAAGAGAGCGATATCGAACCGCTGATTGTGGTGAAGGAATAATTGCGAACCCCTGTGGTGGTGATGTTGCTATCACGGGGTTATTTGATGGGAATAATTTTAGAAATACCCCAAAGCAAAAACCCGCCTTTTGGGCGGGTTCTTTAAATAGTGGTGCCCGGACTCGGAATCGAACCAAGGACACGGGGATTTTCAATCCCCTGCTCTACCGACTGAGCTATCCGGGCAACGAGGCGCATTAAACCTGATTCACTTCGCTTCGTCAACGAAATTTCTTCAAATCAATGCAGACTGCACAATCTATCATCACATTGCTGCTATTGCACGCATTCTCAGGCAAAAAACGCCGTCCACGCGGCGGAAAGCGGCATTGCCAGCAGCAGGGCAGGAAGCATATTCACAACCGCAAACATTTTGATTCCACAAATACGTAAACCGGTTGCCAACAACAGCAGTCCACCTACGGCGCTGAAATCGGCCATCATAGCTGGCGTCGTCAGGGGTAAAATCAGTGCCGCACAGGTGGCAAGCGTTAACTGAATTGCCAGCATCGGCACGCAAATGGCAGATACCGCAATCCCCAGCGAACAGGCGAAGATGATGGCAGTGAAGAAATCAAGAAACGACTTCGCGATTAAAATATTTGGATCGCCGGTCATGCCTTCATGTATCGCCCCGAAGATCCCAGTACCACTGGCGCAAAATAGCACGATGATGGCCACATAGCTCTGGATGAAGGATTCGTGCGTGGTGTTGGCATCTGACCGGGTGAAAAGCTGCTGCGCTTTGGCAACTGCGGTATTGATCCCTTTTTCCAGATAACAGAACTTGCCAATTAATGCACCAACCAGCGTTGCCAGAACCATTACCGGCAGGTTGGCGCATTTGATAACCAGCAAGATACCAATTCCCAAAGAGCACAGCCCGAATATGGAGGTCATTGAGACCCGAATGCGCTCCGGTAAATGCTGGCTGAGTAGTGCGCCGAGAACGCCGCCAAATAAAATGGCGCCGCTATTAATAAACGGTCCGATTACCACGTTTGCTCCTGCATACCCATTATCATCTTGAAACTAAAGAAAATTGACTGGGTGAAATTATGTTTCAGATTGCATTATTATGCCGCTAATTTCAGACAAAATGTTTGTTTATCTGTGAGGTTTTAGCTCTGGATTTTATCTTGCGCCTGTAAGTGAAAGGTGCCATGATTGCGCGAATTTTCTCCTGTCTGAATGGGGCTGCCTGGGATGAAATTACTCCCCCTACATCGCCTTCAATATCGCCTTTTTGCGCGACGCTTGCCCCTTCCTGCAACATATCTTCCCGCTCCCACCATGCGGTGAAGGCAGCGCACGCTCACTGCAGGATAACAGTAAGATCAGAGGCTATCTGCTTTTACTGATGTCTGGCGGTCGGGGCTGGTAACCAGTTTGACCTGTCATTTCGTGGGCAAAGCAACGCAGCTTTGCCGGGACTTTTGATTTTCCCGAAACGGGTTATTGCGCTTATGAAATCAATGAAAATTGCCGCCAGTGGTGAACTGGTCTCTCGTCTGTCCAGCCATCGTCAGGTGGTCTCGCTGGACAGTACCGATTTTACTGACGTTGCGGCAGTCGTCATTACCGTTGCGGACAGCCGCAGCGGGATCCTTGCTTTGCTTAAACGCACAGGTTTTCATTTACCCGTGTTTCTGTTCGCGGAGTCTAATGTGGATGTGCCAGCGGGCGTAAATGCGGTCATTCGCGGTCAGGCTCAGGAGTGGCTGGAGCTGGAATCTGCTGCCTGTCAGTATGAAGAAGATTTGCTGCCGCCGTTCTACGACACACTGACCCAGTATGTCGAAATGGGGAACAGCACGTTTGCCTGCCCGGGGCACCAACACGGTGAATTTTTTAAGAAGCATCCTGCGGGGCGGCATTTCTACGAATTCTTTGGTGAGAATCTGTTTCGTGCGGACATGTGCAACGCTGACGTTAAGCTTGGCGATCTGCTGATTCATGAAGGGTCAGCGAAACATGCGCAGAAATTTGCCGCTAAAGTTTTCCACGCGGATAAAACCTACTTTGTACTGAACGGGACCTCTGCGGCCAATAAAGTGGTGACCAATGCGCTGCTGACGCGTGGGGATCTGGTGCTTTTTGACCGTAACAACCATAAGTCGAACCACCACGGCGCGCTGATCCAGGCGGGCACCACGCCGGTTTATCTGGAGGCGGCGCGTAATCCGTTTGGCTTTATCGGCGGCATTGATGAGCACTGCTTTGATGAACAGTACCTGCGTCAGCAGATCCGTGAAGTTGCGCCACAAAAGGCTGACCAGCCGCGTCCGTTCCGTCTGGCGATCATTCAGCTCGGCACTTATGACGGCACGATCTATAACGCCCGGCAGGTGATCGACAAGATCGGTCACCTGTGCGATTACATCCTGTTTGATTCCGCATGGGTTGGATACGAGCAATTTATCCCGATGATGGCCGATGGCTCACCACTGCTGTTGGAGCTTAATGCTAACGATCCGGGGATCTTTGTCACTCAGTCAGTACACAAACAACAGGCCGGGTTCTCGCAAACCTCGCAGATCCACAAAAAGGATAACCACATTCGCGGCCAGGCGCGGTTCTGTCCGCATAAGCGGCTGAACAACGCTTTTATGCTGCATGCTTCCACCAGTCCGTTTTACCCGCTGTTTGCGGCGCTGGATGTTAACGCTAAAATCCATGAAGGAGAGAGCGGTCGTCGGCTATGGGCGGAATGCGTGGCGTTGGGAATCGAGGCCCGCAAAGCGATTATTGCCCGCTGTAAGATGATTCAGCCGTTTATTCCCCCGGTGGTTGATGGCAAACCATGGGAAACCTATCCGACGGCGGTGATTGCCAGCGAGCGTCGCTTCTTTAGCTTTGAGCCTGGCGCAAAATGGCATGGTTTTTCCGGTTACGCGCGCGACCAGTATTTTGTCGATCCCTGCAAGCTGTTGTTAACCACTCCGGGCATTGATGCGCAAACCGGGCAATATACTGAGTTTGGTATTCCGGCGACGATTCTGGCGCATTACCTGCGTGAAAACGGCATTGTGCCAGAGAAATGCGACCTCAACTCGATTCTGTTCCTGCTGACCCCGGCTGAAAGCGCAGAGAAAATGGCGCAACTGGTGGCGATGCTGGCGCAGTTTGAGCAACACATTGAGAACGACACGCCGCTGGCTGAAGTGCTGCCCACTATCTTCAACAAGTATCCGGTGCGCTACCGGGATTACACGCTGCGTGAACTGTGTCAGGAGATGCACTCACTGTACGTCAGCTTTGATGTGAAAGATCTGCAAAAAGCGATGTTCCGTCAGGAGAGTCTGCCTGCCGTGGCGATGAATCCGCAGGATGCGAACAGCGCTTTTATTCGTGGTGATGTTGAACTGGTGCGTATTTGTGATGCCGCTGGCCGCATTGCGGCGGAAGGTGCGCTGCCTTATCCTCCGGGCGTGCTGTGCGTGGTACCGGGTGAAGTCTGGGGCGGGGCGGTGCAACAATACTTCCTGGCGTTGGAAGAGGGGGTAAACCTGCTGCCTGGTTTCTCGCCGGAGCTGCAAGGCGTTTACAGTGAGACGGATGCAGACGGCATTAAGCGTCTGTATGGATATGTTCTGAAGTAAAAGCCGGATGGCACTAAACGCTTATCCGGCTTACGAACTGGTCAAAAAGAAGGTCACCTGATGGTGACCTTCTTTAATCAATAAAGATTAGTGCGCGATAGTCTGGGCGCCTGCCGGAGTGCGCACGTGTTTGTATTTAAACAGCGCAACGAAGGCAAAAGCCAGAACCAGCGAGTAACCTGCGAAGATCAGCCACACGGTCTGCCAGTCGGTAATACCGTTCAGGGTGTAGTGTTCAACCACTTTGCCGCTCACCAGACCGCCCAGAATACAACCGAAGCCGTTGGTCATCATCAGGAACATACCCTGTGCGCTGGCACGAATTTCAGGGCGAACTTCTTTCTCCACGAACACGGAGCCAGAGATGTTGAAGAAGTCGAAGGCGCAGCCGTAAACAATCATCGACAGAACCAGCAGTACGGTACCGAACGGCGTAGGATCGCCGTAGGCAAACAGGCCGAAGCGCAGCATCCACGCGACGATACTGATCAGCATCACGTTCTTAATACCGTAACGGCTTAAGAAGAACGGGATGGTCAGGATAAACAGCGTCTCAGAAATCTGTGAAATCGACATCATCACCGATGCGTGTTCAACGATAAAGCTACCAGAGAACAGCGGGTTGTTGTCGAAGCTGTGCAGGAAGGTATTACCAAACATATTGGTAATCTGCAGCTCCGCGCCCAGCATCATTGAGAAGATGAAGAAAATCGCCATGCGCTTGTTTTTAAACAGCGCAAAGGCATCCAGACCCAGCATAGACGACCAGCTCTGGTTTTTCTGCTGATTGGCGACCGGAATATGCGGCAGCGTCAGGGTGAACAGTACCAATATCAGGGACAATGTCGCACCGATATACAACTGCATATGGCTCAGTTCAAAGCCGGAGAAGCTTACTGCCCACATCGCCAGAATAAAGCCGATGGTGCCCCAGATACGGATTGGCGGGAAGTCAGTTACGATATCCATTCCGGCTGATTGCAGGCGATAGTAGGAGATGGTGTTGATTAACCCCAGCGTTGGCATATAGGCCAGAGAGTTAAGCAAGATCACAAAGAACATGGCGCCTGGCGTGGTGACTTCGGCTGCGGCGAACAGTGTTCCTGCGCCGACCAGATGGCAAAGGGCGTAAACCCACTTCGCACTGATCCATTTGTCGGCCACGATCCCTAACAGCGTCGGCATAAACACGGCGGCGATCCCCAGCGAGCTATACACCGCGCCAATGGATGCACCATCGAATTTAAGGGTGACAAACATATAGGAGCCGAGAGTAGTCAGCCAACTACCCCATAAGCAGAACTGCAGAAACGAGAGAACTTTCAGCTGCAGCTTAAGATTCATGTTAATTTCCTCACACCGTAATGCGGATGAATGTTTTAAAAGGCACATTTGCCGTGGCTATATGATGTGATTCTATCAATGAGAAGCACTCTTTTTTTGTTACCTGTGACAAATATTTGCAAACAATTTCTAATTGCAAGGCAAAAGAGTGATGTGGTTAACACTTTTGGCTCTTCTGGCCCCCGTTTTAGGGGGCAGAAGAGGGATACATTAGCGACGTCGATATGATTTTTGTGCGGAATTGACCTTGTAAAGGTATCGGCGTGATTCAGCTGATGGGTGTCGGGTGGTCAGAGTTTGATAAACGTCTCCCGGCGACATGCTGTTAATGATATTCGCGGCCTGAATTTTATCATTCGAGAACACGCGCAGCACGCTGCCAGCACCGCCGTTATACGCGGTGATCACCGCATAGCGACGCGAGGTTGGATTATCAATGCCGCCCAAATAGACATTGTTGAGCATGGCCAGATAAGCCGTGCCGGTATCAATGTTGCTGGCCGGGTCAAACAGAAAACTGCGGCTAGGTGTGCCTGAGCGCCCTTGCGAGCGGAACACATCTTTACCGGCACTGTGCTGTACCACCTGCATCAGTCCCAGCGCATCGGCATGGCTGACCGCATACGGGTTAAACGAAGATTCGGTTTGCATGATGGCCAGAATCAGCGACTCGTCGACGCCATACTTACGCGATGCCTGACGCACCATGCCGATGTATTTATGCGCGCGCTTATCAAGGTGGTTTGGTACCAGATTGATCGTTACGCTATAAATGATACGCAGACCATTGCTGCGGCTTTTAAGTCGTGTTTGCAGCAGGTAGTTGGCAAAGTTGGTTGCACGTCCCTCCCAACGAATTGGCTGGCCGGTATTATCGACCACCTGTCCGTACAGGAACGGCTCTTTGGAAATCTTAATGTCGTCGACATCAGAATAGAGATCGATAGAACCCGGATCATCGCCCATCAGCAACGTCTTGATAATTGCCCGACGCAGATGCCCGGCAGGATTTGTCCCGGCAATGGTCTCGACGGTTATCGTACCGTCATCAAAGTTGATGTGGCTGCGGGTTTGGTACTGATCGGTATACTTTACGTAATCCTTCGGACCCGCAATCAGCACTTCCTTAAATCCCCACAGATTCTCAATGTTATGGGCAAATTGCCCCATCAGAATGTCAAAACCGTTGGTATCCTTGACCCAGGCTTCGTTATAGGAATCGCCTTTTTTGGTCGAGCTGGAACAGGAGATGAGCAACGGCGCAATAACGGCAAGCGCGAGAAATTTTTTCATCATTCCGGGAGTGCGTGTTGTGTTTGTTATTTGCAAGGACCAGATTAAATCGTCGGCCGGATCAGCGCAGCGCCATCCGGCAACGGTTTTTATGACTCTGGCGTATAGCCTTCAATATGCACATCCTTACCTTCAAACAGGAAGTTAATCATCTCCTGTTCCAGTAACTTACGGTGTTCGACGTTCATCATATTGAGTTTTTTCTCGTTAATCAGCATGGTCTGTTTATGCTGCCATTGCGCCCATGCTTCTTTAGAAATCTCGTTATAAATGCGTTTTCCCAGATCGCCCGGGTACAGCTGAAAATCCTGGCCTTCTGCTTCGCGTTGCAGGAAAGTGCAAAAAATCGTTCTGCTCATAAAAAATCCTCTCTATCGACCGCTACGTTAAACCTGTGTACCGGCATGTAATTGCTGTAACAAACGCTCCACGGGAGCCGCCAGTCCAACAGATGGCGGTTGCGCTAAGTTATACCAGAGCGCATTGCCTTCATCCATGCATGAACTGAATGAAGACACGGGAAGCCACATAGGCACAATATCTAAGTGGAAATGGCTAAAGGTATGGCGAAACGCATTAAGTTGGGTCAGATTATCTGCGTTAATTTGTCGTTGCGCCAGCCAGTTGCGCAGTCCATCTTCGTCGTCAAACTGCGGAAAACAGTATAAACCACCCCATAAGCCGCTGGGCGGTCGCTGCGCGAGCAGCACTTCGTCATCATGCTGCAGCAGTAAAAAATAGCCTGTACGTTCCGGTAACGTCTGTTTGGGTTTTTTACCAGGATACAGCGCCCAGCTTGCATTGGCGGCCGCTACACAGCCATTCTCTAGCGGACATAGCGAACATTTAGGCTTTGAACGTGTACAAACCATAGCGCCTAAATCCATCATCGCCTGGTTAAACCGCTCAACGCCGTGGGCAGGCGTAACCTGCTCGCTCAGCTCCCACAGTCTTTTTTCGACCTCTTTTTTCCCCGGCCAGCCGCTTACAGCATAACAGCGAGCCAGCACGCGTTTGACGTTACCGTCGAGAATCGGAAAATGCTGACCCAGAGAGAGTGAAAGGATCGCGCCTGCGGTGGAACGCCCAACACCTGGCAGGGCGGCTACCTCATCAAAGGTTTGCGGAAAAGTACCGCCATGCAGCGACACAACCTGCTGCGCGGCTTTATGTAAATTACGCGCACGGGCGTAATAGCCCAGCCCGGTCCATAAATGCAGGACTTCATCCAGCGGCGCATGGGCCAAATCCGTTACCGTCGGGAAGCGCGTCATAAAGCGCTCAAAATAGGGGATAACAGTGGCAACCTGAGTTTGTTGCAGCATCACCTCAGAGAGCCATACTTTGTAAGGCGTCTTGTCAATTTGCCAGGGCAGCGTCTTGCGCCCGTATTTGTCGTACCAGCTCAAAACCTGAGCTGAAAATTGAGAGGCTTGCATGATTACCGTTTCATTATTGCCGGGGGCAAGATTGCAGCACAGCGGCAACGGGGTGTAAACCGGAACTTTCCGCTGCTCACTTTCTTCCTTTACTTGCATCCGGCAACTAACTTTGGATAATGCCCGTTTTCAGAACTCAAACACAGCAGACTAAACTTTTATGAAGAACGACGTCATTTCACCGGAATTTGATGAAAACGGCCGCCCGCTGCGCCGGATTCGTAGTTTTGTTCGTCGCCAGGGGCGACTGACGAAAGGGCAGGAACACGCGCTGGAAAACTACTGGCCGGTGATGGGCGTTGAGTTCAGCGAAGAGCCTGTGGATTTCGCTGCACTGTTTGGTCGCGATGCGCCAGTCACGCTGGAAATCGGTTTCGGTATGGGAGCGTCTTTGGTAGCAATGGCGAAAGAGCGTCCGGAACAAAATTTCCTCGGCATTGAGGTACACTCGCCGGGCGTTGGCGCGTGTCTGGCTTCCGCCCATGAAGAGGGCGTCGAGAACCTGCGCGTCATGTGCCATGATGCCGTTGAAGTCCTGCATAAAATGATTCCTGACAATTCTTTATCTATGGTTCAGCTGTTTTTTCCTGACCCATGGCATAAAGCACGTCATAATAAACGCCGTATCGTTCAGGTACCGTTTGCTGAGCATATCTTAAGTAAGCTGAAGCTGGGCGGTGTGTTCCATATGGCAACCGACTGGGAAGCGTATGCGGAGCACATGCTGGAAGTGATGTCCTCGATTGACGGGTATAAAAACCAGTCAGAGAGTAACGATTATGTACCGCGCCCACAATCGCGCCCGGTAACCAAATTTGAACAACGTGGTCATCGTCTTGGCCACGGCGTATGGGACTTAATGTTCGAGAGGGTGAAATAATGGCAAAGAACCGTAGCCGTCGTCTGCGTAAAAAAATGCACATCGACGAATTCCAGGAAATAGGATTTTCGGTTGCATGGCGTTTCCCGGAAGGTACATCTGGAGAGCAGGTCGATAAAATCGTTGATGACTTTATCAATGAGGTTATCGAACCGAACAAACTGGCCTTTGACGGCAGCGGCTATCTGGCCTGGGAAGGTCTGATCTGTCTGCAGGAAATCGGCAAATGCACCGAAGAACATCAGGCTATCGTGCGTAAGTGGCTGGAAGAGCACAAACTTGAAGAAGTGCGTACCAGCGAACTTTTCGATATTTGGTGGGACTAAGTAGCACAGGGTCGGCAAATGCCGGCCCGATTTGTATTGAGGGAAAGATATGATGCGCAAAACGCTGCTGGCGGCAGTCCTCACGTTCACGGCGATGGCCGCACATGCCGATTACAAGTGCAGCGTCACCCCACGTGACGATGTGATTTTGAGCCCACAAACGGTGCAGGTAAAAGGCGAAAACGGCGATCTGGTCATTACCCAGACCGGTGATGTCACCTTTAACGGTAAGCAGTACAACCTCAACGCCGCACAGCGTGAGCAGGCTAAAGATTATCAGGCGGCGTTGCGTAGCAGCCTGCCGTGGATTGACGAAGGTGCCAGAACGCGCGTAGAGAAAGGTCGCGTGGCGCTGGACAAAATCATCGCCAAAGAGGTCGGTGAAAGCAGCAACATGCGTGGCCGCTTAACCAAGCTGGATGCGCAATTGAAAGCGCAGATGAACCGCATCATCGAACATCGTACTGATGGGCTGACCTTCCACTATAAGGCGATTGACCAGGTCCGCGCCGACGGGCAGCAATTAGTGAATCAGGCGATGGGCGGCATTTTGCAGGACAGCATCAACGAGATGGGCGCCAAAGTTGTGCTCAAAGGCGGTGGTAACCCGCTGCAGGGCGTGCTCGGGAGCCTCGGTGGTTTGCAAACCTCAATTCAGAACGAATGGAAGAATCAGGAACAAGACTTCCAGCAGTTTGGCAAAGATGTTTGTGCCCGCGTCGTGACGCTGGAAAATGATCGTAAAACGCTGGTTAGCACGCTGAAATAATCTTCACCTCTTATTAACGGCACAGAAACATTCTGTGCCGTTTTATTTTGTATCTTTCTGTTTTTTTGATATCCATCTCTAAGAATGGCAATTTGATGGAGATATAAATCTGGTTAATTGCAACTCGTCACATTATTCATCTGTAAGATAGACATAATGCTGCAAATTCAAGTAACTGGAGAAATAACATGGAGTTTTTCAAGAAAACGGCACTTGCCGCACTGGTTATGGGTTTCAGCGGCGCGGCGCTTGCACTGCCAAACATCACTATTTTAGCAACCGGCGGGACCATTGCCGGCGGTGGTGATTCCGCGACAAAATCTAACTACACGGCAGGCAAGGTAGGCGTAGAGAATCTGGTTGAAGCCGTACCTCAGTTGAAAGACATCGCGGTTGTTAAAGGCGAGCAGGTGGTGAACATCGGCTCTCAGGATATGAATGACGACGTCTGGTTAACGCTGGCGAAAAAGATTAACACCGAGTGTGATAAAACCGACGGTTTTGTCGTGACACATGGTACGGATACCATGGAAGAAACCGCCTATTTCCTCGACCTGACCGTCAAGTGCAACAAGCCGGTAGTGCTGGTGGGTGCAATGCGTCCGTCTACAGGGATGAGCGCCGATGGCCCGTTCAACCTGTATAACGCAGTGGTGACGGCTGCAGACAAAGCCTCTGCCAACCGTGGCGTGCTGGTGGTGATGAACGACACCGTGATGGATGGTCGCGACGTGACCAAAACCAACACTACCGATGTAGCCACCTTCAAATCCGTTAACTATGGCCCGCTGGGCTACATCCATAACGGCAAGATTGACTACCAGCGTACGCCTGCGCGTAAGCACACCACGTCTACTCCGTTCGATGTGTCTAAGCTGACCGAACTGCCGAAAGTGGGGATTGTTTACAACTACGCTAACGCCTCGGATCTGCCAGCCAAAGCGCTGGTCGACGCGGGTTATGCGGGTATCGTCAGTGCGGGTGTAGGTAACGGCAACTTGTATAAAACGGTATTCGATACGCTGGCCACTGCCGCGCATAAAGGTACCGTCGTGGTGCGTTCCTCCCGTGTACCAACCGGCTCCACCACGCAGGATGCTGAAGTTGATGATGCGAAATACGGCTTTGTGGCTTCAGGTTCTCTGAACCCGCAAAAAGCGCGTGTTCTGCTGCAGCTTGCGCTGACGCAAACCAAGGATCCTAAGCAGATCCAGGAAATGTTTAATCAGTATTAATCGATGCAGGTGGCTGCGCTTATCGCCCTAACCCTGTAGGCCTGATAAGCGCAGCGCCATCAGGCAATTGGCCGGATGGCGGCTCAAGGCCTTATCCGGCCTACATCGTTACCGTATTACTCCGCCAGAAACAGCTCCAGCAGCGAATTCAAAAACAGCTTACCGTGTTGGGTAATCTGCCAGTATTCATCGCATTCACTCAGGTAACCCTGGGCGATAGCTGCATTAATCTGTCGACGAATAACGTCTTCGGCAAGCCCAGTGTATTGCGTGAATTCTGCACGCGGCGCGGCCTCCAGTAACCGGAAACGATTCATAAAGAACTCGAACGGCTTGTCGGCTTCGGCAACATCACGCTGGCTTTCCAGGTAACGTCCTTGCATGTATCCGCGTGGATGCCGCGTTTTGGTGGTGCGCAAAATGCGTCCGTCCGGGAAAGTGATTTTGCCGTGCGCGCCACAGCCAATGCCAAGATAGTCGCCAAAACGCCAGTAATTGAGATTGTGCTGACACTGATAGCCCGGCTTCGCATAGGCTGAGGTTTCGTACTGCTGATACCCCGCTGCAGTCAGCAACTGGTGGCCTTGCTCAAAAATATCCCACAGTGCGTCATCGTCCGGTAGAACCGGCGGACGTGAACCAAATAGCGTGTTGGGTTCGATGGTCAACTGATACCAGGAAAGATGCGGCGGGTTGAGCGCGATGGCCTGCTGCAAATCACTCAATGCTTCTTCCAGCGACTGATCCGGCAGGCCGTGCATCAGATCGAGATTAAAGCTACGTAGCCCCAGACCGCTCGCCAGGTGTGCTGCACGTTTGGCTTCTTCCGGCCCGTGAATACGTCCCAGACACTTAAGTTTGGCGGCGCTAAAGCTTTGTACGCCAATGGAGATTCGGTTTACGCCTGCGCGTTGATAATCAACGAAGCGATCGGCTTCCACCGTACCAGGATTCGCCTCCATCGTGATTTCTGCATCCGCGGCCAGCTTCAGACGTGCGCGCACGCCGTCGAGCAGCGTTTGCATTGCCGGGCCAGAAAGCAGGCTCGGCGTACCACCACCGATAAAAATGGTCTTTACTTCACGTCCCTGGGCGTGGGCCACCTCAGTATCCAGATCGCTCAGCAGATGCTGCACATAGTCGTCATGAGGAACGTCGCCCTTCAGCGCATGCGAGTTGAAGTCGCAGTACGGGCATTTTTGCACGCACCACGGGATGTGAATATAAAGACTTAGCGGCGGAAGCTTAACCATTACGCAGGGCATCCAGCAGCAGCTTCAGCGCCTGTCCGCGGTGAGAAATCGCACTTTTCTCTTCACGGGTCAGTTCAGCCGCCGTTTTCCCTTCAGTCGGCACAAAGAATATCGGGTCGTAGCCAAAGCCACCATTTCCGGCAGGTTCACGGGTAATAATACCCGGCCAGCTTCCGTGGCACACTACCGGTGTTGGATCGTCTGCGTGGCGCATATACACCAGCACACAGTGGAACTGTGCCTGGCGCTTGTCATCAGGAACATCCTGCAGGGTATGAAGCAGTTTTTCCAGGTTCTGCCTATCGGTCGCATCTTCGCCGGAATAGCGGGCCGAATAGATGCCTGGCGCGCCGCCAAGGGCGTTCACCGCCAGACCGGAGTCATCAGCAATGGCCGGCAGTCCGGTAATTTGCGCTGCATGACGCGCCTTCAGAATGGCATTCTCAATAAACGTCAGCCCGGTCTCTTCTGCAGAATCAACACCCAGATCCGTTTGGGCAACGACATCAAGACCGAAATCACTCAGAAGAGAGGCGAGTTCACGCACTTTACCGGCATTGCCGGTCGCGAGGACAACTTTTTGCATGGGATACCTAATCAGTTAGCGCCGCAATTTCGGGCGGGATCTGTTGCGGATGAATGATTTTAACCTGTTTGTGACGGCCAAGCTCGCCCTTCTCAATGATGACCTGGCTCTTTGCCACACGGAACTGTTTGCCGAGAAACTTCACCAGATGGCTATTCGCTTGCCCATCCACCGGCGGGGCGGTAATGGCGACTTTAACTTCGTCGCCATGTAAACCCACAATACTGTCACGGCTGGCTTTAGGCTGAATGTAGAGCCGTAAAACCAGACCGTCGTCGCAGGGTGTAACGGCACTCATAGCGCCATCCACAGCCCCGGCAGCAGCATATTGCCTGTCGCCTGTAACACTTCCGCGATACCCATGTTAATCACATAGAGCAGCAGAACCAGAATCATCGGCGAGAAATCGATGCCGCCCATGCCCGGGAGTATACGACGGATAGGACGCAGCAGCGGGTCTGCCAGTTGGATCAGTACATATTCCACAGGGCTACGGCCCTGGCTGACCCAGCTCATAATTGCCATCACCAGCAGTACCCAGAAAATCAGCAGCCCGATGGTCTTGAGGACAATCAGTACGGCGGCGATCCAGATAATCGGCTGGAACGTGACCACCTTAAACAGCACGATTGCCTTGATAAAGCTGAGAACGAGCGCAACTAATGCCGAGGCGCTGTCAATCGGCCCCATCGGGGGAATCACACGGCGTAACGGCCCAATAACAGGCTGAGTGATTTTCACTATAAACTGCGAGAACGGGTTGTAAAAATCGCAGCGAGACCATTGCATCCACACGCGTAGCAGCAGCGCCATGGTATACAGCTCAATTACCGTTGAGAGCAGGAAGGTCAACGTATTCATGGTGTTCCTTAGTTTTCCTTATTTTTTAGTGTAATCACGAGCACCAAAAATGGCGGTGCCAATGCGCACCATCGTGCTACCCGCCGCAATTGCGGCATCCATATCATCAGACATCCCCAGTGAGAGGGTGTCGATGCCTGGGTAGCGTGTTTTCAACCCGGTAAATGCTACAGCCATTTGCTGTGCAACTTCAAACTGCCTTACATAATCTGACTCAGGCGCCGGAATTGCCATCAGACCACGCAGGTTAATACGCGGCAATGCGGCGACTTCAGCGGCCAATGCGTCAAGCTCTGCCAGCGGAATACCCGACTTACTGTTCTCATCGCTGATATTAATCTGTATCAGCACATTCAGCGGCGGCAGTTGTGCCGGGCGCTGCTCGCTCAGACGGGTAGCGATACGCAGACGATCAATGGTATGGCACCAGTCAAAATGTTCAGCGACCAGACGGCTTTTGTTGGACTGCAGCGGGCCGATAAAGTGCCATTGCAGATCGTTGACGCCTTGTTCCCGGAAGTAGCGAATTTTATCCACCCCTTCCTGAACATAATTTTCACCGAAGGCTCGCTGACCTGCGGCAATGGCATCTTCGATGGCGCTCGCAGGTTTGGTTTTACTGACTGCAAGCAACGTAACTTCTTCTGAAGACCGCCCGCAACGCGTCGCGGCGGCTGAGATTTTGTCCCGGACATGTGCCAGGTTATGCGCGATATCGTTCATTTTCCGAGGATGTTCATATGAATATGGAAGAAATAGTGGCCCTTAGTGTAAAGCATAACGTGTCGGATCTACACCTGTGCAATGCATGGCCTGCGCGCTGGCGCATACGCGGAAAAGTCGAAAATGCACCGTTTTCCACGCCTGACGTGGAGAAATTGCTGATGTGCTGGCTCAGTGAGCAACAACAGGTACAGTGGCGGGAACAGGGGCAGATGGATTTTGCCGTTACGCTGGCGAACTCACGGCGTCTGCGCGCGAGCGCATTTGTTCATCAGCAGGGAATCTCTCTGGCGCTAAGGCTGTTGCCGCTTGATTGCCCATGTTTAGATGATCTCCAGACTCCCGCCGCCTTACCTGAGCTACTGCACAGTGAAAATGGATTAATTCTGGTGACCGGTGCTACCGGCAGCGGTAAATCAACGACCCTGGCGGCGATGGTGGCATATCTTAACCAGCACGTTGCGGGACATATTTTGACGCTGGAAGATCCCATTGAATATCGCTACACCAGCCAGCGTTGTCTTATTCAACAACGGGAGGTGGGCGTACACTGCGCTTCTTTCGCCGCCGGTTTGCGCGGCGCGCTGCGCGAAGATCCTGACGTCATTCTGCTGGGCGAGCTGCGCGACGTGGAAACCATTCGTCTGGCGTTAACGGCTGCGGAAACCGGGCATCTGGTGCTGGCAACATTACACACGCGAGGGGCGGCGCAGGCCATTGCGCGGCTGGTGGATACCTTTCCTGCACAGGAGAAAGATCCGGTGCGTAATCAGCTGGCAGACAGCCTGCGGGCAGTGCTTGCGCAAAAGCTGGAACAAGATAAGCAGGGAGGGCGCGTGGCGCTATTCGAACTGCTCGTCAACACGCCCGCTGTCGGTAACCTGATCCGTGAAGGGAAAACGCATCAGCTACCCGGCATAATGCAAACCGGGCAACAGACAGGCATGCAGACGTTTACGCAGAGCCAGCAGCAGCGCCAGGCGCAGGGACGGCTTTAGTAGCCCTGCTCGAAATAGCTTTCGAGTATAATAACGGCAGAAGCGGAGTCCACTTTACCTTTATTCAGTGCCCGGTACCCGCCTTGCTCAAACAGACCGGAACGGGCTTCGACGGTGCTCAAACGCTCATCATGCAACGTCACGGTAACGCCAAAACGACCATGAATACGGTTAGCAAACTTGCGTGCGCGTGCGGTAAGGGGTTGTTCGGTGCCATCCATATTGAGCGGTAAGCCGACAATGATTTCGTCCGGCTGCCATTCTTTCAGCAGACGTTCAATCAGATTCCAGTCCGGCGTACCGTCCTGTGCTTTGATCGCGGGCAAGGGTCTCGCGGTACCGGTAATGCGCTGACCAATTGCGACGCCAATGCTTTTTGTACCAAAGTCGAAAGAGAGTAATGTTCCGCTCATCAGGCATGTCCCGCCACGCCAGGCATGGTAAGAATATCTATCCCGATAAGTTTTGCCGCATCACGCCAGCGGTCGGCAATCGGCGTTTTAAACAAGATGTTGAGATCGGCGGGGGCCGTAAGCCAGGCGTTATCCAGCAGTTCTTGTTCCAGCTGGCCTTTTTCCCATGATGAATAGCCTAACGCAACCAGCACCTCAGAGGGTTGCTCCTGCGTACCTAAGGTTTCTAATACATCGCGGGAGGTGGTGATGATGGTGTTATCTGAAATGCGGATACTGGATGCAAAACGTGACGGCGGGGTATGCAGAATAAATCCACGGTCTTCCGCCAGCGGTCCGCCGAGCATCACCGGTTTATCCAGACGAATAGCCGGATCTCGCGCTTCAGGGGTAATTTTCAGCTTTTCCAGAATCCCTTCAATTTGTAAGTTTTCCAGAGGCTTATTGATGATAATCCCCATTGCTCCGTTCTCATTGTGTTCACAGATATACACCACGGAACGGCGGAAAATCGGATCCTGGAGAGCAGGCATGGCAATAAGAAAGTGATGCTGTAAATTCATTGTCAGAGGTTCTGTTTCCTGGTTCAAAAAAGCAACAGCGCCCAGTATGCGTACAAATACGAGCGCTGTCACTATGAGTATTGGTAGGATCCCTTCTACCGGCGAGTTCTTTTATTTTTGCAAACGAGCCTCAATGGCATCCATCAACATACCGGTAATCGAAACCGGGAATTCTGCTTCAATCTCACGAATACAGGTTGGACTGGTGACGTTAATTTCCGTCAAGCGATCGCCAATGATATCCAGACCGACAAAAATTAATCCCTTCGCTTTCAGCGTTGGCCCAATGCGGCGGGCAATTTCCCAGTCGCTGTCGGTTAATGGACGCGGCTCGCCACGGCCACCGGCGGCCAGGTTGCCACGGGTTTCACCGCCCTGCGGAATACGCGCCAGGCAGTACGGAACGGGTTCGCCATCCACAACTAGTACGCGTTTGTCGCCGTCTTTAATCGCTGGCAAATAGTTCTGCGCCATGCAGTAGCGGGTACCATGTTCGGTCAACGTTTCGGCAATGACACCGAGGTTCGGGTCACCTTCTTTCACGCGGAAAATAGACGCGCCGCCCATGCCGTCCAGCGGCTTGAGAATGATGTCGCTATGTTTTTGCCAGAAGGCTTTCAGCTGCGCTTTGTTACGTGTGACTAGCGTTTCTGGCGTCAGGTCGGCAAACCATGCGGTGAACAGTTTTTCGTTGCAATCGCGCAGGCTCTGCGGTTTGTTGACGATTAACGTCCCTTTTTCTTCTGCGCGTTCCAGAATATAGGTCGCGTAAATGAACTCGGTATCAAATGGCGGATCCTTACGCATCAGAATCACGTCCAGATCGGCCAGCGGGAGATCCTGCTCACCCTTGAACTCATACCATTTGTCGTAGTTCTGCTCTACGCTCAGGGTCCGCGTACGGGCGCGGGCTTCACCGTTGATCAGATAAAGATCGGCCATCTCCATATAGTGAATTTCGTAACCACGACGTTGTGCTTCCAGCAGCATTGCGAAGCTGGAATCCTTCTTGATGTTGATGCTTGCGATGGGATCCATCACGATGCCGAGCTTGATCATTGTTCTTCTCCGTTAGCCCAGATCGCCAAAACGCACCTGTAGCGCGGTAATGGCGGTGAGCGCAGTTGTCTCAGTACGCAGAACGCGAGGTCCTAACAGAATATCAGTAAACTGATAACGTGCGGTCATGGCAATTTCATCTGCCGACAGTCCACCCTCCGGGCCAATCAGCAAGCGGATGCGCTCTACCGGCAGCGGCAGCGTATTGATGCTGGCGCTGGCGCGAGGATGCAGGTTCAGTTTCAACCCTTCGTCCTGTTCCGCGCACCATGCTTCCAGATCCATTGCCGGGCGAATTTCAGGCACCCGGTTACGACCGCACTGTTCGCAGGCGGCAATGGCGATTTTCTGCCACTGCTGGAGCTTTTTGTTCAGGCGTTCACTATCCAGTTTAACGCCGCAGCGCTCAGAAAAAAGTGGCGTAATGAGGCTTACACCCAGTTCGATCGATTTCTGGATAGTAAATTCCATTTTTTCGCCGCGCGACATCACCTGGCCCAGGTGGATGTGCAACGGCGATTCACGATCGTCGAGTTCGGCGTTAAGCACCTTCACGTCCACGCTTTTCTTGCTTGCGTGAGTGATTTCGGCGTCAAACACCTGGTTGCTACCGTCAAACAGCTGTAGCGCCTGGCCAGGTCCCATACGCAGCACACGGCCGATATGGTTGGCGGCATCTTCACACAGTGAAATTTGGCTGCCGGAAACGAGTGGCTCAGGGTGATAAATGCGAGGAATGCGCATAGTTAAACATCCGCATCATGGCCCTGGACTGCGAAAGGCCAGGGCATGGTTAAAAATATTGCCGCTAGTGTAGGTTAGCTCTTTTGCGCCTGGCAAGCGCGTTGCACATAGGGGTTATGGTTCCCCTGTACCTTCGCAATGCGTTCGTCACGCTCACACTCCCAGTCGGTGACCGGATATTGCTTGTTCCAGGCATTAAAAAGCTGGGTTTGTTGGCGGGAGAGCGTCAGGTCGTACTGGTCACGCATGTAAAAATAGGTACGAGCAATGGCACCGCGGGCGCGGGCTGGCGGCTCGGCAACTTTCTCTTTGAAGTCGACCTTCATGGCGCACTGTCCATACTGTCCTTCGCCACCGTTCCACTGGCTGTACATAAAGTTTGCGCGATCGCCATTCACTTCACCCACTGCAGGCTGCAGGTTATGCATATCGCTTTCCATCCGGCGATAGACCGGATCTTTGGCGCAGTTTTTACGCCCTCCGTCCTGCCAGCACTGGCGCTGATGGCCAAACTGCCAGGCGGGAACAACGTGCTCCCATTCGATACGACTGGCGCGGTTTTCGTTTTTTCGCACTTTATAGCCGCAGGATTCAAGGTCAACGACCCCTTTTTTACCTTGCCAGTTAATTTTGCAACCACAGTAGAAATCGCCCGGCGCATCGGCGTTAACTTTGACGCCTGCTGCTTTCGCCTGAGAAAAACTGTTGATACCTTCGGCTAACACCGGGCCAGAAAACGCAGCGGCTAACATGGCCGTGGCAAAAGAAAGATTACGGTACATCACGAACTCCGTGTCAAAACGAGCCCGCAACGTAGCGAAAGTTGTTCTTGTATGCAATCAGCTAGATCAGAAAGGTTCCTGATAATTCTGAATATTATTCTGCAATCAGTGGTTCGCCGCAATGGACGCAGCGGTAGGTGGCTTCACCGCGAACAACACGGTTATGGCGGCGAACGGTCAAGTGATGTTCCTGGCACTTACAGCGGTAAGCAAAGGTTTTACGCTGCACGGATTGCAGTTCAAACTGATGCGTGCGTCGGGCCGGGACGCCCAGCACACTCTCCATCATCCATTTCCACTCTTTTCCGTGCGGCGGGACGCGGCCAAAGTGCTTCCACACCAGCAAATGTGCTAGTTCATGGGGGACCACTTCGTTAACGAACGCATCGACGTTTTCCATCAGCAACACCGGGTTTAGGCGGATTTCGTAAGTTTGTAGCCACGCCGTACCTGCGGCGGTTCCGCGCTGTTGGTAAACAAGCTTTGGCTCCGGGTAATAACATTCCAGCTTGAGATTGGCCTGGGCGAGTTTTTCCCGCAAGCTGCGCATAACGGCTTGCTGGATGGCGATGGGAAGTCGGGAGGTTTTCATAACGCCAGAGGATAGTGCGACAGGGAAGGGACTGCAAGAGGAAGGCTTCCTCCCGCCCGGGGAGGAAGCTTTGAGTGATTAGTCGTGTGCGCCAATTTCGCGCAGTTTACGACCTTTCATCAGGTTACGTTCAATGTGTTCCAGAGAGACGTTTTTCGTTTCCGGGATTAGCCACAGAGTCAGGAAGATGAACAGTACGTTCAGACCGCCGTAGACCCAGAAGGTGTTAGCGCTGCCCAGCGAGTTCAGCATCGTCAGGAAGGTTGCGCCAACGATCATGTTAGCAATCCAGTTGGTTGCGGTAGAGCAGGTGATGCCGAAATCGCGGCCTTTCAGCGGCTGAATTTCAGAACACAGCACCCAAATCAGCGGACCGGCGCTCATCGCGAAGCCAACGATAAACATCAGCAGCATCAGCACGGCAAAGTACTGGGCGGCAGCGGAGTGGATACCCACATGCATCATAGTGCCCAGCACGCCCATACCCACCGCCATGACGATAAAGCCAAGAATCAGCGTAGGTTTACGGCCCCAGCGGTCAACCAGGCCAATGGCGATAAAGGTTGCCAGTACGTTGGTCAGGCCAACGATAACCGTTCCCCACATCTGCTCGGTGGTGTTGGTATAACCTGCCAGTTCAAAGATTTTTGGCGCGTAATACATAATGACGTTCATCCCGGTGAACTGCTGCATCACCTGTAACAGCACGCCAAGGAACACTGCGCGACGGAAGTTGCTGTTTTCTTTAAACAGCGCCCAGCCACTTTGTTTAACCTGCAGACTCTCACGAATTTCATCCAGCTCGCGTTTGGCCTCGGCGCTGGTATCACGCAGACGCAACAGAACGCGCTCGGCATCGACAAAACGACGTTTAGCTGCAAACCAACGTGGGCTGTCCGGCAGGAAGATAACGCCAACCAGCAGTAACAGAGCAGGGATAATGATTACGCCCAGCATCCAGCGCCATGCGCCGCTATAACTGAATGCGGTATCGGAGAGGTAAGCGCCAAGGATCCCGATGGTGATCATCAACTGATACATCGAGATCATACTGCCACGGATTTTTTCCGGTGCGATTTCGGACAGGTACAGCGGCGCAGTATAAGACGCAACACCAACGGCCAGGCCCAGCAGCACGCGGGAAACCAGCAGCACTTCAACGTTTGGCGCGGCGGCGGAGAACAGTGAACCGGCAACAAACAGGATTGCGCCAATCATCAGGCTCTTTTTACGCCCCAGTTTGAAGGAGAGCCAGCCGCTGCCAACAGCGCCTACAGCCGCACCAAACATCATTGAGCTCACCACCCATTCCTGAGTGTGCGGGGTAATTTGAAACTCGTCGGTGATGAACGGTAAAGCACCGGCAATAACACCGATATCCAGGCCAAAAAGTAATCCAGCCAGGGCTGCAAGAAAGCAGACAAAAAATGTCATGGCTTTGTTGGAACGCCCCGTTTTTTTATTGTCAGGCATGATGCCCTCCGGTTGGGTAGCTAGTTTTGTTGATGTTAAGGGTAGGTGAGTGCGGGGTAAAAAAATGCGAATTACATCACATTAGTGTAATCGCTTACACTGGTATCCATGGTGTTTATTATTTATTCGATTGAAAAATAACGTTTTTTATAAGAATGCGATAAAGCTGGTTGCCTGAAATTAAGACAATACTGAAAGATAATGTAACAATGATGCACAAGAGATGGCCAGGAGATGTTAATTCAAAGTGGGCTTAAATACTGCTTAATGTAATCGCTTTCATTTTCGTTCGAAAAGAGGATTGCCAGGCCGTTATGGGAATGGGGAAGAGAAGATGGGCATAAAAAAAGACCAGCCGGGGCTGGTCTTAGGAAGTATACGCGTTCAGTCGTGGGTGAATTACTTCAGCCCGGCAGCGTCACGCAGCAGTTGCGCTTTGTCGGTTTTTTCCCAAGGGAAATGTTCGCGACCAAAGTGACCATAGGCTGCGGTTTCTTTGTAGATTGGGTGCAACAGATCCAGCATCTGAATCAGACCATACGGGCGCAGGTCAAAGAACTCACGCACCAGCAGGGTCAGCTGTTCTGAAGGCACTTTTTCGGTACCGAACGTTTCAACCATGATAGAGGTCGGTTCAGCCACGCCGATGGCGTAGGAAACCTGAATCTCACAACGGTCAGCCAGACCAGCGGCAACGATGTTTTTCGCGACGTAGCGCGCCGCATAGGCTGCGGAACGGTCAACTTTAGACGGATCCTTACCAGAGAATGCGCCGCCACCGTGACGAGCCATGCCACCGTAGGTATCAACGATAATCTTACGACCCGTCAGACCGCAATCGCCCATTGGGCCGCCGATAACGAAACGACCGGTTGGGTTGATGAAGAATTTGGTCGAAGCATTCAGCCATTCAGTCGGCAGCACCGGTTTGATGATCTCTTCCATAACGGCTTCTTGCAGCGATTTCTGGTCGATATCTTCAGAGTGCTGAGTTGACAGAACAACCGCATCAATACCGACGATTTTGCCGTCGTCATACTGGAAGGTGACCTGGCTTTTTGCATCCGGACGCAGCCAGGATAAGGTGCCGTTTTTACGCACTTCAGCCTGACGCTGCACCAGACGGTGAGCATAGGTAATTGGCGCTGGCATCAGCACGTCGGTTTCGTTGGTGGCATAGCCAAACATCAGGCCCTGGTCGCCCGCGCCCTGTT
The DNA here is from genome assembly GCF_019584005.1 of Citrobacter sp. EC_71. Lineage (NCBI taxonomy): Bacteria > Pseudomonadati > Pseudomonadota > Gammaproteobacteria > Enterobacterales > Enterobacteriaceae > Citrobacter > Citrobacter sp. EC_71. Next base: position 114,453 of record NZ_VDAY01000013.1, read on the forward strand.
CCAGCGGATCGGCACGGTCAACGCCCTGGTTGATGTCCGGAGACTGTTTACCAATTGCGCTCAGTACCGCACAAGAGTTGGCGTCAAAACCCATGTCGGAATGCACATAGCCAATTTCGCGCACCGTGTTACGGGTGATCTCTTCGATATCGACCCATGCGCTGGTGGTGATCTCACCGCCAACTAAAACCATACCGGTTTTGACGTAGGTTTCGCAGGCAACGCGTGCTTTCGGATCCTGTTCCAGGATTGCATCCAGCACGGCATCAGAGATTTGGTCAGCGATTTTGTCAGGATGCCCTTCTGATACGGACTCGGACGTAAAAAGGTGTTTTGCCATATTTAATTTCACCTAAGGAGAATTTGGTTAGCTCAAACTGTCGAGTGGGATAGCCATGTGTAGAAGATTCTACCATGAGTCTGCAGATGACGGACACTGGCAGTCTGAGTGTTAATCGGTATAGATGGATTAACATCTGGACGGCTATTTTAGGACAGTTCTTCGCCTGATTTCCAGCTTTTTTTGAGTAAGGTCTCATTGTACTGAAAATGTAACTGGAAATTTTTCCTGACGGTGCTGGCAATGTGCGTATTTATCTTTTGCTTTTTGACTTTCTTATCGGTATAAAACGCGGCGCGCGGCTCATACAAAAAGCACACGACATTTTCATCGTGTTGCCACTTCCAGCCGGGTTAAAACTTTAGCTTTGGCTTGTGGGTTCGTTCCGTAAGGAGCAACCGTGGAGGTGATACGAGATAATGAACCGTTGTATTCTGCTGAATCTGTCGCACCGTTCTGGTGTACATATGTCCCTCGCAATCTGCATCTTGCATACCTGCCGATGTTATACCCATCTCGGCGCTTCTCAGGACTCAAGAGCCGGTAACGGTCACTAAGAACTGAACAAGGGCGCTCTTGGTAAACAAGAGTTTTCTCGTGGTTTCGCCGAACCGTCAGCAGTACGTTCGGTTACGTGTTTACAATGATATGAAAAAGAAACCGGTCGCACAGTCGGAGCGTCAGCACTATCTGCTGGAAATTCTGCCTGTATTTGGGTTGTTATCGCGTCTTTGGATTGCGATAGTAGTCAACTGTTTTACACTTGTTAATAAAATTTGAGGTTCGCTATGTCTGACGACATTTCTTTGGGTTCGCCTTCGTCAGCAGGCGAACACGGTGTACTACGCTCCATGCAGGAGGTTGCAATGAGTTCCGAGGAAGCCAGCAAGATGCTGCGTACTTACAATATTGCCTGGTGGGGTAATAACTACTATGACGTCAATGAACTGGGTCACATCAGCGTGTGCCCGGATCCGGACGTACCAGAAGCGCGCGTTGACCTTGCTGAGTTGGTGAAAGCCCGTGAAGCGCAGGGCCAGCGTCTGCCTGCATTGTTCTGCTTCCCGCAGATCCTGCAACACCGACTGCGTTCGATTAACGCCGCGTTCAAACGCGCCCGTGAATCCTACGGCTACAACGGTGACTATTTCCTCGTTTACCCGATCAAGGTTAACCAACACCGTCGTGTGATTGAATCACTGATCCACTCCGGCGAACCGCTGGGACTGGAAGCGGGTTCCAAGGCTGAACTGATGGCCGTTCTGGCCCATGCCGGAATGACCCGTAGCGTGATCGTCTGTAACGGCTATAAAGACCGTGAATACATCCGTCTGGCGCTGATTGGCGAGAAGATGGGCCATAAGGTCTATCTGGTTATCGAGAAGATGTCTGAAATCGCCATCGTGCTGGATGAAGCTGAACGCCTGAATGTCGTTCCGCGTCTGGGCGTGCGTGCGCGTCTGGCGTCGCAGGGTTCCGGCAAGTGGCAGTCCTCCGGTGGTGAAAAATCCAAATTCGGCCTGGCGGCAAACCAGGTACTGCAACTGGTAGAAATTCTGCGCGAGCGCGGCCGTCTGGACAGCATTCAACTGCTGCACTTCCACCTCGGCTCGCAGATGGCGAACATTCGCGATATCGCCACCGGTGTGCGTGAGTCGGCCCGTTTCTACGTCGAGCTGCACAAGCTGGGCGTGAATATTCAGTGCTTCGACGTGGGCGGCGGCCTGGGCGTGGACTATGAAGGTACCCGTTCGCAATCCGACTGCTCCGTAAATTACGGCCTGAACGAATACGCCAACAACATTATCTGGGCGATTGGCGACGCTTGTGAAGAACATGGTCTGCCGCACCCGACGGTGATCACTGAATCGGGTCGTGCCGTTACCGCGCACCATACCGTGCTGGTTTCCAATATCATTGGCGTTGAGCGTAGCGAAATTACCGAAGCGACGCCTCCGGCAGACAACGCGCCGCGCTCCCTGCAAAGCATGTGGGAAACCTGGCAAGAGATGCACGAGCCGGGCACGCGCCGTTCGCTGCGTGAATGGCTGCACGACAGCCAGATGGACCTGCACGATATTCACGTTGGCTACTCCTCTGGCACCTTTAGTCTGCAGGAACGCGCGTGGGCGGAGCAGCTCTATCTGAACATGTGCCATAATGTGCAAAAACAACTCGATCCGAGCAACCGCGCGCACCGCCCGATTATCGACGAGCTGCAGGAGCGGATGGCGGATAAGATTTACGTCAACTTCTCACTGTTCCAGTCAATGCCGGATGCGTGGGGGATCGATCAACTGTTCCCGGTGCTGCCGCTGGAAGGGCTGAACCAGGCGCCTGAGCGCCGCGCGGTGCTGCTGGATATTACCTGTGACTCTGATGGCGCTATCGACCATTACGTTGACGGGGATGGTATTGCTACCACTATGCCGATGCCGGAATACGACCCGGAGAACCCGCCGATGCTGGGCTTCTTTATGGTTGGCGCGTATCAGGAGATCCTCGGCAACATGCACAACCTGTTCGGCGATACCGAAGCGGTCGACGTGTTTGTCTTCCCTGATGGCAGCGTGGAAGTGGAATTGTCTGACGAAGGTGATACCGTGGCGGATATGCTGCAGTACGTGCAGTTGGATCCGAAAACGCTGCTGACGCAGTTCCGTGATCAGGTGAAAAACACCGATCTGGACGCCGAGTTGCAGCAACAGTTCCTCGAAGAATTTGAAGCGGGTCTGTACGGATACACCTATCTGGAAGACGAGTAAAGCTGTGCGGGTTCGCTTGAATCCGTACAAATTAACGGCGATAATTCGCCAAAACAAGTAGTCACGTAAATCAATCCCTTCCTCGTCGGGCTTAACGACGCGGAGGGGATTTTTTTCATCGATTTTTAAAGAGGTCAGTACATGAGCACCTTAGGTCATCAATACGACAACTCCCTGGTTTCTAACGCCTTTGGTTTTTTGCGTCTGCCGATGAATTTCATGCCCTACGACAGCGACGCCGATTGGGTGATTACTGGCGTGCCGTTTGATATGGCGACTTCCGGTCGTGCTGGCGGCCGTCATGGTCCGGCGGCGATCCGTCAGGTATCTACTAACCTGGCGTGGGAGCATAACCGCTTCCCGTGGAACTTCGATATGCGCGAGCGCCTGAACGTCGTGGACTGCGGCGATCTGGTTTATGCTTTCGGTGATGCCCGTGAAATGAGTGAGAAACTGCAGGCGCACGCAGAGAAACTCCTTTCTGCGGGTAAGCGTATGCTCTCCTTTGGTGGCGACCACTTCGTCACGTTACCGCTGCTGCGCGCGCACGCTAAGCACTTTGGTAAAATGGCGTTGGTACATTTCGATGCCCACACTGATACCTACGCTAACGGTTGCGAATTCGACCACGGCACCATGTTCTATACTGCGCCGAACGAAGGGCTGATCGACCCGAACCACTCGGTGCAGATTGGTATCCGTACCGAGTTCGACAAAGACAATGGTTTCACCGTGCTGGACGCCTGCCAGGTGAACGATCGCAGCGTGGACGACATCATCGCCCAGGTTAAGCAGATCGTTGGCGATATGCCGGTGTACCTGACCTTTGATATCGACTGCTTGGATCCTGCGTTTGCGCCAGGGACCGGCACGCCAGTGATCGGGGGCCTGACCTCCGATCGCGCGATCAAGCTGGTACGGGGTCTGAAAGATCTGAACATCGTCGGGATGGACGTGGTGGAAGTGGCGCCGGCTTACGATCAGTCTGAGATCACCGCACTGGCGGCGGCAACGTTAGCGTTAGAAATGCTGTATATTCAGGCTGCGAAAAAAAGCGAGTAACGGGCTATAAGTAGGGTTAACCAGCCGTTGGGCTGAAAAATCAAAGCCAGGCAATATTCATGCCTGGCTTTTTTACATTTTTCGCGTGGTTAATGCGAAAGAAGGGAGATTAAATATCAGACAAAATCTGAATCTTTAAACTCGACGGTGACTGTGGCGTAGATATTGATGGGTGTATCAGATAGCAGTTGCTTCCAGTTGCCACGCTGAATCATGGCCCCGTTCAGCGTTTTATGCTCAGGTGTTTTTGGCATATCCATACCCGATTTCCCGGTAGCAGAACCCGGCGAAAGCGTCGGTGTTTGACCACTGGTGTTGCTGGAAGGGGTTATACCATTCGTCATATCACCATTCCATTGTCGATGCGCCGGGTTGTTTGGCATATCCATACCCGATTTCCCGGTAGCAGAACCCGGCGAAAGTGTCGGTGTTTGACCACTGGTGTTGCTGGAAGGCATAACACCATTAGTCTGATCGCTATCTGTAGTGACATGTTTTGGCGTTTTTGGCATATCCATACCCGATTTCCCGGTAGCAGAACCCGGCGAAAGCGTCGGTGTTTGACCACTGGTATTGCTGGAAGGGGTTATACCATTCGTCATATCACCATTCCATTTTCGATGCGCCGGGTTGTTTGGCATATTCATACCCGATTTACCCGTTGCCGACCCTGGAGACAGAACTGGATAGTTGGTATTAGGCACGGCCCATTTTTTCGCCGGAGCGGGCTTGCTGTCAGTTGTTCTTGTAGCGTCAGTCACATCAGCTGTTTTTGTACTATCCGCCGCTTTCGGCTTCGGCACGATATCGCTGGCAGTGGACGGTTTCACCGCCGGAACATCTTCACTGTGTGCTGTTTCAGACGGAGTTGAATCTTTAACCGTCGTGCTGTCGGTTGCTTTTGGCGTTGGCGTCAGAGCATCCGCACTGGGTGGTTTCACCGCCGGAACATCTTCACTGTGTGCTGTTTCAGACGGAGTTGAATCTTTAACCGTCGTGCTGTCGGTTGCTTTTGGCGTTGGCGTCAGAGCATCCGCACTGGGTGGTTTCACCGCCGGAACATCTTCACTGTGTGCTGTTTCAGACGGAGTTGAATTTTTAACCGTCGTGCTGTCGGTTGCTTTTGGCGTTGGCATCAGAGCATCCACACTGGATGGTTTCACCGCCGGAACCGCTTCGCTGCTTGCGGTTTCAGAATGTGTTTTATCTGTTACTGTAGCATCGTTCGCTTTTTTACTGTGTGTGTCAGCTTTATTTCTGGTGGTCGCTGGGCTCTCAACAGCATCGTTGCCTTTTTTCTTCAGACCAGGATCGCCAATGGTGAACGAAATGTTGTTCCCGGCTTCTTTTTCATCGCGGGTGACGACCGACATATTTTCTTTGTCGGTATTCACATTGCCATTAACGGCATTGCTGGTGGTATTATCCACCGCAATGGTTGATTTCTGCGTCTCGTTGTAGTGGATTTCATCAACAGTATCGACATACAGGTTAGCCGTTGGGATGAAACCATCGACGCCAAACCCAAGACCCGCGCCGCCGTATGTGCCATCTTGCTCAATGTGATCCTCCAGATCTTTTACATTGATATTACCCGCAACATCCACCGCGCCTGTTCCATCTCCAGAAACCAGATGAGAACCTTCCATATTCAGGTCGCCACCTGTTTTCACGTTCAATTCGCCAGTGGTGCTGATGCTAGATTGTTTCGCTGTAGTGGCTGAGTCGTAGCTTTCAGAACCACCGCCGCCATTTGCAGCAACCGAAGGCAGAACGCCACCTGCTGTCGAGATCCCTACACCGACCGATGCACCCCAGTTAGCATTGCTGGCCTCTGTGTGGGCAGTATCTTGTACTGAGTTAATGATAAGGTCGCCGCCAACGTTGACGTCGGTTTTATCGGCAGCGATATTGGCACCGGACATGGTCATATCACCACCGGCGTTAATTTTCACATTGGCGCCTTCGATTGAGCTATTGGTATAGCTGGTACTATTACCTGAGCCATTGTCTTTACTGCCATTATAACCAAACGACACACCTGCGCTGGCACTGTTGGTATCCACGCCGGCATCTAAGGTCAAACCGGCCTGATGCGTGGTTGATTCCGTACTGTAAGATGACGTGGCCTGAGCGGCGTTAATATCGACATTGCCACCGGCGTTAATCGCCACATCATCGGCTTTAATATCGACGCCATTCAGCGTGGTATCATTTTTCGAGTTAATTTTTACATTACCAGCATTGATATTGGAGATATTTTCCGATGAAGAGGAACTGGTTGCACTGTTAGTCGTGGTCTTCACGCCGATAGAAACCGAACCACCCGCCAGGTCGTTAAACAATACGTTAGAGACATCGCCCAGTACTTCTGCTGTGGTGGTTCCACCGTTGATATCTTGACCATCCTGTGCTTTTTCAGCCAGGTTGCCGAACTTATCAATAGAGTCGGCAATGGTGCTGTGTGCTTCGCCGGAAATGCCCATAAAGGATTCTTTATGGGATTCCGATGTTTTGGTTTCGTTGAGATACTTGGTGCTGGTCACTTCTTCTGCAGAAATACTGAGATCGTTGCCTGCGCTCAGATCCGCTCCACCGATATCTGCGGTTTTACCTGACTCAATGGAACCGGAATCAGTAAAGTTAATCGCAGCATTGGTGTTGGTCTTCGTTTGAGTGGTTGTAGTATCGGTGGTGGTTTCCATGCCGATCCTGAAGTTCGCGGAATCTCCCATTGCGGCTCGACCAGGACGCCCACCCGATGACTCTGACTCCCCTTGAGAACCGCCGCTGGTGTAATCACCTGAAGTTGTCGAGGTCGAGGTACCATCATTTACACCATACCCAGCTTCGACTGTTTGACCACCACCACTGGCAGATGCTTCAGCAATGAACTGACGTGAAGTCGTGCTCTTTTCTTCCACCGAGACATCTTCGGAGGTCTTTATTGTGACGTTGTTATCTGCTTTGATACTGCCTGTTTCAGCAGTGTAGGTGCCGCCTTCCATAACGACATCGTTGCTGGCTTCGATGGACATATTACCGCCCGCCGACACATTCGAACCAATGGCAGTACCTGTTGCACTTTTGGTGTCGACCGTTTTATAACTGCCTGCACCCGTAATATCACTGTCGATAGTACGGCTAGATTCAACCTGATGAAGGTCGTTGAAGGTGACGTCGCCGTCGGTGGCCTGCAGTGTGATATCGCTACCTGCAGTAATATCCGAAGCGTTAGAAGTGATGGATTTTGCTTTCATGGCGACAGAACCGCCTGCCGTTACGCCATCATCATTAGCATGGATTTGCTGAGAACCATCTTCGTTACGACCTACACTTGCGGTCATCGTGATGTCGCCGTTTTCAGCTGACATGGCAATATCGCCATCAGCTTTAATTGCCGCACCAGAGCTGTTGATATCACCCTCAGTTGTCGTCATGGTGATATCACCGCCAGAGGATATCCCGGAGTCCATGCCATTGCTGACGTTGTTAATATCTCCTTGTGATACCAGCGTCATGTCACCACCGGATTGGATAGAACCATTCATATTGTTGATTGCGTCTGCATCGACATCAACATTATTGCCAGCACTGATTGCTGCTGATCCGCTGGTAACTTCACCCGTTTCAATTTGCTTGAGCGTTTCCGGGCAGAGATAAACAACCGGCACCATCACTTCGACCCCGTTTACGCTCTGGCTGACGTACCAGACAATATCCTGATCCAGATTCGCTTTTTGCTCGTCGGTCAATGGTTGACCCACGACCAGCCCCAGCTCACTGTCTGTTGCCGCAACCCCTGCATTATTCATCAGGTCCTGTACCAGAGCATCACCTTCCAGGCCATCCCTCACGGAGAAGAAGCTGCCTACGGCGCTGCTGACTTCACGACGAATGAGTTCAGAGGTGAAGTAGTTGTCACCGATAACATTGACTGGCGTGGTCGGGTTATATCCTACCTGCTCAAAAAAGTATTCAGAGCCAGTGAATTTACTCTGGTCGAGCATGTCTGGACGTGTTTCAAATATTGGCACAATATTGTTGCTTGGGCCTGAGTATTCGGTTCCATTTTTCTCGGCCTCAGAGGCTTTTTTGAAGTCTGTGGACAGTTCAAACATGCCGGGAATTGAAATTAGGTCTTTGATCGTAGGTAATGGGCTAATTCCCATTTTTAACTCTTCAACGTTCTGGGTATTAACATGAATGTCATATCCAGCGATGACGGTGTCAACGTTATACTCACCAACATCAACGTTAGTAACTTCCGCACCTTGATTTATTACCCCTGCATTTGCAATACCATTATTAATGGTCCCGCCATTTTGGGTGAAATTATGTCCGGCAGTAATTTCACCTTTTTCTAGCGGTACAAAATAAATCATGTCATCTTTCAATGTAGCATCATTGTTGCCACTAATGGTTGCCCAGGTATCCCTGAGAGTATCAAAGCTTTGAGTAGACCAGGTTTCACCGAACACTTTGTTCATAATACTTTTTAGCTGAGTAGAATTATTTGAAGCATCAACTAGTGCATAATAGGAACGCTCTTTCTGTGGGGAATCGCTGCCACTTTTGGACGCAGCTGAACCATTGCCGAAGATGAAATCAAAGTATTGATATAGTGAGTTAAATTCCCATTCTGTACCGTGTTTTCCTTTGATGACCCCCCATGAATAGTCAATGGTGATTGGCGTTGCTAAGGTAATATTCAGATAATCATAAATAGACTCTGAGGTGTATTTAGGCGAGTTGTAGATATTACCCGTAATGGTGATATCATTACCAGCCTGAATTAATCCACCTTCGTTTGTAACATCATGGTCCTCGTAAATGTCTCGCTGATTAATGTTAATATTCCCACCTGCACTGATTTCAGCAAGTTTATCTAATGTGATGTCAGAAACCAAAACTGGAATATGGAATGTTGTCTCAATATCAATTTTTGTGGTTACATGGTCAATGGTGTGATATTCCCCTGAGGCGTCTTGGGTTTGAGTCTGTGTGACATCACCACCTGTATAGGTACTTTCATTTTTGATGGTTTTAGCATCAATGTTAATATCTTTTTCTGCGCGTATAATTCCCGCGTAGTTCCAAATTTCCTGGGCTATGATAGATATATCGCCCATACTGAGAACGTTACCTAGCATATTATTAGTAAACTTACCATTTCGGGCTTCAAGGCTCATATCCCCCATTGACCACAATAACTTGTTTTCGTTATTAATGATATCTCCGGCATTGATATTAAGATTGCCTGCAGTGATAATTGATTCATTATTTGTGAAAGTCTTATTTGCATCAATGCTGAGATCGCCAATGGCTTCTATGTTGGCATTGTTGGTAAACTCACCCTGCGTTGAAATATTAAGAGATTTTCCGGCACGGATATCATTGTTGTAATCATCAAGGTAAATACTGTCGACGACGTCAAGCGCCAGCGTCAGTGCAGACTCAAGAACACCACTGTTATTATCGAGGTGTGTTAGTGCCAGGGTTAATGCACTCTCTGCACTGATCGTACCGCTACTGTTGTTATTTAATGTATCACTAATGATGGCAATGTCGTTACCACCGATCAGTGCACCGTTCGTGTTGTTTGTATTTTTTGCGGTGATTGTTGTCTTATTATTACCAACCAGTACGGAACTATCACTATTATTCAGCATGTCGCTGGCATTGATTGTCAGGTTCGCGTCTGAGGAAACAATTACGGCCTGCTGAGTGTTATTGATTGTGGCAGCATTAATGTTGATGTCGCCACCAGCGACAATGGTTGATACATCCTGACCGCCGTTAGCTGATGGCATTGTGCCGCTGTTATTAAGCGTGTCGGTGTTGATCTCTACTTTACCTTCCTGAGCCTGAATAACGCCTGCTGCCGTGTTGGCGACGATGCCGATGGCGTTGAGGACCGTATTCATTCCGGCTGTGATGACTGCGTGATCGGTGTTAAGTAGCGAGTCAACATCCTGAAGAGTAAGATTCCCCAATGCGATGAGGAGATGATCATTACCCTGGTTAATCAGTGAGCGAAGGTTACTGATAATTAAATCGGTACCAGCTTGTACAATGCCTTCATTTTTAAATAAATTACCGTTCGAAAGGGAGACTTTTCCTTCACTGATAACATAGGCGCTGTTGTTAAATGTGGTGATGTTATCTAACTGAATATCGCCCGCAGAAGAGAGGAGGGATTCTTCGGCGTTAGTTAGGGTTTCTACCTGCTTAATATCAAGCAGCGTATTTGATTGGATTGCAGAGCCCCCGAGGTTATTTAGTGTAGTGATATTTGAAATCTGGGTTGCACCCTCGCTATAAAGGCTGGCGCCACTGCTGTTGGTCAATGTCCCAATATTATCCAGCGCAAGGTGGCCATCAGACATGATCAGGGCACTATTGTTATTGAGAATATCAATATTGGATAGCGAAAGATTATCACTGGCATACAGCGTCCCGCCAGCAGTGTTGCTTAGTGTCCCAATATCAGCCAGATTGATATTTCCTGCCTGAATTGTCGCACTGTCATTGCTCAGCGTTTCGAGGTTTCGTAATGTTAAATCCCCTGTGGCTAAAATAGCGGCATCGCCTGAGTTTGTCAGTGATGTAAGGCCATCAACGGTGACAGAGGCTCCTTGGATCCAACCACCACCATCGTTTTGCAGCGTGCCGCCCGCTTCGGTTTGGATGTTCAGTGCACCTTCTGCGATAATTTCCCCTGCTGCAGAGTTGTTCACCTGCTTGCTGACGGCGAGGGCGATTTCGCCTGCACTACTCAACTGCCCCCCGTTATTACTTAGTTTTGCGGTCTTAATTTGTAACTGTGTTTTGGCATTCATACTGCCAGTGTTGGTGAGTTCAGCATTGCTATCAGATTGTATGATTCCGATATTGCGACCTTCAATTTTGCCACTGTTTTTAACCGACTTTCCTTTCACTGATAAGGTAACGTCTTTTTTATTACTGACAATATTACCGTTGTTGTCGACATTGCCGTCTATGGCTAGTAGTAAAGATGCGTCATCGCCACTGATATTACCACTGTTGTTGAGGTTACCGGCGACAGCGATATTTATGTCACCGCTGCTGGTGCCGATATTACCTTTATTGTTGAGTGCGCTTGCCCGCATGACCAGTTGTTTATCAGCAAACAAGCGACCATTATTTTCAAGGGTCGAAACCGTTAGTGTCTGATTACCTGATGTATAAAGGATGCCATTATTTTTCATTGAGCCAGAAGTAAGGGTGATATCACCACTGGCGTTAATGGAACCACTGTTTTCGAAAACGTCAGTCAGATTGATCTGCAGCGTACCTTTTTTCGCCATGATCACGCCGCTATTATTGCTCATGCTTTTTGCAGTGACTGCGATGTCACCACTATGGCTGACGACTTCTGCATCAGAAACAATGCTGCTGAATGCCGTTTCTTTACCATTGACCAGCACGACAAAATCACCGTTCTTCAGAGTAACTACGCCGCCACTGATGGTATTACCATTAGCATCCAGGGCTTTTAGTGAGCCGGTGAGGGTATATTCTCCTGCTACATTGATTTGAATGGAGGGGACGGAAGTCTTGCTGGTGCTTTCCGTAATTAATGCGGCTGCATTCTGTACCAGAGAGGAGGCGTCAATACGAATAGTCCCTGAATGTGAAAGCAGGTCGTTACTGACCGTCGCTCCCGCCAAGGCATTAATAATGATATTACCTTGCGCTTCAGTACCACCTTTGCCGCTACTGTCTTTATTCAACGTAACATTGTTGCCTGCCAGCATAATGGCCTTATCGCTGTGCAGGGTTGTTAGAGACAGGTCGCCATTAGCGTTAATTTCGATATCATTACTGGCGATAATGCCACCAGCATGGCGAACCCCCGCTCCAGACTCTGTACTGATAAGCTGGATCCTTCCACCATACATTGAACCTAATGTGCTGCCGTCAATTGCTACGGTTGGGGTATTATTATCACCAGTGCTGCGTGCAGTGTAGCTACGTTTCTCCAGGTCATAATCATTTGTGCCCGCGAGGATTTTTATATCTGCAGTTCCGGAGATTTCACCTTGTAGCTGTGCACTCCGGCTGACAACATCGAAATAACTCAGACCGTCAGTAGACACGCCCTGACCGGTAATGGCGATGTTCCCTTTATCAACGGCCAACATATAGTCACCATCATCTTTCATCTGCACCTTACCGGTACTCAACGTCAGACTGTTGGCATTGATTGTTGTTGCACCGTTAACGCTAATTCCGTTTTCATTAGCGACGATAATATCGGCCTTTTTACCAAATACCTCCATTGTCCCATTGATATATGACGCTTGCGCACCAGTAACTTCACTGATAATTGCACTGGCCTCTTGCTGTAATTGGGCATTTTTAATGGCATAACCACCAATTTTGGTGACGCCATCCTGTTTACTGTTGTTAAATACCATACCCTGCTGATCAACATTGAACTGATCGAATTTGTTCAGTGAAATGCCTTTTGCATTTGGGTTGGTTATATTGACCATCGGCGTACCGTTGGCCGTTTGCCCCATTGTCGGACCATTAACTTGTCGGGAGTCGGGGGTTGTTGCTGCCTCCGCGTTCAGTGATAATATTCCTGCCAACGATAAATAGATCGGGCGTAAGTGTTTGTGTAGTGTCTTTGCAGTTATTTTTTGTTTCGACGCGTTTTTGTTTTTCATATATTTCCCTTAATTAGAAACTTGCTTCTAATTTGTAATAAACAACGGTGTTGTCGATAGTGTTTCCATCCATTGAATCTGGTTTTTTGACGGGCCAGCCAGCAGTAACAGATGATGAGAAAAATCTTCCGGAGGCTTTAATCCCGACAGCTGCGCCCATCATGAATTGGCTATTGCAGGTATTAACGCCTGTAGGACAGTTATCTTTGGCAAAACCAAAGTCATAACCTAAATACGGCGTCAGTTGATAAACACTGGCGAAATTAATAGTGAGTGGAAGATTGAGCGTATTTGCTATCCATGCGCCACTATCCACCATAAGTGAATCATCTTTAAAACCACGCACCGTGTATTCATCCCCGAGCGTCATTTTATAGTCACTTACCAGCGTGTCAGGCGTATACTGGAAACCCATATTCAGCTCGTAATTAGCGCCTAATCTACCTGTCTGGAACAACGGACGAGACCAACTGACAATACCGTTGTAGGTAACATAATTGACATCAAATCCGTTCAGGTCTGCGTCATCTTTCCAGGCGGCACCAAACCACGGTGTTCCGACGGCAAATCCCATATCGCCATAAAACCAACCGCCCATTAACGAGCCCACATAGGTCAGGCCGGAGGATAACGCTGTATAACTTTTGGAGCTGACGTCAATCTGTTGACCAACAATACCGTTGTAGTTGTCGCGCTTTTCCAGCTTGACCCAAGCGCTGGTTTTCCCGGTCGCATTACGTGAGAGCATTTTATTAATACGAAATGAGGTACGTTCAGAATGACCGTCGCTGTCATAGCCACCATAGTAGCCGCCAATCATCTTGTCATAGCTGGATTTATAATATGAAAAATCAAATCCCCAGTACCCAAGTGGGATACTATAACTGAGAGAAAGTGAATCCTGATTATCGTCATTATTATTCAGGTTATTCCATGAGTAATAACCATTGAAAATATCATTCAACCCAGCAATATTTTTTAAGGTGGCACTGCCATAGTACTGTTGCCATCCATCAGCTTTGTTTCCTGAGTTATTGATCCCTGTCGACATTGATAACGGAAACTCAGGCTGAGTTAGCAGGTTTAAGTTTGAACTGGCGTTGACGACGGAAGGTTCGACATGAATGGTATCGCGACTGGATACGCGAACCAAATTCTCAATAGCCTGGTCTATATCCTCCATGTTGAGCACTTTGCCCTTGGCAAAAGGGTAGGCGGCAAACAAGCGAGTGCTTTCGCGAAAGCTTGGATCATTGCCATTGACTTTGAAATCGTTAATCTTTCCCCATAATACTCGTAGGGTGAGCTTGCCCTGTTTTATGTTACCAGGCTCTATGCTGACAAGTGTTGTGGCATAACCGCGAGAAATATAAAAATTAGTAAGTTCTTTGACTAAATTAAATATTTCAGATTTTCCTAGTTCTTTACCAGTATAGCTCTCGATTAATGCCTGGCGGATAGGGGAACCCTCAAAGCGATTATCATCAAGGATATTGATTTCTTCTATTTTGAACTTCCATGACGAGTCGTTACCATCCACGATAAACTTTTCATTATTGCGTAATGAACGCTGTTGCTGTAACAGCATTTCAGTACGTTTAGCATCCTCGATTAATACCTGGCTGTTTTGTCTTTCAAGACGATCAAGTTCTTGCTTATTTTGCTGTATCGGTGGTAAATCAATAGCATAAGCCGAGGAGATAAAAGGAATCACAAAGAATAATTTTTTATAATGATTAGTAAGCATGTTGTTCTCTGAAGTATATTATTTGATAGTCATTGTATATTGAACTGCGCCAACGACGCTGCCTGCGCCTAAACCTGATTTCCGATCCACACTTGCGGGTACATATATCTGTGCGGTATATGTTTTCATTAGTGAAGTCGTTATGTCGTAGGTGAATGTTTTATTTAGCGATAATGCATTCTCGACATAGCCATTTTTCTCAAATAACTTAATAGAGAAATTTTTTGCATAGTCGTCACCTTGTTCTACGCCAATTACGCCGGTTCCGGCCCCGAAAGGAGGAGATATAGTTGAACTAAATGTTAGCGTTACGCTGCTTGCTGTTGGGCACGTCATGGTAATAGTAAATTCTTTTTTCTCGCCTTGTGCTGTTGCGCTATTTTGGAAATCAGCAAGGCTGTATGATCCCAGATCAAGACTGTTGGTCGAAGGGAAAATTGAACAGGAGCGCGTTAAAACCTTTATTGCAGCAGCGAAGTTGATTGTCATGATCCGTAATTTATCACCAATATTATTGGTTGGTATTACGTTCGCTGTAGCTATCTCTCCTGCGGGAATGTAGCTTTCTCCCTGATTTAATGTGCCTGTTTGTACAAATTCAATGAGAACACTACTGCCAGTGATTGAGCATCCGGAACTGCACTGTGTTGATATGCCTGAATTACCTGGGATCCAATTGCCAGATGTTCCAGTTACTGGCCATTTAATACGAATCCCGATGCCCTGAATTTCTGTTGCATAAACTTTATCAATAGATGTTGCCAGATATTCACGACTAAACTCTGAATGCCAGTTAGTTTGAATACCCTGGTCACAGGTATATTTCAGATCGGGCATGCTGTAACTCTTTGACCATAATACTGTGCCTGCACTTCCCTTATCTGCAGGGTTTAAAGTAATATTGTCAGGAATAGTTAAAATTGACTCTGCAGTATTGAGCTTGCAGGAAGTTGCATTGACTACAGGGCTTATCAATAATGTAATAAAGCTGATGGATAAAATTAGCTGGATTATTTTCCTCATTTCATTTCCCCTGGATTAAGACATGGAATGATCAAAGCATTGATTTCACCCTTGGATTCTTCTGGTTGATCTGCTGCGGTGAATTGATAGTTCACGGTGCACTGTTTATTCTGTTTGTTTTTCTTCCATTTAATTGTAAAGGTATTATCGCCCTCATCTAATACAACCATCGCCAGACCACCTTGCCCAACCATGCCGATATTCTTGATATCTTTGTCATTAATAGATGCTCCGAATGGTATGGATTCAGTGGTGCTGCTTTTAAAATAAACCAATGTTTGTTTGTTGCGCTGTGTTTGCATTTTTATCAACACAGCAGCACCTGCACGAGGGACTATTTTACGGTGTGCATCTTCAATATCGACGCTCATTGCCGTACCTTTTGGATCAAGATAGACATCGTTATATTTGTAAGGGGATAGATAACTAACAATTCCGTAACCGTTTTTCTTAATAACTGCTCTGGAATCTGGGTAGACGTGTGAGCCTTCTGCACCTTTTGCTTCAATAATACCGATAGTGTCGCTTAATGACGGTGTAAAGTTAATTCCGCCCTGATGCACAACCAGGCCACCGCTCATATTTATTCCACCCATGAATGAATCTCGTGATTGACTATACGTCATACCCGTTGTTGCACTCTCACCTGTCCAGGAGAGGTTCATACCAAAATTAGTCTCAGGACGATTGGATTGACTGAAATAGCCGCCAAAACCGAATTGTGAATATTCTCCTGCTGAACCGTTCAGAGCCGTGCGGAAGTTCGCCTCATCGCTGTTGTAGCTAAAGTTGGCCGTCAGGCGGGCTTTTTTCTCGTAACTGCGCCCGAAGGGAATGGAGACGTTAAGATAAAGAGTGTCCTCGTGACCGCCTTCGTCATTATTGGTTCGACCATACGAGATACCCCAACTGGTACTGCCAATCTGGTTGTTATAACCCAAAGTGAAGTTGGAACGATCGTTTTGGGAGCGCTCGCTGTTCCAGACGTTGCCCACAAAACCACTGATATAAAAACTTCCCCACCCGTCAGGGAGGACCTGATTAATATTAGCTTCTACTCTTTCACGAAAACGTTCTGGATAATCGTCTTGTTGTCCTGTTTCAATGGCTTTTTTAAGACTGACTGCATCAGCCAGAGAGTAGTAGTTTTGACTGGAATAGCGGTAGCCAATGAGGCTGAAATTCGTGCCAGTCTCAGCCAGATTTCTGGAGAGGCTGACGCGCAGGCTCATATTGCAGAACTGACCACAATTTTCTGCCTTTGGCATATTGTCAAAATGGGTGAATGAACGAGTGACGTCCAACCCAAGTGCACCTATGGGGGTGTTCACGGCAAAACCGCCCATCAGTGCAGCATAGTCGCCATCAAAGGCATTTTGCCCCCCAATATAGCCGGTAAGATTGTTCATGATGCCGTACTGAAATGTCCCTTCCAGCAGTGTAGGGTCGTCTCTCAGGTCGGAATTGCGAATTTCGCCACCCGCGAGTGAATAGCGCGAATACCCTTCGCGAAGCAACTGCGGTACACTGGAGTAGGGAACGGTGAACGAAGTTTGCTTACCATTGGTCTCTTTTACCGTGACTTCCAGATCGCCGTTATAACCTGTTGCATAGAGGTCACTGATGGCGAACTCACCTGGCGGAACGACCTGTTCATAGATGACATTGCCAGACTGCTTAATCGTGACGGTGGCATTGCTGTTTGCCATACCACGAACGATGGGGGCATAACTGCGAACAGAATCAGGCAACATGCGGTCGTCTGTCGCCAAACGAATACCGCGAATTCCAGTGGTATCAAAAAAATCCCCCGTGGTACTGAGATCGCCAAGGGTGATTTGAGACTGTAAAGGCGCGATCCCCCGCTCAGCGTAGGCTTGAATATGCTGGAAATCATCCGCTTGACCGTTGTTACCTGAATGAGCACTGTCATACGTGGTAAAACGCCATGATCCTAAACTTAAAGACGTCAACAGGTTGCCATAACCGTAATTGGTATTTTCTTGTTGTGGTTCGCGGTAATGCGTACTGGATGCGCTCAAAGAATAAGCGGCCATTAATGCGGGAACACCGTCGTCCCACAATTCTGGACTGATGTAACCTACGGGTGTATTGAGGAGCATGGCCTGCGGGATGGTGACGTCAAGTTGTTCATCTTCCTGGTTATAGCTGACCGTCGCACCGGGGATTAATTCAGGAAGAATCAGACAAGATTGTGTCTGCCAGTTTTTGGGAAGCTTATCTGTATCGACGTCAAATCGAATGATCATTTCTGGCGTCATACAGGCGTTTACGCCTTGGGCATTTTTAGCGGCAATGAAACGAACAGGCCAGGTGTCGATTTTTTTTAGATTGTTATAGACTTCAAGTCTATATTCTCCGGGAATGATTTTTTCTACGCCATCAAATTGTGACAGATCGGTGCCATTATCGTAGAAATGCATGAACCCCTGAGAAAAAGAGATATTCTTTTTCTCATTGGCAGCATAAATATCCGAGGTATAGAGAAGCAGGCTTGCGCACTGCAAAATGACCAGCCGTTTAAGTCGGCGACTGTCCTTGACAATCATTATTTAACCATCCTGGTTTTGAACTATATTAGAACGTATATGTTTTTTTTATGTATGCGCCGAGATCAGTTATGTAGTTATATTTAAAAAAACCATTACCACTAATAGAAACTACTTGTGGAAAATGATAGGTCAGGGTGCTGTAGGGAAGGATCATTTTTCCGTCAATTTCTATGTCTCTACCTTGACCATCTGTCAGCCATACATTGGTCATGCTGACATGGTAGGGGGAGTTATTTGTACCGATGACATCATAACCTTTTGCTACTTTTCTTAATTCCCAGTGCAATTTATCCGCAGCTTCTTGAGGATTACCTTTGAGATTGGCTGGTCGATAAAAGAATTTAATCATTGTCCGAAAAGCCATCTTTAACTGGTTTTTACTGACCTCTTCCTGTTCGTCAGGGGGAATATCGAGTACGTTCAGCCATAACAGTGACTCCCTGTCTTGCGGATATTTACTCACAGCCTCTTTAGTTTGAAAAATACGGAATATTTTTCCCTTTTGCGCATTGATTCGTGAGGCGGGAGGATTAATGAAGAAAGGTAATGTCTCTTTCTCCATACCGTCGGTTTTATCCGTGCTGGAAAGCCAAACCTGGACGAGTTCTGGTGTTTTTCCCAAGTTATTAATTCGAACGGTTTGCTCTTTTTCCGCTGCGTTAAATGCGACACGGGTTGTCATTATTTGTATCGTGGCGTCAGCGCTGCTTAGCCAGGAAAAGATACATAAAGGAATAATTTTCAACAAGTTATTGCGCATCTTTTTAACCCTAAAGCAGAGATGACGGGATGGCGATCCCGTCATATTTATTATTGATATTTAATGGAGTACACAACTTCTGAGTTAACAACACCTGCAGTTGACGCACCACCTGTTGCGACATATTGTGCCCAGTAATCAAAACGGGCCGTATTTCCTGAGATCGTTGCAGTTTTTGCGGAATTATTCGCAGTTGTCAGGTTCAGAATTGATTTATCGGAATCCAGCAGACCGACTTGTACTTTATCTGCGCCACCGCTTTCTTTTGCGGTACTGTTTTTCAGGTTACCCGTAGTTGTGTCAAGGTATGTGCTTTGTGCCAGTTCAAAATAAACGCTTGCAACTTTACCATCTGTACAGTTGGCGCCGCTGAGCGTAATATGAAATGGTGTATCTCCCGCGCGCATTCCGTCAGTATCCAGCGCAGTGACACTGAC
This sequence comes from Citrobacter sp. EC_71, assembly GCF_019584005.1. NCBI lineage: Bacteria > Pseudomonadati > Pseudomonadota > Gammaproteobacteria > Enterobacterales > Enterobacteriaceae > Citrobacter > Citrobacter sp. EC_71. The sequence continues at coordinate 133,859 of NZ_VDAY01000013.1, forward strand.
AGACGGTAATGTTACGGTAAAATCAGGAGTAGTTGATTCTCCAGATGTGGCATCACCACCGGTAATTTCACAGGTTGCATCGCTAATCTTACCTGTAAAAGTAATGGTTCCATCCTCTGCCGCAGCAACATTGCCAGCGCTGATCAAGACAGCCAGCAGTGAGGCTTTGCAAATATTGTTCATGGTAATTATTCCTTTCCTTGCTGTTCTAAAGTGTCCGTGTGTAACTAAATATTACAATCACAATAGACATTATATAAAAGGAAAGGGTATTTAGGATATTAATTTATGCTAAATGAGGTTTTAGTTTTTCTTTAAATATATGTATTAGATATTTTATTTGAATTTGAAATGTTCATTCACTAGGTATTTTTGTGATGTATTTTATTATTATTGTGGCTGTTTTTTTTGAAAATTGGTACTTGGTGAATGAAATATTGAGGGTATCCTTATCTGCCGGATGATATTAGCTCATCCGGCTTTGATACTGTGGTTACTTAATTCCATCCGCGCTCATGCGATCGCGAATATGCTGCGCACGTTCTGCGGATGCCGGGTGATCGTCAAACATGGAGCTTTGACGTCCGGCTTCCAGTTTTGCCAGTTTCTCAAAGCTGGTTGCCAGACCTGACGGATTGATCCCGCGTTTGCGCAACAAATCATACGAGTAATCATCCGCTTCGGATTCCTGACGCTGGGAGAACTGCGAGTTCACCAGTTTCTCGCCAAGATCGCCCAATTGCGACTGCGACAGGCTGCCGACAATGCCGCCAGCGGAGGCCGCCGCTGCACGCACGGCGTTCGTGCCCAGCGCAACCTGCATGCCTTTTTTCACGTGACCCAACGCGACGTGGCCCATTTCGTGGCCGATCACCGCTTCGACTTCGTTATCCGTCATCATATCCATCAGGCCGCTGTATACCCGGATACAGCCGTTCGCCATGGCAAAGGCATTCACGTCTTTCGCCATATAGACTTTGTAGTTCACCGGCTGGCCGTTAATGTTATCGCCAAGCGCGGAGGCAATTTTGCCAAGACGCGTTGCATACTCGCTGCCAGCCGGGGCGATGGTAGCTTTGCTGTCCATATCCTTACAGGCCTGATCGCTCAGCGCTTTCACCTGAGCATCGCTCAGGCTGTAGGCCTGAAAAGCCTCTGCGCCAGAGGAAAGCAGTCCGTTTGAGTCCATGTTCTGGCAGCCGGTCAATGCCGTCGCCATGCTCGTAGCAAGCAGTAAAGCGCGAATTTTCATTTTTTCTCTTCCGCACAAAGTCAGGATTATTCTAAAAAATGCGTCGTTTGCAGGTAAACCGACGCTCGGCATAAGTATAAAGAAAAGAACAATAAGCGGGCGAGAAGATTGCGCAACATGCGTGCATGATCCAGAGATTTCTGAAGCGGTAAAAGGATGCTCCATGTACATGACACGCGGCTTGGGTTACATTGTTGGCACTTTTTTCCGGCGTAGCCCAAAACGCGCTGTCGTCAAGTCGTTTAGGGCGTGGCCTTCATTATCCGATCTGGAGTCAAAATGTCCTCACGTAAAGAGCTTGCCAATGCTATTCGTGCGCTGAGCATGGACGCAGTACAGAAAGCCAAATCCGGTCACCCGGGTGCCCCGATGGGTATGGCTGACATTGCCGAAGTCCTGTGGCGTGATTTCCTGAACCACAACCCGACTAACCCGTCCTGGGCTGACCGTGACCGCTTCGTGCTGTCTAACGGCCACGGCTCCATGCTGATTTATAGCCTGCTGCACCTCACCGGTTATGACCTGCCGATGTCCGAGCTGCAGAACTTCCGTCAGTTGCATTCCAAAACCCCGGGTCACCCGGAAGTGGGTTACACTGCGGGTGTTGAAACCACGACCGGTCCTCTGGGTCAGGGTATTGCGAACGCAGTCGGTATGGCTATCGCTGAAAAAACGCTGGCGGCGCAGTTTAACCGCCCAGGTCACGACATCGTTGACCACTTCACCTACGCTTTCATGGGCGACGGCTGCATGATGGAAGGTATCTCTCACGAGGTATGTTCTCTGGCCGGTACGCTGAAGCTGGGCAAACTGGTTGCGTTCTACGATGACAACGGCATCTCTATCGATGGTCACGTTGAAGGCTGGTTCACCGATGACACCGCTAAGCGTTTCGAAGCTTACGGCTGGCACGTGGTTCGTGGCGTTGATGGTCACGATGCTGACGCCATTAAACGCGCAGTTGAAGAAGCGCGCGCAGTGACCGACAAACCGTCTCTGCTGATGTGCAAAACTATTATCGGTTTCGGTTCTCCGAACAAAGCGGGTACTCACGACTCTCACGGTGCGCCGTTGGGCGATGCTGAAATCGCACTGACCCGTGAACAGCTGGGCTGGAAATACGCGCCGTTCGAAATCCCGTCTGAAATCTATGCTCAGTGGGATGCGAAAGAAGCAGGCCAGGCAAAAGAAGCTGCGTGGAACGAGAAGTTCGCTGCATATGCGAAAGCCTTCCCGCAGGAAGCGGCTGAGTTCACCCGTCGTATGAAAGGTGACATGCCGGCTGATTTCGACGCGAAAGCGAACGAGTTCATTGCTAAGCTGCAGGCGAACCCATCCAAGATCGCCAGCCGTAAAGCGTCTCAGAACGCGATTGAAGCATTCGGTCCTCTGCTGCCGGAATTCCTTGGCGGCTCTGCTGACCTGGCACCTTCTAACCTGACTCTGTGGTCTGGTTCTAAAGCGATCAACGAAGATACCGCTGGTAACTACATCCATTACGGTGTGCGTGAATTCGGTATGACCGCTATCGCTAACGGTATCTCCCTGCACGGTGGTTTCCTGCCGTACACCTCTACCTTCCTGATGTTCGTAGAATATGCCCGTAACGCGGTGCGTATGGCTGCGCTGATGAAACAGCGTCAGGTGATGGTCTACACCCACGACTCCATCGGTCTGGGCGAAGACGGCCCGACTCACCAGCCGGTAGAGCAGGTGGCTTCTTTGCGCGTGACGCCGAACATGAGCACATGGCGTCCGTGTGACCAGGTTGAATCCGCCGTGGCGTGGAAATACGGTGTTGAGCGTCAGGACGGCCCGACCGCCCTGATCCTCTCCCGTCAGAACCTGGCACAGCAGGAACGTACCGAAGAGCAGCTGGCGAACATCGCTCGCGGCGGCTACGTGCTGAAAGATTGCGCTGGTCAGCCAGAACTGATCTTCATCGCGACTGGTTCTGAAGTTGAGCTGGCTGTGGCTGCGTGGGACAAACTGACTGCTGAAGGCGTGAAGGCGCGCGTGGTTTCCATGCCGTCCACCGACGCATTCGACAAGCAGGATGCCGCTTACCGTGAGTCCGTACTGCCGAAAGCTGTCTCTGCACGTGTTGCCGTGGAAGCGGGTATCGCTGACTACTGGTTCAAATACGTGGGTCTGAACGGCGCTATCGTTGGTATGACTACCTTCGGTGAATCTGCTCCGGCAGAGCTGCTGTTCGAAGAGTTCGGCTTCACCGTCGACAACGTTGTCGCGAAAGCAAAAGAACTGCTGTAATTACGGTTACAGATGAAAACGGGTCGCTTAGGCGGCCCGTTTTTTTAGCAATAATATGTTTATTTATTCGCAATGATTAATTGTAGATCTTTATCACAAATATGACATTTAGTGATGTTGTGAATATGCAGCTCAGATCACATAATTGCTGTTGCTTTTTATTTATCTATAAATAACTTTTTGTTTTTAAAGGATTTATAAAAATACAGTTTACGCTGCATGGCTTTTCTCCCTCGATTGATTTCGCTTTGCCGCACGAGTATTTTATTTTTAACGCTAACTCGTACCCTAAAAATAAAATAAGGAAAATGTATGCGGCTAATTGATTACTTTCCAGAGTCATCTATCTCAATAAAAAATTCAGCAAGGAACTGGCAGGAGGCAATAGATTTTTCTATGTCATCCTTGCTGGCTAACCATTATGTTAATTCAGATTATGTTCAGGCCATTAAGGATTCAACAATCAGCAATGGTCCTTATTATATTTTGGCTCCTGGCGTTGCGATGCCGCACGCTCGACCAGAATGTGGTGCGTTAAAAACCGGGATGTCATTAACGCTTCTCAAACAGGAAGTAAAGTTTGCCGATGATGACGACGGTATAAAATTATTAATCGGGTTATCGGCAGCGAATGCCGATTCACACATTGGCGCTATCCAGGCCTTAAGCGAATTATTGTGTGAAGAGGAAGCATTAACCGCTTTATTAACGGCTAAATCAGAAAAACAACTGGCGGATATTATCGCCCACGCATAATTCACAGCATCCTTTCAGGACATTATTATGGAAAACAAGTCTGCTCGTGCCAAAGTCCAGGCTTTTGGTGGGTTTTTGACTGCGATGGTCATTCCCAACATCGGCGCTTTTATTGCCTGGGGTTTTATAACTGCATTGTTTATTCCTACCGGTTGGATGCCGAACGAGCATTTCGCCAAAATTGTCGGTCCGATGATTACCTATTTACTACCCGTCATGATTGGCTCCACAGGGGGACATTTGGTGGGAGGGAAACGTGGCGCAGTAATGGGTGGGATTGGTTCTATCGGCGTGATTGTGGGCGCGGATATTCCGATGTTCCTTGGCGCTATGGTGATGGGGCCGCTTGGCGGCTGGGTGATTAAGCATATCGATCGTCTGCTGGAAAAACGCATTCCTGCAGGTTTCGAGATGGTTATCAATAACTTCTCCCTTGGTATTGCGGGAATGCTCTTATGCTTGCTGGGGTTTGAAGTCATTGGCCCGGCGGTTCTCGTGGCTAACAATTTTGTGAAGGAGTGTATTGAAGCGTTGGTTCATGCGGGGTATTTGCCGCTGCTATCCGTGATTAACGAGCCTGCGAAAATCCTCTTTCTGAACAATGCCATCGATCAGGGCGTGTATTATCCGCTCGGCATGCAACAAGCTTCAGAAACGGGAAAATCGATATTTTTCATGGTGGCCTCCAACCCAGGGCCGGGATTGGGTTTGCTACTTGGCTTTGCCATCTTTGGTAAAGGGATGAGTAAGAAATCTGCGCCAGGGGCCATGATTATCCACTTCCTGGGGGGTATTCATGAACTGTATTTCCCCTATGTTCTGATGAAACCCCTGACCTTGATTGCCATGATCGCTGGGGGAATGACCGGGACGTGGATATTCCATCTGCTGGACGGTGGGTTGGTTGCGGGACCTAGTCCAGGATCAATATTCGCTTACCTGGCATTAACGCCAAAAGGTTCTTTCCTCGCGACTATTGCAGGCGTCACAGCGGGAACGATTGTCACCTTTGTTATCACTTCTTTAATCCTGAAAATGGAAAAGAATGTCGCAACAGAAAATGAAGATGACTTCGCTGAATCTGCCAGAACCGTCAAGGCAATGAAGCAGGAAGGTAAATTCTCTTATAAAAATATAAAGCGTGTCGCTTTTGTCTGTGATGCTGGAATGGGTTCCAGCGCTATGGGAGCCACCACATTCCGCAAGCGTCTGGAAAAAGCGGGATTGAATATTAATGTGGCGCATTATGCCATCGAAAACGTTCCACAAGATGCCGATATTATTGTCACCCATGCCAGTCTTGAAGGTCGTGTTAAACGCGTAAGTGAAAAACCATTAGTGCTGATTAAGAACTATATTGGTGACCCGCTACTGGATGATTTATTTAAACGCATCACTGCGAACTAACCTTCTTTTTTTGGAGTGAATATGAAAACGAAAGTCGCTGCCATATATGGCAAGCAGGATATTCGTATCCGTGAATTTGAACTTCCTGCAATTACAGATAATGAATTACTAGTAAGTGTAATCTCAGATAGCGTTTGTTTATCAACCTGGAAAGCGGCTGCTTTGGGTAGCGATCATAAACGTGTTCCGGATGACCTGGAAAATCATCCGGTTATTACCGGCCATGAGTGCGCAGGTATCATCATTGAGGTTGGGAAAAACCTGACGGAAAAATATAAAAAAGGCCAGCGTTTTGTTTTACAACCCGCGATGGGCTTGCCAAGCGGATATTCAGCGGGATACAGCTATGAATATTTTGGTGGCAATGCTACCTACATGATTATTCCTGAGGTGGCGATTAATCTGGGCTGCGTTTTACCGTACCACGGTTCTTATTTTGCCGCAGCATCCCTGGCGGAGCCGATGTGTTGCATCATTGGCGCTTATAACGCGAACTATCACACCACGCCTTACGTGTATGAGCATCGTATGGGGATTAAGCCGGGAGGCAGCATTGCGTTGCTGGCCTGCGCCGGGCCGATGGGGATTGGCGCTATAGATTATGCCATTAACGGCAATATTCAGCCGTCACGCGTGGTGGTCGTGGATATCGACGAAGCGCGACTGACGCAGGCTAAAAAACTGTTGCCGGTTGAGTTAGCGGCAGAAAAGGGGATTGAGCTTATCTATGTGAACACTACCGGCATGGATTCCCCCACAGCGATGTTGCGCGCGTTAACTGACGATGCAGGTTTTGATGATGTCTTTGTGTATGCGGCTGTGCCAGCGGTGATTGAAATGGCAGATGATCTCCTCGCGGAAGATGGTTGTCTGAACTTCTTTGCCGGCCCGACTGACAGCAACTTCAAAGTGCCGTTTAATTTTTATAACGTTCACTATAACAGCACTCACGTTGTCGGAACGTCCGGTGGTTCAACGGATGATATGAAAGAGGCTATTGCGCTCAGTGCAACCGGTCAACTACAGCCCTCGTTTATGGTAACGCATATTGGGGGGCTGGATGCCGTACCGGAGACGGTATTGAATTTGCCTGCGATCCCTGGAGGTAAGAAGCTGATTTATAACGGTGTGACGATGCCACTTACAGCCATAACGGATTTTGCTGAGAAGGGGAAAACGGACCCACTTTTCAAAGAGCTGGCAAGGCTGGTGGAAAAAACGCACGGTATCTGGAATGAAGAAGCGGAAAAATACCTGTTGGCGCAATTTGGCGTGGATATTGGGGAGGCGGCAATATGATGTCGTTGGCATGGCCGCTGTTTCGTATTACTGAGCAGGCCGCGCTGGCGGCCTGGCCGCAAACCGGGTGCGGTGATAAAAACAAGATTGATGGTCTGGCCGTGACGGCAATGCGGGAAGCATTGAACAGCGTTGCCATTCGTGGGCGAATCGTTATTGGCGAAGGAGAAATTGATCGCGCCCCGATGCTGTGGATTGGTGAGGAAGTGGGAAATGGCGCCGGACCAGAGGTGGATATTGCCGTCGATCCCATTGAAGGAACCCGAATGGTGGCGATGGGGCAAAGCAATGCGCTGGCGGTCATGGCGTTTGCCCCCCGCGGTAGTTTGTTACACGCTCCTGATATGTATATGAAAAAACTGGTTGTTAATCGGTTTGCAAAAGGGGCGATTAATCTGGCGCTGCCGTTGGCAGATAATCTGCGTAATGTGGCTGCGGCGTTGGGCAAACCGCTGGAACGACTGCGGATGGTGACGCTGGATAAACCGCGTCTTCAACTGGCGATTGCCGAGGCGACACGACTTGGCGTCAAGGTCTTTGCGCTGCCCGATGGTGATGTGGCCGCCAGCGTACTGGCCTGTATGCAAGAGAATCCCTATGATCTGATGTACACCATCGGCGGGGCACCTGAAGGCGTTATTTCAGCCTGCGCGGTTAAAGCGCTGGGGGGCGATATGCAGGCTGAGCTAATCGATTTCTGCGAAGCGAAAGGGGATAACGCCGATAATCGTCTGATTGCGACACAGGAACGTCAGCGCTGTGCCGAGATGGGCGTTGAGGTCAACCGTATCTATGCGCTCGACGAATTGGTAGGGGGAAATAAGATCCTTTTCAGCGCGACGGGGGTCACAGGCGGCGATCTTGTTAAAGGGATCCAACAGGTTGCGAATGGTGTGCGCACGCAAACTTTACTGATCGGCGGCGCGGATCGAACGTGTAATATAATAGACTCTCTGCATTCATGGTGATTTATCGAGAAACGAATGACGACGCTGACAGAAGACGATGTGCTTGAGCAACTGGATGCTCAAAATAATTTACTCTCGTTTATGACGACGGCACATAACATTTTGCTCCAGGGCATTAAGCGCTTTCTACCGTCGCTGTTCGTCAATAACGATGAAGAGATCGTGGAATATGCAGTGAAGCCGTTACTCGCCCAGAGTGGGCCGCTTGACGATATCGACGTTGCGTTACGTCTGATTTATGCGCTGGGTAAAATGGATAAGTGGCTTTATGCCGACATTACCCATTTTTCTCAGTTTTATCAGTATCTGAACGAGCAGGATAACATTCCCAGTTTTGCCGATGACATTACCTGGGATTTTGTCAGCAACGTGAACAGTATCACCCGCAACGCGACACTCTATGGTGCGCTGGAGTCGATGAAATTTGCCGACTTTGCTGCGTGGTCTGAAGTGCGCTTTAGCGCAATGGTCAAGACGGCAATGACGCTGGCAGTGACGGCGATTTTAAAGGAATTGACGCCGTGAAAATTGAACTAACGGTGAATGGGCTACAGGTTGAAGCACATTACCTTGATGATGAGATAAAGAACGTTCACAAACCCATATTACAGCAACTGGCCAAAATACATTCCACGAATCCGCAGCGACGAACGATTGTTTTTCTCAGCGCGCCGCCGGGAACGGGAAAATCGACGCTGACCACCTTCTGGGAATATCTTTCCCGTCAGGACCCCGGTCTGCCAGAGATCCAGACGCTGCCAATGGATGGCTTCCATCACTACAATAGCTGGCTGGACACCCATAATCTACGGGCATACAAAGGGGCGCCGGAAACCTTTGATGTGGAGAAGCTTGCACGGAATTTGCAGCAAATAAGAGACGGGGAAGGTGCCTGGCCGCAGTATGACCGGCAAAAGCACGACCCGGTCGAAGAATCCATACAAGTGACTGCACCGATTGTCATTGTGGAAGGAAACTGGTTATTGCGCGATGACCAAAGATGGCGGGCTTTAGCTGAATTTTGTGATTACTCGCTGTTTATTAGCGCCCCCGCCAATGCGCTTCGTACACGACTGGTAGGCCGTAAACTGGCTGGCGGACTATCGCAAGCTGACGCTGAAGCGTTTTATGAGCGTACCGACGGACCGAATGTTCGTCGGGTACTGGAGGGGAGCCGACCAGCCGACTTTATGCTGGAGATGACGGTCGATGGTGAATATCGGATTGCGTGAGATTTTTGTTGTGTAACCTTACCACTCGCGAGAAATGGCGCTGCGTAAACGCAGCGTCATGACTGATCGCCACAACGCTTGCGCCACGCGCACGGCACACCGCCAGCCAGTGCTCGAAAACACCCAGCCAGTGCGCATCAAAATCCCGGCTGGGCTCATCCAGCAGCAGAATCGCAGGTGCCAGGGCTTCCAGACTGGCGACGGCAACCATTCGGCGTTGCGCGGTATGCAGATCCAGTGGGTGTGCGTCGGCAACCTCTTCTAGCTGACATAATTGCAGTGCCGCCGCAGTGCGTTGCGCAACTTCTACTGCAGGAAGCTTTTGTAGCCGTAATCCAAAGGCCACTTCATCTCGTACCTTACTGTGGAAGATCTGATTTTCCGCCTCCTGAAACAGCACGCCGATCGCCCTGGCGCGCTCCCGGTTTTTCAGTTGCGCAATCGCACGGTTTTGCACCGTAACTGAGCCGGAAGAAGGGGAGAGCAGCCCGGCCATAATGCGCAGCAGTGTGGATTTACCGGCGCCATTATCGCCCGTCAGCGCCAGCCATTCACCTTCATGGAGTTCAAGTGAAATATTGCGCAAGCAGTCATCGGCGGCATTTGGCCAGCGCCAGGTTACCTGGTTTAGCGTTAACATAGTGGTGACAGCGCTCCGTCGCGCAGTTGCCACGCCTGCTGGCAGTGGCTGAGAAAAGGTGAATGATTGCGTTCGAAAAGCACCACTAAAGCATGCTGTTCCTGCGCCCATTGTTGCAGTCGCTCCAGCAGCATTGTCGTGGCCTGCGCGGTGAGGCGGCTGAATGCTTCATCCAGAATCAATATTTTCGGCTGCATGGCGAGCGCGCTGGCAATCACCACCCGCTGGGTTTCGCCGCCGGAAAGCGTGCCTGGATGACGATGACGCAGTGGCTGGCATTCCGTTAGCGTGAGCACCGCGTCAATGCGGCGCACAATTTCAGCCTCGGTAAGGCAAAGATTCTCGGGGCCAAACGCCACTTCCTCCTCAACGCTGAAAGTACAGCCGGAAAGCTGCAGGTAAGGTGATTGCTGCACCAACTGAATGGTGCTTGATTGCTCGACGAGCGACAGTTGCCCGATGGGGGTACCCAATAATGTTCCTGTGCCCTCAATTTCACCGGGCAGGAAATCGGGGTACCAGCCTGCCATCAGCTGCGCCAGCGTACTTTTCCCACTACCGTTATCGCCAAAAATGGCTACCATGCCAGGCTTTGCATAGTGGAAATCGAAACAGGCTGGCGGTCGCATAGCATGCGTTGGGTGATAGCGAAACTGTTCTAACGTAACCATATCCAGACTCCAGTCTCAATCACTATCAGAACCACCATGCCGTAGCGCGCCAGACGCTGTAAGGTGCTGTCCGGCGGCGCCCACAGCGTGGTACGAGTGCGATGCAGGCGAAATCCGCGCATATCCAGCGCTGCGCCGCGTACGGCCAAATCGTTGAGCGCATTATGGGTGAGCGGCACAATCAGTGCAGGCATGGCGCGTAAACGTTGATGCCAGGACTCATCCAGCGGTACACCGCGCGCCCGCTGGGCCTCATGAATAATCGCCAACTGGTGTTTGAGCTGCTCGACGACCAGCAGCGGGCCTGCAAACATATAGGCAATGCCAGGTGGTAAGCGTGAAGCAAACAGCGCGCGTATAAAGCGCGAAACCGGTACGTACTGCATCCACATCTGTGATGTCGACACAATGGCCAGGATCCGCGACCAGAGTGTGACGGCATCGGCCCAACGTTCTGGCGTGCGCGGTTGTCCGCTGAGCCATTCTGTAAGCCATCCGCCGTGAACCAGCCATAGCCCCAGACCTAAGGGAATCATCAGCCAGAGTACGTATTTTGCCCGTGGGCGCGTGGCCTTCATACACAACAGACCGATGAACGTCGCCGCGCTGTAAAGGCTGAGCGGCGCTCCGACTGGCAGCAGGAGCGTGGAGCAGGCGGCGAGCGCCCACAGGGTTAACGAGGTAAACGGATGCATTTAGCGCACAGCAGACATCGTGGGGAAGTGACGCGTGGTACGCAACGGAAGCTGGCGTAGCAGTACCCAGACGATGATCGCCGTGAGGATTTTATCGACCAGATTCGCGCCAATGACGGTGATGGCAACGGATTCCACCAGGTTCTGAACGACCGAGTACATCCAGGCGACAAAAAGATCGGCACCACTGCCGGTGACGCCGCCAAACAGGGTGGTACGAATCGGTACGGCCACGAGGGTGACGGCCAGTGTAATGATCACGCCGCTGACAACGACTTTGGGTAAGGTGCGAAACCATCCCGCCCGCGCCAGCCAACCGGCCACCAGCCCGATGACCATCGCCACAGGAGCAAAGGCGGCGGCGATGGGATCGGTCAATAATCCCCATAACAGGTTTGTGAGCAATCCGGTCAGCATTCCTACCACCGGACCTAGTAGCACTGCGCTGATTAAGGTGCCAATGGAGTCGAGAAAAATAGGTAATTTCAACATGCTGATAAGCTGTCCACCGACCATGTTGATGGCAATAGCAATGACAATCAGCACCAGAGACTGGCTGGAAAATTGGCGATGCGCCATAGAAGACCTCATTCAAATGAAACGTTAGCGGGATGAAATAACCAGTTCGTCATAACCGGAGATGGCGCAGGGTTGTCGGCTAAATGCCAGCGACGTTAGCTCGCCAATCACCAGTTCCAGCGTGGTGCGCACGGTACAGCCCGGCATCATGTGGCCGCCCAGCATCGCGCCATGCGGGTCGGCAACCGCCAGATGGAGATGCTCACCAGTGAGCTCCAGCGTGCCGTTCAGAGAGATGATTTCCCACGTGCCGGTGAGTAATGTGGTTTCCTCACGACCTGCGTAGCGCAGGGCAACGTTGGTTAGGCTTCCAGTGCAACCCGCTATCCAGGCTGCCTGCAACTGATGCTGTTGGACAAATGCGTGTAGCGCAGAAAAGAGTTCCTGACCGGGTAATAATCGCAGCGCCAAAAAGCGCGCGTCAGATGATTGGGGAGCGAATGTAGTCATAGTTGAGGGACTCCGAGACTCGGACGTAGCGCTGATAATATAGACGCGGGTTAGGGAGCTTTCTGATATAAATCAGGATTTGTGACATAGCAACGAAATAATCTTGCTACGGTTATTCGCAATTCTGGAATATGGAATAAATTTAGCGACGAAGGGCGTTAAAGTGTGATGCAAGTCAGATAACTGCGTTCTGTCGCTGGACAATCATTCCTTTTATTCCGCGTTTCGCTTATCCTAGCTGAAGCGTTTCAGTCGATTAAATGTTCGACAATTAACCAATTAGTCGCAGTTTGCGACAGGTAAGGTTTCCCTGAGCGATTTGCTGCATTACTCTGTCAGCCACATCGTTTCTGAGAAATCCTTGCAGGAGACCTATGACCGTACGCGTAGCGATTAATGGTTTCGGTCGCATCGGACGCAACGTGGTTCGTGCTTTGTATGAATCCGGGCGTCGGGCGGAAATCACCGTGGTGGCAATCAACGAACTGGCGGATGCTGCAGGCATGGCGCATTTGTTGAAATATGACACCAGCCATGGGCGTTTTGCCTGGGATGTTCGTCAGGAACGTGACCAACTCATCGTTGGTGATGACGCGATCCGCATTTTGCATGAGCGAACGCTCGACGCGCTGCCATGGCGTGAACTGGGTGTTGACGTTGTGCTGGATTGTACGGGCGTCTTCGGTAACCGCGAACACGGCGAGGCGCATATTGCCGCCGGTGCAAAAAAAGTGCTCTTTTCACATCCTGGTAGTCCCGACATCGACGCAACGGTTGTATTTGGCGTTAATCAGGATCAGCTGCGCGCTGAGCACCGAATTGTATCCAACGCCTCCTGCACCACGAATTGTATAATTCCCGTCATTAAATTGCTGGATGATGCTTACGGCATTGAGTCTGGTACCGTCACGACGATCCACTCTGCGATGCACGATCAGCAGGTGATTGATGCCTATCATCCTGACCTGCGTCGTACGCGAGCGGCCAGCCAGTCAATTATTCCGGTTGATACCAAACTGGCGGCGGGCATTACGCGAATTTTTCCGCAATTTAACGATCGTTTTGAAGCGATCGCGGTGCGTGTACCGACCATAAATGTGACGGCGATCGACTTAAGCGTGACGGTGAAAAAACCGGTAAAAGCCAGCGAAGTCAACCAGTTGCTGCAAAAAGCAGCACAAGGTGCATTTCATGGTATAGTTGACTATACGGAATTACCGTTGGTCTCTGTAGATTTTAACCATGACCCGCACAGCGCCATCGTTGATGGTACGCAAACGCGTGTGAGTGGTGCTCACCTGATCAAGACCCTGGTCTGGTGTGATAATGAATGGGGCTTTGCTAACCGTATGCTCGACACAACGTTAGCGATGGCTGCTATTGGTTTCAGGCTCGACGCTTGAGCGTCGACAAAACTTTAAGTATCAACGAGAGGATTCACCATGTCTGTAATTAAGATGACCGATCTGGATCTGGCTGGTAAACGCGTTTTTATCCGTGCCGACCTGAACGTACCAGTTAAAGAAGGGAAAGTAACCAGCGACGCGCGTATCCGTGCTTCCCTGCCGACCATCGAACTGGCCCTGAAGCAGGGTGCTAAAGTGATGGTAACTTCCCACCTGGGTCGTCCTACCGAAGGCGAGTACAACGAAGAATTCTCTCTGCTGCCGGTTGTTAACTACCTGAAAGACAAATTGTCTGCTCCGGTTCGCCTGGTAAAAGATTACCTGGACGGCGTTGAAGTCGCTGCCGGTGAGCTGGTGGTTCTGGAAAACGTTCGCTTCAACAAAGGCGAGAAGAAAGACGACGAAGCTCTGTCCAAAAAATATGCGGCGCTGTGCGACGTATTCGTGATGGACGCTTTCGGTACGGCTCACCGTGCACAGGCTTCTACCCACGGTATCGGTAAATTCGCCGATGTTGCTTGCGCAGGTCCTCTGCTGGCTGCTGAGCTGGACGCGCTGGGCAAAGCGCTGAAAGAACCGGCTCGTCCGATGGTGGCTATCGTTGGTGGCTCTAAAGTTTCTACCAAACTGACCGTTCTGGATTCCCTGTCTAAAATTGCTGACCAGCTGATCGTTGGCGGTGGTATCGCGAACACCTTCGTTGCCGCTCAAGGCCACAACGTCGGTAAATCCCTGTATGAAGCTGACCTGGTTGACGAAGCAAAACGTCTGCTGACTACTTGCGATATCCCGGTTCCGACCGACGTTCGCGTAGCGACTGAGTTCTCTGAAACTGCGCCGTCGACACTGAAATCCGTTAGCGATGTGAAAGAAGACGAGCAGATCCTGGATATCGGCGACGCTTCTGCACAGCAGCTGGCTGAAATCCTGAAGAATGCGAAAACCATTCTGTGGAACGGCCCGGTTGGCGTGTTCGAATTCCCGAACTTCCGTAAAGGTACTGAAATCGTTGCTAACGCTATCGCAGACAGCGAAGCGTTCTCCATCGCGGGCGGCGGCGATACCCTGGCAGCAATCGACCTGTTCGGCATTGCTGATAAAATCTCCTACATCTCCACTGGCGGCGGCGCATTCCTCGAATTCGTGGAAGGCAAAGTTCTGCCAGCAGTAGCGATGCTCGAAGAGCGCGCTAAAAAGTAAGCATTTAATGGGCAGGGAAACCTGCCCAATTATTAGCGCGCTTTAGAGCGCGCGCCCTTTCCAAGGCCGAAGATACAGGACTCGCAACATGTCTAAAATTTTTGATTTCGTAAAACCAGGCGTAATCACTGGTGATGACGTACAGAAAGTTTTCCAGGTAGCTAAAGAAAACAACTTTGCTCTGCCAGCTGTTAACTGCGTTGGTACCGACTCCATCAACGCCGTACTGGAAACCGCTGCAAAAGTTAAAGCGCCGGTAATCGTACAGTTCTCCAACGGTGGTGCTTCTTTCATCGCGGGTAAAGGCGTGAAGTCCGACGTGCCTCAGGGCGCTGCAATCCTGGGTGCTATCTCTGGCGCGCATCACGTTCACCAGATGGCTGAACACTACGGTGTTCCGGTTATCCTGCACACTGACCACTGCGCGAAGAAACTGCTGCCGTGGATCGACGGTCTGCTGGACGCGGGTGAAAAACACTTCGCAGCAACCGGCAAACCGCTGTTCTCTTCTCACATGATCGACCTGTCTGAAGAGTCTCTGGAAGAGAACATCGAAATCTGCTCCAAATACCTGGCGCGCATGTCCAAAATGGGCATGACTCTGGAAATCGAACTGGGTTGCACCGGTGGCGAAGAAGACGGCGTGGACAACAGCCACATGGACGCTTCTGCACTGTACACCCAGCCGGAAGACGTTGATTATGCATACACCGAGCTGAGCAAAATCAGCCCGCGTTTCACCATCGCTGCTTCCTTCGGTAACGTACACGGCGTTTACAAGCCGGGTAACGTGGTTCTGACCCCGACCATCCTGCGCGACTCTCAGGACTATGTTTCTAAGAAACATAACCTGCCGCACAACAGCCTGAACTTCGTCTTCCACGGCGGTTCCGGTTCTACTGCTCAGGAAATCAAAGACTCCGTAAGCTACGGCGTAGTGAAAATGAACATCGATACCGATACCCAATGGGCGACCTGGGAAGGTGTTCTGAACTACTACAAAGCAAACGAAGCTTACCTGCAGGGCCAGTTGGGTAACCCGAAAGGCGAAGATCAGCCGAACAAGAAATACTACGATCCGCGCGTTTGGCTGCGTGCTGGTCAGACAAGCATGATCACCCGTCTGGAACAGGCTTTCAAAGAACTGAACGCGGTTGACGTTCTGTAATTTACGCCGTTCTATGTGACATGAGGCCCGCCAATGCGGCAATACTGTTCACTTAAGCGGAGCAGTACTGCGTTTTATCGGATAGTGGGTTTTTGATATCTTGACCGCCCTCGGCCTTGATGGTCGGGGGCGTTTTGTTATAAACACCGCTTC
>NZ_VDAY01000014.1:0-149288 GCF_019584005.1 Citrobacter sp. EC_71
GAATGTGAAACAATTTATCCTGCCAGAAAAGAGAAAACGGCCCAAAAAAAGGACCGTTCGAATCTCAAAAACCCAGTATCCCGTTCACTCAAAACATCTTAAGTGAACGGTGTTACGCTTGTCGCGGGTTTTATAAAGAGTGAAGCTGACCGATAAGTCAGGAAAAATCAACCATACGTCAGGCATCTGTGGCGTTTGTGTTGTCTTGTATCACAGACTGTATCCCACTTTGTATCACAACGATAGTCCTGAAATTTACTCGCTATCAGCCGTGTCGAAGCTTTTGCTGTACGGGCAATGTTTCGACTTCGTGATATAGGTAAACGTGTAAATGCTATTGCTATAAACACAGAGAGTCCGACCATTTTCCATCGTCGATTGATCTGGGTTACTCATCGTTATTCGACCCGCGCTGGCGTTAAACGGCAACAACAAACTGCAAAACATCAATACAGAATCTTTCATCCTTAACCTCTCAATGTTCGTTTTTCACCAATCACCACTACTTAGCAATCTTCAATCTCCTTAGACGATTATAGTAACCATATTAATCAATTTTACAGATCGATTTTATAACATCGATCGATTAAAGTAATTTAAGAACATCTATGTGTTTGCCTATGGTGCACAAAATTTACTCAACTAATGAGGCTATTATGAAAAAGATTGTTGCGGTATTTCTAGGAGTTAGCATGTCCAATTGCGTACTGGCGGGTGATGGATCGCCTGAACTGAAATCAGAAAGCCAGGCTGTTATTCGTAATGCCGGTTATCAATGTGACAAAGTGAATGGTGTCTTCCCTGCTGCTTTTGGTGGCTCAGTCACTGTGTTCTGCGATGATGTCTACCAGTATGTAATTAAGGACAAAGGCGGGCGGTATACCGTCGAAGTTAATGATTAAGGACTTGTATCATGACAATGAGGTCTTGCAGAGAGTGTGGTCAGAAGGTTTCTTCAGAAGCGAAAGTGTGTCCAGGATGCGGTGTTAAAAAACCATATCAGTCTCCCGTGAGAGGATTCATTTTTTTAGGTATCATCGCGATCGCGATTTATAAAGGATGTAGTGGCGGAGGTAGCGAGAATACGGGGAACTCCTATTACTCGAATGATGTAGCTAGCAACGATGCCCCAACAAGTCAGCCATTTGTTGCGCCTGAAGCTGTAAAGGTAAAGAAAGCTGCGTCGGTGAACCTTATGCCAGCATCAACTACACCATTCACTCAATCTCAAGTCTGTAAGGCAGCAATTGCAGGTATGTTTGGTAAGAATGTGGGTAAAACTCAAGTAGCCAAAACGAAAACGGCTGGGGTGTTTAATGTTTCATACATCCGCCCTTCGGATAACCAGCGTTTTTCATTCGACTGTAAATTATCTGATGACAACGTGATTTGGAAAGAGTCAGGTCAAAGTTCTAACCGTTGGCGGGGCACTGGTAATGTTGAATTTAATGTGGTGTTTATGGTTCGAGATGACGAACTCACAGTGAAAGAGTTACACGCGGACTCTGACGATGTAACGTACAAATTTTCAAAGAAAGATTTCCGGTGACGCATCTCAGGGGCTGCATCTAGCGGCCTCCTTTCGTAACGTCATGTTGAAAACAAAACAAGGTGCAAGATCAGCTAAACGAATCCATATTTATTGAATTAGTTATTCAGTCTCTTGACCAAATATCCTTTTAAAAACACTGATAACCAACTGATAATATGAAAGTTTAATCAGCGTAATCTGAAGAGGTTATTCTGCTAACCCAGTCAAACATGATCTGCATATGGTTGCCATTAGGTCTAATCATTCCAACCTGACAAGCATTAACGCCAGTTGTTTCCCCTATCAGAATGCGCCCATCTAGCATATGTACTTTTATACCCACCCCTTGTTTGAAACACTTATTGCAGATAGAGAAAAAGTCTTTCCTTGTTGGATCACATGGCTGAACATTAAAAACATCAGCAGCAATAAGTCTTGCGGTTAAATTTTCACCAACCGGCAATTCTTCGAGTGATGCGAGAAACTCAAGTTTTACCTCAATCCTATTGCTTCCCTTAGCTTCATCAGATGCCAAGATCATATTTTCTTTCTGATTAAACTTTGAAATATAACCAATTATGGATTGCCCATTGCCGCTTACCAACTTTACAGGATAATCATTGAAGCGTAGAAATTGTATCCTGCGAGCAAGCATAGAATATTCTCGGGGCCATTTTTCCGCTTCTCGACCATATGAGATGTCATTCATAACTGTTGTACCTAAGAACCAGTTTTAGCATATTAAATAAAAAAGCCCCGCAACCACGGGGCTTAGTACTAAAAACTATATTAACGCAGCAGAGACAGTACGTTCTGGGTCGTCTGGTTTGCTTGTGCCAGAACAGAAGTACCCGCCTGTTGCAGGATCTGTGCACGAGACATGTTAGACACTTCGGTTGCGTAGTCGGAATCTTCGATGCGGCTACGTGCAGAAGACAGGTTGTTGACGGTGTTGCCCAAGTTGGTAACAGCTGATTCGAAACGGTTCTGAATCGCCCCTAAAGAGCTGCGGAACTCATCAACTTTTGACAGTGCAGAGTCAATTTTGTCTAAAGCACCAGAAGTAGCACCTGTGGTCAGAGATTTCAAACTCAGACTCTTAGTATCAATGGTAAACGCTGCGGTATCAGTAGTAGTCTTAGCGCTCTGAGGATCTAAAGCGATATAAAATGCTTTACTATCACCGTCTGCAATATCA
The DNA here is from genome assembly GCF_019584005.1 of Citrobacter sp. EC_71. Lineage (NCBI taxonomy): Bacteria > Pseudomonadati > Pseudomonadota > Gammaproteobacteria > Enterobacterales > Enterobacteriaceae > Citrobacter > Citrobacter sp. EC_71. The sequence continues at coordinate 2,730 of NZ_VDAY01000014.1, forward strand.
AAACCATTCGCTTTCAGATTGTTAGACTCGGCCGCATCGCCAGCCGTAATGGTCACTTTAGCAAACATATTACCTTTATCATCGGTATATACTTTAGTGCCATCAAAGGCAACGTTGGCTGTATCCACACCTAGACGTGTTGCTAAGTCATTAGGCGCTTTTTCTGCCACTGTAGCTTTTGTTACTTGTGTCGTTGCGCCATAAGCAGATTTGAAGGCTTCAGCACTAACAGAACCCGCCGTACCAGTACCAGCCTCTACTGGTGTACCTTTAGGACCGTTAACATTGAAGGTATCAAGTCCTAAAGTTTTTGAAGTAATTTCCTGGAGTTTAATATCAATGGTTTCACCATCATTAGCACCTACCTGGATTGACAATGTCTGGTTTTTGCTAAGAATTTTGGTGCCGTTGAACTGTGTTTGACCAGAAACACGGTCAATCTCATCCATACGCTGCTTAATTTCATCTTGGATTGAAGAAAGGTCGCTGTCAGAGTTAGAACCATTCGCCGCCTGGACAGACAGTTCGCGAATACGCTGCAAGTTGTTGTTAATTTCAGACAGAGAACCTTCTGTGGTCTGTGCAACAGAGATACCGTCGTTAGCGTTACGGGACGCCTGAGTTAGACCTTTGATGTTAGCAGTGAAACGGTTCGCGATCGCCTGACCAGCAGCATCGTCTTTTGCACTATTGATACGCAGACCAGAAGACAGACGTTCGATAGCAGAGCCCAGTGCAGACTGAGATTTGTTCAGGTTGTTTTGGGTCAACAGCGAAAGGCTGTTGGTATTGATAACTTGTGCCATAAAATTTTCCTTTTGGGTGTATAAGCCAGGCTTGCCTGTGTCATTCAAGTTATCGACCACTCTGACTTAAACTTTACCTTTTTTTTATTAACACTAATACATTGTTTTTATTAATTTTTATAACAAAAGATATAGCTATCTCTTACATCACCACAATGATGTGGATTTTTCATCTGGTCTTGCTCTATGTTACCTCTCCGCAAAAAATTGCTAAGCGATTGCAAGATCAGTCAAGCAGGTTCCACCAGCTTCCAAAGAGAACTCTCGATCTTTTACAAATATCATGCGGCTCAATGGCATTGACCTAGTTAGTATCAACAATCGAACGTTTTATGACACCAGTAAACTCTACCCTAAATTGGTGTCATTAAATTAGCGCATTGACATTATGATACCATTAGTTAATTATGATACCGTTTTTGATACCACCCAGGAGAGCGATTATGAGCCGTACATTTGCATATTGCCGTGTGTCCACCAGCGAACAGTCAACAGAAAACCAGATTATGGCGATTCGTCAGGCTGGGTATGCGGTGAAAGATAGCAGGGTAGTATCAGAAACCGTGTCAGGGGGAGTACAGGCAATGCAGCGCAAAGCCTTTGCCGAAATGGTGACTCATAAACTGGAGGCCGGAGATCAGCTTGTGGTATTGAAACTGGACCGCCTGGGAAGGGACAACATCGACGTTCAGCAAACCATTACGATGCTGGTGGATAAAGGGATTGATGTTGTTTCACTGGATCTGCCTGTGCGTAACCTTTCCAGCGCGGAAGGGAAGTTGATGCTGCAAATGTTTTCTGCGTTTGCGGAGTTCGAAAAATCCCGCATCATTGAACGCACAAAAGAGGGTTTAGTAAGAGCCAGGAAGGAAGGGAAGAAGTTAGGCCGTCCGGTTGCGGCAGATACCCTTCAGCGTGTACAGGAAGCCAGAGCTAAGGGGCTGAGTCAGTCCAAAGCGGCGTTAGCATTGAATTTAAGTCTCCCGACTATCAAACGAAATTGGAACATCAAAGAGGCGTAATATTTAACCTGCCTTCACTCAGATTCAGATGCTGCCCTGCCAACGTGTGAGGCTTAATTATGGCTATTTTCGGGTCAATTAATTCGAAATATTCCGGCGACAGTAAATCCAGCGGAGCCGCACACCAGCTTAAATCCACCTGGAAAAGATAGTGATGGAGTGCTATATTTAATAGTTGAGCCGTAGTATATGAGAGAAGGCATTGTTAAACGCAACGAGCGCTATCGTGAGCGTTTTTTGTAGTATGGGTAATGCGAAGGTACTGCCACGCTCTTTAAATGGCTCAGGAAGCGTTACACGAAGGATTTAGCGATTTCATTTTTTCACTCCTCAATTTTGATGTTGAGTGGACCCGATCCCCATCTCCGGTCTGATACTTTCCACGCTCTTTCGCCAGATACGATACCCACAGAAAAGGCCCTTCGAGCGTTTCCGGCTTATTTCTTTCGATAATGTAATGATTCGGATATCTTTCTGTTTTTTTTGGCAACTCCACCAGCGTTGCTTTACCGCCCGTCAGACCCATCCAGATTTCAACAATACTTCCGGCAATGCCACTTGTGGGTGTCCCAAGGCGTCTGACCTGTCGATGCGGAAGGGCAATCCAGCAATGGTAATGCACCTGTTTTGCTTTCTCTTTCTCCCGTACCCAGCCATAAGCAAAGTTGAGGATCGGTTCTGCCAATCCCTCTGGTCTGTTTAATTTAGACTTCAGACGTTCACGTAGTTTTTTAAACAGATCACTTACCCACCTGTTGCCTGTATCTATTGGGGTGTTCCCTGGTAAGCGTAAATCGAAGCGAGAGAAGTAAACCCGGCTGTAGATGGATAGTATTGCATCAAGCTGTTCTGCTATAGGGGTAAGGATATCAAGTCGAACACCAGACTGGTCGGTGGCGTTAATTGGGTAGGAGTAACCATGACGAATGAAAACATCACCTGTGATGATCCTGTAACGCCCGTGTTTATGAACAGTAGTTGTGTAAGGCGTAGCCTGTGTGAGTACTGAATGAGCAGATCCTTCTTCTGACACAACACCTCCATAAATTATTTATATAAACACCCTCGCCTACACGCATAAGTTATTACCATCTGACCACCGTAAAACGGAACGGTTACGGATAGCACAAACCCCATCAGGCAAAGCCTGACGGCAAAAAAAGATGAATAAAATTTTTCGAAGAAAGTTTACATGACGTATAAAAACCCAAAATAACAATAGCGCACAATTCTTGGCGGTGCAAATATTATTTTAATATGCGGTATTTTTCAGGTTGGCTCCTGCGCCTTTCTGCTTTTGCTTCAACTTGATTCAATGCTTCACAAGCGAAAAACCTTTTGCAACGAACCACCTAAAACACTGAATTATATATTGATATCACTAAAACCAATCAACACTATCAACAACTGGAAGTAAATCAGAAACTTTCATCTTGCCCGTGTAAACTTTGGTTTGCCCTTGGTTTGAATGTTCGTGACCGATCGTCTGCTGAACAAGCGTGAGGGTGTGGTTTTTCTGAATTTCAGTTACGAAGGTGTGACGTAAGCTGTGAACAATACGTCTTTTCTTATAGTCATCAATATAGTCAATATTCAATTGCTCGCGTATCGAATGGAACAACCGGGTTACCTGACTTCGATTAGTAATTTCGGGGAACAAGTTTTCATCTTGCTTTTTTCCATCCAAATACAGCAAAAAACCCATGTCAAGCAGACGCTTTGCTATAGGAACCTGCCGGATCCCTGCCTCAGTTTTACTATCCTCGATCATTATGTAATGTCTCTGACTGTCCTCGTCCAACCGCACATCAGAAACTTTCAGATTTGCGATTTCAGAACGACGAGCGCCAGTATACGCCAGTAGCAAAAAACCCCATTTATTCCAACCATCCAAAGTCGCGAAGTGGCATACCAATTTTCGCATTTCTGCTTGAGTGTAATAACCATAGCTGTGGCTTTTAGCTTGGTACGTGACGTTAAGAGTCGGTGATGATTCAAGAATATCCTCTTCTTTAGTCAGATAGGTTGAAAACAACCCCTGACACAGTTTCAGATAATCTTTGACCGTTTTGGATGAAACCAGATCTTCTTCTGGGACTTCATCCAAGTCCAAACATTGCTGGATAGTCATCCGGTTATAAGGCTTCTTATTCTGACGGGGTAAACCTTCAACTACCTCAAGCAGGTTTTTGATATCACGTCGAGTAATATCAGTAACTTGAGTATCTGCCCCCAAAACCGCTTCTATCACTTCATAGTATTTTTCATTGCCTTGCCTAATCTTCGGTGCCCAATCAGATTTAAAGCTGAGAAACCCCTGCCATGCCTCAGATAAAGTCAATTTAGAGGCCAATGGTTCTTCAGATTTATCGGCTACGGTGTGAGTGTAATCGTTGTCTGGACGCATAGAGTTAACAATCTGCCGATAATCAGAATGTCGCTGATCTATAAAGGCTATATGCGCATCACAGTAGTGCCTCCAGAGGAGATCATATTCTGAAGCTAGATAATCGATCTCATCCTCCATTCCTGTAAGATCAAATTGGCTACTAAGCTTTTCTATAACTGAATCTATCGACAATGGGTCAGAGTCTTGTTTGAAAGTAAAATCAAGCAGTTGCCCGAAATCAGACGCATTACGTTTTTCATCAACCAACGAACCTGACGCTCGCAAGGTGCTACGCACTTTTGAGGGGATTTTTTTTGCTGCTGCATAAAAAGCAGCCTGAATGCTGAGTAAATAGTTATCAATGTCTTTTTGTTCTAATTTCTTCATTTTCTGCACTATATCCAATAGTTGGGCTGGCTCCATCTTGGACGATTTTACAAGAGAAATGAACATAGAGAGGCGGGAAGATATAAACCTTGCTCTGCTGGCTGAATCGCAACCTAAAGATACACGAAAGAAACCACCCAAAGGTAGTCTGAAATGAAGGCAGTAGCGATTGCCACGCTTCAGGATATTCGGGATGGAACAGCCGTTGGTGTGCCTCGTTTGTATCACAGTCTGTGTCACATTTTTACCTATTAAGGCCCTGAGACACACCAACGTATTGTTTTAGAAGAAGTTGAAGCTGACCGATAAGCCGGGTTCTGTCGTGGACAGTCATTCATCTAGGCCAGCAATCGCTCACTGGCTCAAGCAGCCTACCCGGGTTCAGTACGGGCCGTACCTTGTGAACCCCTATTTGGCCTTGCTCCGGGTGGAGTTTACCGTGCCACGGACTGTTACCAGCCGCGCGGTGCGCTCTTACCGCACCCTTTCACCCTTACCTGATCCCACTTGCGTGGGCCATCGGCGGTTTGCTCTCTGTTGCACTGGTCGTGGGTTTCCCCCCCAGGCGTTACCTGGCACCCTGCCCTATGGAGCCCGGACTTTCCTCCCCTCCGCCCGTCTCCCCCGAAGAGGACGACGACGAAGCGGCGACTGTCTGGTCAGCTTCGGCGCGCAGTATAGAGGGTTTGCGGACCAATGTCACCCCGCACTGCGCATTCCTATCGCCAGCGTGGCGGCAATGTTCCTTGAAGCACGATAAATATTATCAAATGCCCCACGGAACGCCTCTTCCAGTGTGCTGATACTGGTCAATACGCTAAACACCGCATCGATACCATATTGATGCACCACCGCAACATCATGCGTCAGGCTGCCGCCAATACCAATCACTGGCTTGTGGTACTTCTTCGCGACATTCGCCACACCTACCGGCACTTTGCCGTGAATACTCTGGCTATCGATCCGCCCCTCGCCAGTCACCACCAGCGTGCAGTCATGAATATGTTCTTCCAGATTAAGCGCCTGGGTTACAATCTCGATACCACTGCGCAGGTCGGCGCCTAAAAAAGCCATTAACGCTGCGCCCATTCCACCAGCCGCACCGGCGCCGGGAACGTCCTTCACGTCGACCCGCAGCGATTTTTTAATAATCTCGGCATAGTGAGACAGATTACGGTCCAGTTCGAGAATGCGTTCTTCCGTTGCCCCTTTCTGCGGGCCAAAGATACGTGAAGCGCCAGAATCACCTGTAAGCGGATTGGTCACGTCACAAGCCACGCGAATTGAACAGGTTTTTAAACGTGGATCCAGGCCCGAGATATCAATGGTATTTAGACTCACCAGGCTCCCGCCGCCGTAGCCAATGTCAGTTCCATTGGCGTCACAGAGTTTCGCTCCCAGCGCCTGCGCCATACCCGCGCCGCCGTCGTTGGTCGCGCTACCGCCAATACCAATAATGATGCTCTGTGCGCCGCTGTTCAGCGCCTGCAAAATCAACTCTCCGGTACCACGCGACGTAGTGACTAACGGATTACGCTGTTCAGGAGGAACCAGCGCCAGACCACTGGCTGCCGCCATTTCGATAAACGCGGTTTTACCATCCCCGGACATGCCCCAGCAGGCATTCACTTTTTCGCCCAGCGGCCCCGTCACCCACGCGGAATGTTCACGCCCTTGCGTGGCAGCAATCATGGCTTCGACCGTTCCTTCGCCGCCATCGGCAACCGGAACAGATACATATTGCGCATCGGGGAAAATTTCCCGAAATCCTTTTTCTATTGCCTGAGCTACCTCGGTGGCAGAAAGGCTTTCTTTATAAGAGTCTGGGGCAATTACGATTTTCATAGTTATGTAGCCTGACAGTGCCGCGCAAGGCAAGAAATACAGGGCGCGCATCCGCGCCCTTCTTGTTAGCGAGTGACTTCCACTTTCGCCAGTTTTTCGTAGTAGCATGCGAGTGCGCTGTGATCGGCGGAGCCCAACCCATCTGCGCGAAGCGCCTGCATCATCTCCATGACTGCAGCCGTCAGCGGTAACTGAGCGCCAACACCATGCGAGGTATCCAGCGCATTGGCCAGATCTTTAATGTGCAGATCGATACGGAAGCCCGGCTTGAAGTTGCGGTCCATCACCATCGGCGCTTTCGCATCCAGTACGGTGCTGCCCGCCAGCCCGCCACGGATCGCCTGATACACCAGATCCGGGTTCACACCAGCTTTGGTTGCCAGCGTCAGCGCTTCAGACATCGCGGCAATGTTCAGCGCCACAATCACCTGATTCGCCAGCTTGGTGACGTTACCCGCGCCAATTTCACCTGTATGCACCACGGAACCCGCCATCGCTTTCAGCAGATCATAGTACTTGTCGAAAATCGCTTTATCACCGCCGACCATCACCGACAACGTGCCATCAATCGCTTTTGGTTCACCGCCGCTTACCGGCGCGTCCAGCATATCCACACCTTTCGCTTTCAGCGCCTCGCTGATTTCACGGCTGGCTAACGGGGCGATAGAGCTCATGTCGATCAACACAGTGCCCGGTTTCGCCCCTTCAATGATGCCGCCTTCACCCAGCGCCACCTCTTTCACATGCGGAGAGTTCGGCAGCATGGTGATGATCACATCACACTGCTCGGCAATGTCTTTCGCCGTGACGGCGGTTTCTGCGCCTGCGGCAATCACGTCCGCAATGGATTCCGGGTTACGGTCGGCAACCACCAGCGAGTAACCTGCCTTGAGGAGGTTTTTACTCATTGGTTTACCCATGATACCGAGGCCAATAAAACCAACTTTCATTGTCATGTCTTTATCTCTCTACTGTCGATGGTGGTTATTTCTTAAAAGAATCAGCCAGTTTCTGCGTGGCTGAACGGAACACGCCAAGGTCGCTGCCGACGGCAACAAACGTCGCGCCCCACTCCAGATAACGCCGCGCATCCGCCTCTACCGGGGCCAGAATGCCGCTTGGTTTGCCATGTGCTTTCGCACGGGCAAAAATGTGCTGGATAGCTTTCTGCACATCAGGATGGGACGCATTGCCGAGGTGGTCTAACGCCGCGGCCAGATCGCTGGGGCCGACGAAGATACCGTCAACGCCTTCAGTCGCCGCGATTGCATCAACGTTATCAACGCCCTGCTGGCTTTCGATCTGCACAATAATGGTGATGTTCTTATTCGACTGCGCAAAATAGTCCGGCACGGTGCCAAACATATTGGCGCGGTGGGATACGGACACGCCGCGAATCCCTTCCGGTGGATAGCGGGTTGACGCCACCGCGTTCACCGCCTCTTCTTCGGTCTCAACAAACGGGATCAGGAAGTTGTAAAACCCGATATCCAGCAGACGCTTAATGATCACCGGCTCGTTGGTCGGCACACGTACCACCGGCGCGCTGGTGCTGCCTTTCAGCGCCATCAATTGCGGGATAAACGTCGAGATATCGTTCGGCGCATGTTCGCCGTCCAGCACCAGCCAGTCGAAACCCGCCAGACCTAAAACTTCAGTGCTGATTGGACTGGCTAATGCAGACCAGCAGCCAATCTGAATCTGCTGCGCCGCGAGGGCCGCTTTAAACTTATTCGGGAAAATCGTGTTATTCATCGCCTATACCTTTGTTTATTTCTGCAATTCCATACGTTTAATGTCACCGACAATAAACAGGTAGCAAACCATAGCCATCAGCGCCGAGCATCCTACAAACATCAGCGCGGCATTAAATGAGTGCAACTCGCTCACCAGATACCCAATCACCAACGGAGTAACAATGGAGGCCACGTTGCCAAATACGTTAAAGACGCCACCACACAGACCGACAATCTCTTTCGGCGCAGTATCGGAAATCACCGGCCAACCCAACGCCCCGAAACCTTTGCCGAAGAATGCCAGCGCCATCAGCGCTACCACCAGAGCGGTGTTATCGGTGTAGTTACACAGAATAATGGTCGATGCGAGCAGCATGCCGAGCACAATCGGCAGCTTACGCGCCAGGGTGATGCTGGAGCCACGTTTAATCAGATAATCAGAGAACACCCCACCCAGTACGCCGCCAATGAATCCACATAGCGCCGGAATAGACGCCACCAGACCAACTTTGAGGATCGACATACCTTTTTCCTGTACCAGGTAAATCGGGAACCAGGTAAGGAAAAACCAGGTAATTGTGTTAATAAAATACTGTCCGAAGAACACGCCAAGCATCATACGGTTGGTCAGCAACTGCTTGATATAATGCAGTTTAGGACCACCTGACTTCACATCGCCCGGCTTTTTGTGGTCCATATCCACGACCGCGCCGTTTTCCGAGATAAACTTCAGCTCTTCTTGCGACATACGCGGATGATCGGTTGGGTTATGAATAAACTTCACCCACAGCCCGGTGAGCACAAAACCAATCACGCCCATTACGGTAAACACGTGCTCCCAGCCCCAGGCGAAGGTCAGCCAGCCCAGCAGCGGAGAAAACAGCGCCAGGGAAAAATACTGTGCGGAGTTAAAAATCGCGGATGCCGTACCGCGCTCTTTGGTCGGGAACCAGGCCGCCACGATACGGGCGTTGGCCGGGAAGGAAGGCGCTTCCGAGAAGCCCAGCATAAAGCGCATGATGAACATTGAAATACCCGCCCAGGCCAGCGGGAACATGTCCACAAAGCCCTGCAGGAAGGTAAATAGTGACCAGAAGAACAGGCTCCAGGTATAGACTTTCTTCGAGCCGAACTTATCGAGCAGCCAGCCGCCGGGGATTTGCATCAACAGATAAGCCCATCCGAAAGCGGAAAAAATATAACCCATTGAGATGGCGCTGAGGTGCAACTCTTTCGCCACTTCCGTGCCGGCAATTGACAGCGTCGCACGGTCCGCATAGTTAACGGCAGTAACAATAAAAATTATCAGTAATATTAAATAGCGGGTATGTGTAACTTTCTTTTTCTCGACAATTGCATCCAGAATCATTCTATTTACCTCGGGCACATAAAAATTTTTATTATTATTTGTTAGCTATCCCTGGTGATAAATTACCGATAATAAAAACACATAATAATTTATCAGACGTTATGAAACCGTGATTTAGTATAATCAGCAGAGCAACGTTAATCATTGTGCAGAAGCTCACTAATCACGCCTTATTAAAACAATATTTTGGGCATATGCACACACCCATGGGCGCTAATGCACACATTTACTGATTAGTCCCCTTGGTGGTACGGTCCTGCTGAGTTTAAGTGATCATGATCACATTCTTAATTTTAAACTCCTGACATTCTTATTTCACGATACCGAATATTTATTACTGATAATTAGATTCAAAATATAAATATCCACACTATTATCACCACCTTGCTGGAGAATACTGGACAATGGCCGACATCGAAATCAGACAACAATCGCCAACGGCGTTTTATATTAAAGTTCACGCAACAGATAATGTGGCGATTATTGTCAATGACAATGGTCTGAAAGCCGGAACGCGTTTTCCAGACGGACTCGAACTCATTGAACATATTCCCCAGGGTCATAAAGTGGCGCTATGCGATATTCCTGTTCACGGCGAAATAGTGCGTTATGGCGAAGTGATAGGCTATGCCGTTCGCGATATCCCGCGCGGTAGCTGGATTGATGAATCCATGGTTGAGCTGCCCAAGGCCCCGCCGCTGGAGACGCTGCCGCTGGCAACCAAAGTGCCAGAGCCACTGCCGCCTCTTGAAGGTTATACCTTCGAAGGCTATCGCAATACAGACGGCAGCGTCGGCACCAAGAATCTGCTCGGCATCTCCACCAGCGTACACTGCGTTGCGGGCGTGGTGGATTATGTGGTGAAAATCATTGAGCGCGATCTGCTCCCCAAATACCCGAACGTCGATGGCGTGGTAGGGCTTAATCACCTGTACGGCTGCGGGGTGGCGATTAACGCTCCGGCCGCCATTGTGCCGATTCGCACCATCCATAATATTGCGCTGAACCCCAACTTTGGCGGTGAAGTGATGGTTATTGGCCTCGGCTGCGAAAAACTGCAACCAGAGCGACTGCTGGAAGGAACTCATGATGTCCAAAGTATCCCGGTCGACAGCGCCAGCATCGTCAGCCTGCAGGATGAAAAGCACGTCGGCTTTCAATCGATGGTTGCCGATATTTTGCAGGTGGCTGAGCGCCATCTGGCAAAGCTCAACCAACGCCAACGTGAAACCTGCCCGGCATCAGAACTGGTGGTCGGAATGCAGTGCGGCGGCAGCGATGCCTTTTCCGGCGTGACGGCCAACCCAGCGGTGGGTTATGCCTCCGACCTGTTAGTACGCTGTGGCGCAACCGTGATGTTCTCGGAAGTGACCGAAGTGCGCGATGCCATCCACCTTCTGACCCCGCGCGCGATTAACGAAGAAGTAGGTAAACGCCTGCTCGAAGAGATGGCCTGGTACGATAACTACCTGGATATGGGCAAGACTGACCGCAGCGCCAACCCTTCACCGGGCAACAAGAAAGGCGGTCTGGCAAATGTGGTGGAAAAAGCGCTGGGCTCAATCGCCAAATCTGGCAAGAGCGCCATCGTCGAAGTATTGTCGCCGGGCCAGCGTCCAACCAAACGAGGACTGATTTACGCCGCGACCCCCGCCAGCGATTTTGTCTGCGGTACACAGCAGGTTGCTTCCGGGATCACCGTGCAGGTATTCACCACCGGTCGCGGTACGCCGTACGGCCTGATGGCGGTGCCGGTGATAAAAATGGCGACGCGTACTGAGCTGGCCAATCGTTGGTTTGACCTGATGGACATCAACGCAGGTACCATCGCTACCGGAGAAGAAACCATTGAAGACGTGGGTCTGAAATTGTTCGAGTTTATTCTCGAGGTCGCCAGCGGGCGTAAGAAAACCTTCTCGGATCAGTGGGGACTGCATAACCAACTGGCGGTGTTTAACCCGGCGCCAGTGACCTGATTGTCGCAATATTTTCTGCAAGGGCATGTCATCTGACATGCCTTTTTTTTCGCTATAACTTTCGCAACCCTCCCTTTTCTTTCGAAGCTTTCATTTTTCAGATCGAAATCACAAAAAAACATTACGAAACCCTATACTTTATTTCGAAGAAAGAAATCGAAAGACTTCGGAGGAAGTATGTTTATCATCTCAAGCAAAACAATGCTGAAGAAGGCGCAGCAAGAAGGTTATGCCGTACCAGCATTTAACATTCACAACCTGGAGACCTTACAGGTTGTTGTGGAAACAGCTGCCGAACTACGCTCTCCGTTGATCGTCGCCGGCACGCCTGGCACTTTTAGCTATGCCGGAGTTGGTAACATCGTTGCTATCGCTAGTGAACTGGCAAGAAGCTGGAATCACCCACTCGCCATCCATCTCGATCACCATGAAAGCGTCACTGATATTGAAGCGAAAGTCGCTACAGGTATTCGCTCCGTCATGATTGATGGTTCCCATCTGCCGTTTGCCTACAACATTGCGTTAGTTAAACAGGTGACGGATTACTGCCACCGCTATGACGTCAGCGTGGAAGCTGAACTGGGACGCCTGGGTGGGCAGGAAGATGACCTGATCGTAGACGGAAAAGACGCGCTTTATACCCACCCAGAACAGGCTCGCGAGTTCGTAAAAAAAACAGGTATCGACTCATTGGCGGTCGCAATTGGCACTGCTCATGGCCTATATAGCGCAGAACCAAAACTGGATTTTGAACGGCTTACAGAGATTCGTCAGTGCGTTGATATTCCGCTGGTTTTACATGGCGCATCTGGCCTACCTGCACATGATATTAAACGCGCTATCTCCTTAGGAATCTGTAAAGTCAACGTTGCTACCGAACTCAAAATCGCCTTTGCTGGCGCACTCAAAACCTACCTGAGTGCGCACGTTGATGCAAATGACCCACGCCATTACATGATGCCCGCAAAAGCCGCCATGAAAGAAGTTGTACGTAAAGTCATCGCTGACTGCGGCTGCGAAGGAAAGCTGTAATCGATTTGAATTGGACGGATTCTGACAAAGGACTGTTTTTAAAGCTGGATCACGAAAGATGCTTTTACCCTTTGCCTTAAATCCAAAAATATTATGAAGATAAACAAAAGATATCGGAGATAGAAGTGAAAGAAATAATCTCTCGTCATAAAGCAGGTGAACATTTAGGTATTTGTTCAGTTTGTTCAGCACATCCGCTGGTTATTGAATCCGCATTACGTTTTGATCTCGACACGGATAGTAAAGTTCTGATCGAAGCGACCTCCAATCAGGTTAATCAGTTTGGCGGCTATACAGGGATGAAACCCGCCGATTTCCGTGATTTTGTCTATAGCATCGCACAGGCGGTTGGTTTTCCTCGCGAAAGACTTATTCTGGGAGGCGATCACCTCGGCCCTAACTGCTGGCAAAATGAACCGGCGGCAGACGCGATGGAGAAATCCGTAGCCTTGATTAAAGCCTACGTTGCCGCAGGATTCAGCAAAATCCACCTCGATGCTTCAATGTCCTGTGCTGACGATCCCACGCCGCTGGACCCAATGGTTGTTGCTCAGCGAGCAGCGGTACTTTGCAAGGCCGCAGAGGCAACGGCAACCGAAGAACAGAAATGCCAACTGACTTATGTGATTGGTACAGAGGTTCCAGTTCCCGGTGGCGAAGCCAGTACCATCGGCACCGTTCATGTCACCCGCGAAGAAGATGCCGCCCGGACGCTGGAAACCCATCAAATTGCCTTTAGAGCATTAGGACTTGAAGAAGCGCTGACTCGCGTGATCGCTATTGTGGTCCAGCCCGGCGTCGAATTCGATCACACTCAGATCATTCATTATCAGCCGCAGGCTGCAGAAGCGCTTTCAGCATGGATTAAAGCCACACCAATGGTTTATGAAGCACATTCTACCGATTATCAAACCCGCCAGGCCTACCGCGCCCTGGTACGCGATCACTATGCAATTTTAAAAGTGGGTCCAGCGCTGACCTTCGCACTGCGTGAAGCCATTTTTGCTCTGGCGCAAATGGAAAATGAACTGGTTTCTCCGGAGCAGCGGAGCCGGGTAATGGAAGTCATTGACGAAGTTATGCTAAATGAACCGGACTACTGGAAAAAATACTATCGTCCAACCTGGAGCCAGGCAATGGTCGATATTCACTTCAGCCTCTCCGACCGTATTCGTTACTACTGGCCGCATCCCCGCATTCGTCAAAGTGTAGAGAAATTAATAACCAACCTTAATGACGTCGCTTTACCGCTGGGACTCATTAGCCAGTTTATGCCCGTGCAATTTGAGCGCCTGACTGAAGGGACGTTAACCGCCACACCACATAATCTGATTATCGACAAAATCCAGGACGTTCTGCGCGCCTATCGCTTTGGTTGTGCACCAGTAATCGCCTGAAATCTGGAGAATATATGAGCCAACTCTTTGTCCGAACAGGAATTAACTTTAACTCGTGTCAGCATGCGCTGACACATATTGGGGAGGAGATGCTGGCCAAAGGGGTCGTGCATGAAAGCTACCCGCAGGCTCTGATTGAGCGTGAAGCAACCTTTCCTACCGGAATAGCGCTGGAACGTCATGCCGTCGCGATTCCGCATTGTGAAGCTGTTCATGCTAAATCGCCTGCAATCTATCTGATTCGCCCGGATACACCGGTCAACTTTCAACAAGCGGATGATGACGAAGAGATAGCCGTCTCTTTAATTATCGCCCTGATTGTTGAGAACCCGACGGCGCAACTGAAGCTCCTGCGTCGTCTGTTTAGTGAGCTACAAAACCCGAACACCATTGAAGCATTGTTGAATGCGCCCGATGCAGAACTAGCAATGCTATTTCGGGAAACAATCCTTGAGTCTGAGCCTTGCGCACAGGCTTGATAACAGACTGATAATAAAAGGAATACCCTATGAAACGTAAAGTAATTGTGGCTTGTGGCGGTGCTGTAGCAACTTCAACAATGGCAGCAGAAGAAATTAAAGAACTCTGTGAAGCCAACAATATCCAACTCGACCTGGTACAGTGCCGGGTAACAGAAATCGAAACCTATATGGATGGCGCGGATCTTATTTGTACCACTGCCCGCGTTGACCGTACGTTTGGCGATATCCCGGTCGTTCACGGCATGCCTTTTGTCTCAGGTGTGGGTATCGAAGCGTTGCAGCAAAAAATACTGACTATCCTCGTGGGGTAACGCCATGTTTAGCGAAATAATGCGTTATATCCTCGACTTAGGTCCAACGGTTATGCTGCCGTTAGTGATCATCATCTTCTCCAAATTATTGGGAATGAAGCTCGGGGATTGTTTTAAATCCGGCCTACATATTGGTATTGGCTTTGTCGGTATCGGACTGGTCATTGGCCTGATGCTTGACTCTATCGGCCCTGCCGCAAAAGCGATGGCGGAACAGTTTCAAATCAACCTGCATGTGATCGACGTTGGCTGGCCGGGTTCATCACCAATGACCTGGGCTTCACAAATTGCATTAATTGCGATTCCTGTCGCCATTGGGGTGAATATCCTGATGCTGGTCACCCGCATGACCCGCGTAGTAAACGTCGATATCTGGAACATTTGGCATATGACGTTTACCGGCGCGATGTTACATCTGGCGACCGGTTCATACTGGTTGGGCATTCTGGGCGTGGTTGTTCATGCCGCCTTCGTCTACAAACTGGGCGACTGGTTTGCAAAGGACACGCGTGACTTTTTTGGCCTTGAAGGTATTGCCATTCCACACGGTTCATCAGCGTACCTCGGTCCAATTGCCGTCCTGGTTGATACTATTATTGAAAAAATCCCCGGCCTGAATCGTATTCATTTCAGCGCGGATGATGTGCAGAAACGCTTTGGCCCTTTCGGCGAACCCGTGACCGTCGGTTTCGTGATGGGTTTAGTGATCGGCATGCTGGCAGGATATGACGTCAAAGCCGTTCTACAACTGGCGGTGAAAACGGCTGCCGTTATGCTGCTGATGCCACGCGTTATTAAACCTATTATGGATGGCTTAACCCCCATTGCGAAACACGCCCGTAAACGCCTGCAGGCGAAATTTGGCGGACAGGAATTCTTAATTGGTCTGGATCCTGCGCTGCTGCTCGGCCATACATCGGTGGTTTCCGCCAGCCTGATCTTTATTCCGCTGACTATTCTGATTGCCGTCCTCGTACCAGGTAATCAGGTACTGCCATTCGGCGATCTCGCAACCATTGGTTTCTTTGTTGCCATGGCGGTAGCCGTTCATCAGGGGAACTTGTTCCGTACGTTGATCTCCGGCGTCATCATCATGGGTATCACCTTGTGGATAGCCACGCAAACTATTGGTCTACATACCCAGCTTGCTGCCAATGCAGGCGCACTGAAAGCCGGTGGCATGGTTGCATCGATGGATCAGGGCGGTTCCCCAATCACCTGGCTGTTGATTCAACTCTTCACCTGGCAGAACGTTGTGGGCTTCATCATCATCGCTGCGATTTACCTATTGGGTGTACTACTGACATGGCGTCGGGCACGTAATTTCGTGGCGGCTGAAAAAGCAGCAGCCATAACGGAAAGCCAGACCGCATCTTAATTTCTGGGGAGCATTTGCTCCCCTTCACATTTCTGGAGACATTTATGAAATCAGTGGTGATTCACGCTGAGGGCGACGTACGCATTGAAGAACGTCCTATTCCGCAACTGCAGGCTGATGAAGATGTACTGGTCAAGGTGGTTAGCTCAGGGCTTTGCGGCTCAGACATTCCCCGTATCTTTAATCATGGTGCTCACTATTATCCGATAACGCTGGGGCATGAGTTCAGCGGCTATGTTGAGTCCTACGGTGCAGCCGTTACCGACTTACAACCCGGCGATGCCGTTGCCTGCGTACCACTACTTCCCTGCTTCCATTGCCCTCAGTGCGAGCGTGGATATTTCTCATTGTGTAAGCAATATCAGTTTGTTGGTTCACGCAGCGAAGGTGGTAACGCAGAATATGTAGTGGTAAAACGCGCTAACTTATTCCGCCTGCCTTCAGATATGCCGATTGATGATGGCGCATTCATCGAACCCATTACCGTCGGCCTGCATGCATTTCACCTGGCGCAGGGATGCGAAGGCAAAAACGTCATTATCGTTGGGGCGGGTACGATCGGTTTACTGGCAATGCAATGCGCCCGTGAACTCGGCGCAAATAGTATTACAGCGATTGATATCAACCCGCAAAAGCTGGCATTAGCAAAAGAACTGGGGGCAACCCATGTGTTTAATAGTCGGGAGATGAGTGCAGCTGAGATCCACTCAGGTCTGAAGGATATTCAATTTGACCAACTCATACTGGAAACCGCGGGAACCCCACAAACCGTGGCTCTGTCGATTGAGATTGCAGGGCCTCGTGCTCAACTGGCGTTAGTCGGTACGTTGCATCACGATCTTGCGCTTTCTGCAGGTGTATTTGGACAAATATTGCGTAAAGAGTTAACCATTCTTGGCAGTTGGATGAATTATTCCAGCCCATGGCCTGGAGAAGAGTGGGAAACCGCTGCGCGCTTGCTAACGGAAAAACGCTTGCAGTTGGGGCCATTAATTGCCCACAGTGGCGATGCCGAAAGCTTTGCCAGCGCCGTCAAGTCACTCCATGGCGCACCGATGCAGGGAAAAATTCTACTTAAACTCTCCTGAATCCACAAGCCAGCAACCTGCGCTGGCTCACATTTACTTTCGAAATTTAGCGTTCACCTTTCGCAATCCTTCGATTAAACTAGTGATAGTCAAATTATCAGGCAAATCAATATGAACTCATTTGAGAGAAGGAATAAAATTGTCGACCTGATTAATACGCAAGGCAGCGTATTGGTAATGGATCTTTCGAATACCTTTGGTATATCTGAAGTCACCATTCGCGCCGACCTGCGGTTATTAGAAGAGAAAGGTCTGGTCACCCGTTTTCACGGCGGTGCGGCTAAACCAGGAAGCCATCTGGCTGAAGGCGACAATCAGGAAGTGGTATTAGAAGATCGGTATCAGCTTGCCAGCGATCCTAAAAAACGGATCGCCCAGGCTGCAACGGCAATGGTCGAGGAAGGAATGACCGTGATTCTGGATAGCGGAAGCACTACCTTACTGATCGCTGAGGCGCTAAACCGAAAAAGTAATATCACCGTTATTACCAACAGCCTGCCCGCTGCGTTTACATTATCGGAAAACAAAGACATTACGCTGGTCGTCTGTGGCGGTACAGTGCGCCACAAAACGCATTCGATGCATGGCACTATCGCTGAACGCTCTCTGCAAGGGATTAGCGCTGATCTGATGTTTGTGGGTGCTGACGGAATTGATGCTACGAATGGTATTACGACATTCAACGAGGGCTATTCGATTAGCAGCGTAATGGCAGCTGCGGCACACAAGGTCATTGCCGTATTGGATGCGACAAAGTTCAACCGACGAGGTTTTAATCAGGTACTGCCGATGGAGAAGATTAACTGCGTAATAACCGACGACAGCATCAGCAAACAAGATAAATCTGCGCTGACCAAAACAGGCGTCGAACTGCTGGTTGTTTAAACTACCCTCCACATCCCCCCTTTTGTCGCGCCAACGCGTTGCAGTTTGCCTTTTAGCTGCAACGCTTTCAGATAGCGCTCTACGGTGCGGGCTGAAATTTCACACTCATCAGCGATACTTTTGGCAGATCTGCCCGGCTGATTCGACAAGATTTGTAGAATACGTTTTTCTATATCCAGTAAATCAGACGACATTTCTTCCGACATTTCTTCCGACATTTCTTCCGACAGGGGTGATGGTTTCCCCAATCCCTCCTGCAAAGCAGAGATGATGTTTTCCAGGATAAACTCTATAAATGGCGTGCAGCTACTTTGCCGATCGCACTGCCCTAACACCTGGTAATAGCGGTCCTGTTGGTAGTGGATCAGTGTCTCTACGGGTAACCACGCCAATTCCGATCGCCACTCACGCAGGATTAATGTCTGCCACAGCCGCCCCATCCGTCCATTACCGTCGGCAAAAGGATGAATAAATTCAAATTCATAATGAAAAACAGCGCCAGCAATCAGCGGGTGAAGCTCTGTCGTTTTTAACCAGCCCAGTAAATCATTCATCAAACGTAAAACTTGTGAGGCTGGCGGAGCCATGTGAATAAGCTGCTTTTCCCTGTAAACACCAACATTTCCGGCACGTAACTGGCCCGGATTATCGACCAGACCGAGCATAAGGACTCGATGTGCTTGTAAAAGGTCGGATAATTGTTCGCTTTTCCATTCCGACATCTTTTCATAGGCCAGAATCGCATTTCTCACTTCCTGTATGTCTTTAGCAGGAGCCAGAATGCGTTTTCCTTCCATCAGTGCGGTGACTTGTTCCGTAGTCAATGAATTATGTTCAATCGCTAAAGAGGCCTGAATAGTGCGAATACGATTCTCTTTGCGCAAAAGAGGAGATGCCCTACCAGCCATCGCTGCCCAATGCCCCATCAACTCACCAATTTCAATGACTTGATTGAGTATCAATGGAGTGACGACGAAAGGTGGTTGGTAGGTGCTCACTCTTACTCCCCCTGCTGGTCCAGCGCGTACTTATACAGCGCATTCTTTTTCACGCCGTGAATTTCCGCCGCCAGCGCCGCCGCTTTCTTCAGCGGCAGCTCTTTTTGTAACAACGCCAACGTACGTAGCGCATCAGCCGGGAGGTCATCTTCCTGCGCTTTATGCCCTTCGACAATCAGCACCATTTCGCCCTTACGACGGTTTTCATCTTCCTTGACCCACGCCAGCAGTTCGCCGACCGGCGCGCCGTGAATGGTTTCCCAGGTTTTGGTCAGTTCGCGTGCCAGCACCACATAACGGGATTCTCCCCAGACGGCGACCATATCTTCCAGGCTATCCAGTAAACGGTGGGTGGATTCATAAAAAATAAGCGTACGCGGTTCTGCTTCAATGGCTTTCATCGCATCGCGGCGGCCTTTTGATTTCGCAGGCAGGAAGCCTTCGTAACAAAAACGGTCAGATGGCAGACCAGCAGCACTCAGCGCGGCAATCGCCGCGCACGGGCCAGGCAGCGGTACCACGCGGATGCCTGCTTCGCGACAGGTGCGCACCAGATGGTAGCCCGGGTCGTTAATCAGCGGCGTTCCGGCATCGGAAACCAACGCGATGTTTTGCCCCTCTTTAAGCTTTGCCACCAGCGTCTCGGCTTTTTGTTGCTCATTGTGATCGTGTAAGGCAAACAAACGGGCGTTAATCGCGAAGTGTTGTAACAATAATCCGGTATGACGGGTGTCTTCAGCGGCAATTAAATCAACGGCTTGTAAAACTTCGAGCGCTCGTTGGGTAATATCAGCCAAATTTCCGATAGGAGTAGGTACAATAAAGAGTTGGCCTTGAGAATTATCCGCCGATTCGTGTTGTTTCATTGTGTCGTCCGTATTGCCGATTTAATATTGAGCATTGCGTAAAAAAATATCACTGGATACAGTATGGTACCCTCAACATTTTCTCGTTTGAAAGCCGCGCGCGCGCTACCAGTTATTCTGGCAGCATTGATTTTCGCAGGCTGTGGCACCCAGGCGCCAGACCAGAGTGCAGCCCATATGCAGGGCACTGCGCAGGCTGATTCCGGCTTTTATCTGCAACAGATGCAGCAAAGCTCAGATGATAGCAAGACCAACTGGCAATTACTCGCCATTCGTGCACTGCTGAAAGAAGGCAAGAGCCAGCAGGCTATCGAATTGTTCAACCAGTTACCGCAGAAGCTAAACGATGCCCAGCGTCGTGAGCAGTCACTGCTGGCCGTCGAGATCAAACTCGCGCAGAAAGATGTCGCGGGAGCACATGCCCTGCTGGATAAACTCACGCCCGCCGATTTCGACCAAAACCAGCAGGCGCGTTACTGGCAGGCGCAAATCGACGTCAACCAGGGTCGCCCGTCACTGACTCTGCTGCGCGCTCTGATCGCACAGGAACCACTGCTGGCCGCGAACGCTAAGCAGAAAAACATAGATGCAACCTGGCAGGCGCTGTCGTCCATGACCCAGGAACAAGCGCAGACGCTGGTCATCAATGCTGATGAAAACGTACTGCAAGGCTGGCTGGACCTCCAGCGCGTCTGGTTCGATAACCGTAACGACCCGGACATGATGAAAGCCGGTATTGCCGACTGGCAAAAACGTTACCCACAAAACCCGGGGGCAAAACTGCTGCCAACGCAGTTGGTTAACGTGCAGAGCTTTAAGCCAGCTTCCACCAGCAAAATTGCCCTGCTGCTGCCGCTGAACGGTCAGGCCGCTGTATTTGGTCGTACTATTCAGCAGGGCTTTGAAGCCGCGAAAAACATGGGCACTCAACCGGTAGCAGCTCCTGTTGCCGCCGCGCCTGCTGCGGATGCCTCTGCTGCTGGGACTACGGAACAACCGCAAACGACAGACGGTGTTGCCAGCCCTTCTCAGGCGTCAGTAAGCGATCTGACCAATGAGGAGCCTGCACAGCCAGAAACGACAGCCCCACAGCCAACAGCGCCTGCACAACCAACAACCGCCAGCGCGCCGGCAAATCCGTCCGCTGAGCTGAAAATCTACGACACCTCGTCGCAGCCGCTGAATCAGATCCTGACCCAGGTACAGCAGGATGGCGCCAGCATCGTGGTTGGCCCGCTGTTGAAGAATAATGTTGAAGAGCTGATGAAAAGCAACACGCCATTGAACGTCCTGGCGCTTAACCAGCCAGAGGCGGTGAAAAACCTGCCGAACGTTTGCTACTTTGCCCTGTCGCCAGAAGATGAAGCGCGCGATGCCGCACGCCACATCCGTGATCAAGGCAAACAAACGCCGCTGCTGTTGCTCCCACGCAGTTCGTTAGGCGATCGCGTGGCTAATGCTTTTGCACAGGAATGGCAAAAACTGGGCGGCGGCGTAGTGCTGCAGCAGAAGTTCGGCTCCACGGCTGAGCTGAAAATGGGTGTCAACGGCGGCTCTGGCATTTCCCTGACGGGCAGCCCGGTAGCCTCTTCTGTACCTGCGCAGCCTGGCGTGACGATTGGCGGTCTGACGATTCCGGCAGCGCCTACAGATGCACAAATCACCGGCGGCAGTGGTCGTGTTGACGCCGTGTATATTCTGGCGACGCCGGAAGAAATCGCCTTTATTAAACCGATGATCGCCATGCGTAACGGCAGCCAGAGCGGAGCAACGCTGTATGCCAGCTCCCGTAGCGCGCAGGGAACCGCTGGCCCGGACTTCCGTCTGGAAATGGAAGGCTTGCAGTATAGCGAAATCCCAATGCTGGCAGGTGCTAACATGCCTCTCATGCAGCAGGCGCTTGGCGCGGTGCGTAACGACTACTCGCTGGCGCGTATGTACGCGATGGGTGTCGATGCCTGGTCGCTTGCCAACCACTTTTCGCAAATGCGTCAGGTGCAGGGCTTCGAAATTAACGGCAACACTGGCGCATTAACCGCAAATCAGGATTGTGTGATTAACAGGAAGTTATCATGGCTCAAATACCAGCAAGGACAGGTCGTCCCCGCCAGTTAACGAGTAAACAGACCGGTGACGCGTGGGAAGCTGTTGCGCGTGACTGGCTGCACAGCAAGGGACTGCATTTCATCGCCGCCAACGTGCGTGAACGTGGCGGCGAAATCGACCTGATAATGCGTGAAGGCAACACCACCGTATTTGTTGAAGTTCGCTATCGGCGTTCAGCCCAGTTTGGCGGTGCGGCGGTGAGTGTGACCCGGAGCAAACAACACAAATTATTACAGACCGCCCGCTTGTGGCTTGCGCGCCACAATGGGAGTTTTGATACTGTGGATTGCCGGTTCGATGTGTTAGCCTTCACCGGAAATGATGTTGAGTGGTTTAAAGACGCGTTCAACGACCGCTCATAGTTGAAGATTCAGAGCCTGGTTCTTAAGGATTAGCGTGTTAGATAGAATTAAAGTCTGCTTTACAGAAAGCATTCAAACTCAGATAGCTGCGGCTGAAGCGCTCCCGGATGCGATCTCCCGTGCAGCCATGACGCTGGTTCAGTCCCTGCTCAATGGCAACAAAATTCTCTGTTGTGGTAATGGGACGTCCGCTGCCAACGCACAGCATTTTGCTGCCAGCATGATCAATCGTTTTGAAACGGAACGACCAAGTTTACCTGCTATTGCACTAAATACTGATAATGTGGTCTTAACTGCGATTGCCAACGATCGCCTGCACGACGAAGTTTATGCAAAACAAGTCCGTGCGCTGGGACATGCAGGTGATGTTCTGCTGGCAATCTCTACGCGTGGTAATAGCCGCGATATCGTAAAAGCTGTTGAAGCCGCAGTGACACGCGACATGACAATCGTCGCGCTGACCGGGTATGACGGAGGGGAGCTGGCCGGATTGCTGGGGCCGCAGGATGTTGAAATCCGCATTCCCTCACACCACAGTGCCCGCGTTCAGGAAATGCATATGCTGACGGTCAACTGCCTTTGCGATCTCATCGATAACACGCTTTTTCCTCACCAGGATGATTAAGGAGTACACATGAAGGCATTTTCGCCGCTTGCTGTGATTATCGCTGCACTGCTGCTGCAAGGCTGTGTAGCTGCCGCCGTGGTCGGAACCGCAGCCGTCGGGACTAAAGCCGCGACGGATCCGCGTAGTGTCGGCACTCAGGTAGATGACGGAACCCTGGAATTACGCGTCAATACGGCGTTGTCGAAAGATGCCCAGATCAAGAAAGAAGCGCGTATCAACGTTAGCGCCTATCAGGGCAAGGTTCTGCTGGTCGGTCAGTCACCGAATAGCGAACTGTCTGCGCGGGCAAAACAGATTGCAATGGGCGTAGAAGGTACCACTGAGGTCTTTAATGAGATCCGTCAGGGCCAGCCAATCGGTCTGGGCGATGCGTCCAACGATACCTGGATCACCACCAAAGTACGTTCCCAGTTGTTGACCAGCGATCAGGTGAAATCCTCTAACGTGAAAGTCACCACCGAGAACGGGGAAGTGTTCCTGCTGGGTCTGGTTACTGAACGTGAAGCGAAGGCGGCGGCAGATATCGCCAGCCGGGTAAGCGGCGTGAAACGCGTCACTACGGCCTTTACGTTTATTAAGTAATACCGATGCCGGATAGCGACGCATAAGCGTCTTATCCGGCCTACAGGACGTCATCGTTTGTAGGTCGGATAAGCGTCCACGCCACCCGGCATTTTATTTTGCCCTTTCGCGTAGCTCGGAAGAGGTCAGGATCGTAACGCCCTCATGTCCTGGCGCCAGCGCTTCTGCCAACATTGCCCGTGCAACATCACGCGCTTCAATCGACTTCCAGTTACCCGGTAGCAGCCTGAACAACGGCGCTAAAAACCGCTCATTCGTCCGCTGTTTATCCCGTTCCCCCAGTAGCATCGAAGGTCGGACAATCGTCAGACGCGGCCATTTCTGCGCGATTAACGCCTGCTCCATTTCCCCTTTCACCCGGTTATAAAAAAACGGTGAATTCGCATTCGCGCCCATCGAACTCACCACCAGCATATGCTGAGCACCTAACCGGCGTCCCGTCAGGGCGGTGTCCACCACCAGCGTATAGTCAGCGTGGATAAACGCCTCTTTCGAGCCGGCTTCACGTCGGGTGGTTCCCAGACAACAAAAAACGATATCGACCGGATCGGTGACTTGTGCCAGAGCATCGGTTAGCTGCGGATCATGGGGATTATAAACGCCAACCGTATCAGCCAGCGGTCGACGCGTCGGCGCCGTAATGGCGTTGACCCGGGGTTCATTAAGCAACATACGCAGCAAATTTCCGCCTACCAGCCCCGTTGCGCCTGTTATTAACACCTGACTCATCCTCGCTCCTTTACAGAATTGTCCGTCTTGCACTCTCAGCCTTAGCGACCAGACTTAATAGTCCGTGAGGTAATTATCCGTCAACATGGAAATTCTGCCTTATTCGCAACCAACTCAACGGAGGAAACATGAGCAAGAAGATTGCCGTTTTAATCACTGATGAGTTTGAAGATTCAGAATTTACATCACCAGCAGCAGAATTCCGCCAGGCCGGGCATGAAGTCATCACCATTGAAAAACAGGCAGGAAAAACGGTGAAGGGGAAAAAAGGTGAAGCCAGCGTCACCATCGACAAAGCAATCGAGGATGTGCGCCCTGCCGATTTTGACGCCCTGCTACTGCCAGGCGGTCACTCGCCGGACTACCTGCGCGGGGACGATCGTTTCGTGACCTTTACCCGGGATTTTGTTAACAGCGGCAAGCCGGTGTTTGCTATTTGCCATGGCCCACAGTTGCTGATCAGCGCGGATGTCATTCGTGGCCGTAAACTTACCGCCGTGAAACCTATCATCATTGACGTAAAAAACGCGGGCGCCGAATTTTACGATCAGGAAATGGTGAATGATAACGATCAGCTGATAACCAGCCGAACACCGGACGATCTGCCGGCGTTTAACCGTGAGGCATTACGTATTCTCGGGGCGTGAATCACGTAGCCAGAGCATCTTTTTACCAAAGCCCAGCGTGTTGTCGGTGAACTTGATTTCATCCAGACGAATCTCCCACACGGGTGCAGGCAACATTCTGGCCACGGGGAAGCGGCGATTATACGCTTTACGCGCAACGTCGCTCTCCTCTCCCTCAAGACGGCGGATTTCCCCTTTAAACTGTACCCCACGAATCAGGGCGACCGTTTTGGGCTGGCCGTTTACCGTGCCGGCAACGGGCGCGCGCGGGCCGGACATCTGAGCATGGCGCGTTTTCTCTTCGGTCAGCACATAGAATGCCATCTTCTGAGCATCAAACAGGTAAAACGCATTCGCGCACCACAATTCACCCTCATGGTGTACACACCAGGTCACGACATGCTGCTTCGCCAGCCAGCGGGTCACCGCAGTCAGTGTTTCCATTTCTGTTCTCTTTTATACTGTAGGCCTGAAAATTATCACGTCGATGGTGACAATGACACCCTGGTATCTGTACCTGATCCGTACCGCGGACAACGCCTTATACACCGGAATTACCACCGATGTAGAGCGCCGATATAAGCAACATCAGAGCGGGAAAGGCGCGAAGGCGCTGCGTGGAAAGGGGGAACTCTCCCTGGTATTTGCGGCGCAGGTCGGCGACCGTTCGCTGGCTCTGCGCATCGAGTATCGCGTCAAACAGCTCACAAAGCGTCAGAAAGAGCGCCTTGTAGAAGGCGAAGGGCTTGAGGCTCTACTGAGCAGCCTGCAAGCCCCGGGTGTTAAAAACGATTGAAGTGGTCGTGGTATTCCACCAGGCCCGTCACGCCCTCCAGCGCATCGTCCGCCAGGCGATGAACCTGGAACGCGCTTTCGGTGCCCGGCCAGCGGCAGCGCAGATCATGATGCGCTGCCAGCTCAAAGCCAAAGCGGCTGTACAGTGCCGGATCGCCCAGCGTAACCACTGCGGCGTAGCCAAACTCGTTCAGGGAATCGAGTCCTTCATAGACCAGCTGACGCGCCAGCCCCTGCCCCCGGTAGTTTTCATCCACCGCGAGCGGCGCCATGCCGACCCATTGCAGATCTTCGCCCTGAACATCGACAGGACTAAACGCGACGTAACCCACTACCTGACCTTCGTCATCGGTCGCAACCAGACCCAGCGTTAAGAAACCATCTTCACGCAGGTCGTGCACTAATTTCGCTTCCGCATCGCTCTCAAATGAACGACGTAACAGCGCATCAATACCAGGGGCATCAATGGGAATCTCAACTCGAATCAGCATGGCTCACCTACCGAGGTCTGTTTGGTGTCTGGCGTTGTTTTCATTCCCGCCTCAACAAAGTCCGCCAACTGCATCAGCATGACGCGCAGCGCTTTAGGCATCTGATCCAGCTCGATGGCGTCCATCAGATTTTTTACATACAGCCCTAATTCTGTATCACCTTCAATTACCAGGCGACGCTGGAAGAAAAGCGTATCCGGATCCTGCTTACGTGCCGCAATCATCAGTAAGTCACTGGCGTCAGCGCTAAAACTCACATCCGCATCGGCATTTTGGCTGACGATAAGTTTATCGTTCTCAACAGAGGTATACCATTTGAGACCAATGTCACGTACATGGATGCTTAACCAGCGGCCTTCGAGAAACTCCAGCTCTCCATCAGCCAGCGCCTGGCTAAACTGCCAGCTCAGAACCTGCTCCAGGACCTGGCGCTTCAGCGCAAAGGGCGTCAGTTTAACCGGTACACTCATCAGAGAAGGACCAAAATGTACTAAGCGTGAACGCAGTTTATCCAACACGAGCTTTACTCCCTGTTTCAATAGTCCTGCTATTTTGCCATATCAAATAAACGACATAGCGGCATAAATCAACAATTCGATGCGAAATTGTTACCTCTTTATTGCTGTCACCAATACGACTTTAACTGCCTCAAATCAAAAATTGTCTCAGCAAGGTTAACTAAAATCCCTCTTCGTTAACATTTCTGCGCCTTTCACGGCGCAACGTTCAGGATAAATTATGGAGCTGCTCTGCCCTGCCGGAAATCTCCCGGCGCTTAAGGCGGCCATCGAGAACGGCGCTGATGCTGTCTACATCGGGCTGAAAGATGATACCAACGCCCGTCATTTCGCCGGCCTTAATTTTACCGAGAAAAAATTGCAGGAAGCGGTGAGTTTTGTCCATCAACACCGCCGTAAGCTGCACATCGCGATTAACACCTTTGCGCATCCGGATGGTTATGCGCGCTGGCAGCGTGCCGTAGATATGGCGGCGCAACTGGGTGCGGATGCGCTGATCCTTGCCGATCTTGCCATGCTTGAGTATGCCGCAGAGCGCTATCCGCATATTGAGCGCCATGTCTCTGTTCAGGCATCTGCTACCAACGAAGAGGCGATTAATTTTTATCATCGCAACTTTGATGTCGCCCGCGTGGTGCTGCCGCGCGTGTTGTCTATTCATCAGGTGAAACAGCTCGCTCGCGTCACGCCTGTTCCACTCGAAGTGTTCGCCTTTGGTAGTTTGTGCATTATGGCGGAAGGCCGGTGTTATCTTTCATCCTACCTGACGGGCGAATCGCCTAACACGGTTGGCGCCTGCTCTCCCGCGCGTTTTGTTCGCTGGCAGCAGACCCAACAGGGCCTGGAATCCCGCCTTAATGAAGTGCTGATCGACCGCTATCAGGACGGAGAAAACGCCGGTTATCCGACGTTGTGTAAAGGCCGCTATCTGGTTGACGGCGAGCGCTATCATGCGCTGGAAGAACCCACCAGCCTGAACACACTGGAGCTGCTGCCGGAGCTGCTGGCGGCCAATATTGCCTCGGTAAAAATCGAGGGACGCCAGCGTAGCCCGGCCTACGTCAGCCAGGTGGCGAAAGTGTGGCGTCAGGCGATCGATCGCTGTATAGCCGACCCGCAAAACTACGCACCACAGGCGGCATGGATGGAAACGCTCGGTTCCATGTCCGAAGGCACGCAGACCACGCTTGGCGCGTATCACCGTAAATGGCAGTGAGAGAAGCAATGAAATATTCCTTAGGGCCGGTGCTGTGGTACTGGCCAAAAGAAACGCTGGAAGATTTTTATCAGCAGGCCGCCGCCAGCCAGGCCGATATTATCTATCTTGGCGAAGCGGTATGCAGTAAACGCCGTGCCACCAAAGTGGGCGACTGGATCGATATGGCGAAGTCGCTCGCTGGCAGCGGTAAACAGGTGGTGCTGTCAACACTGGCGCTGGTGCAAGCCTCGTCTGAGCTGGGCGAATTAAAGCGCTACGTCGAAAACGGCGACTTCCTACTGGAAGCCAGCGATCTCGGCGTGGTAAACATGTGCGCCGAGCGTAAGCTGCCGTTTGTCGCCGGACACGCGCTCAACTGCTACAACGCGGTGACGCTGCGTTTACTGCTCAAACAAGGGATGGTGCGCTGGTGTATGCCGGTAGAATTATCTCGCGACTGGCTGATCAATCTGCTCAACCAGTGTGAAGAGTTGGCTATCCGCGATAAGTTTGAAGTAGAGGTATTGAGCTACGGCCATCTGCCGCTGGCGTACTCTGCCCGCTGCTTTACGGCGCGCTCCGAAGACCGACCAAAAGACGAATGTGAAACCTGCTGCATCAAATACCCGAACGGGCGAGATGTGCTGTCGCAGGAGAATCAGCAGGTCTTTGTTCTCAACGGGATCCAGACCATGAGCGGCTATGTTTATAACCTCGGCAACGAGCTGACATCCATGCAGGGTCTGGTGGATATTGTGCGCCTGTCACCTTCTGGCACGGAAACATTCGATATGCTTGATGCCTTCCGCGCCAATGAAAATGGCACTGCCCCATTACCGCTCGCCGCTCATAGCGACTGCAACGGTTACTGGAAACGTCTGGCCGGGCTGGAACTGCAATCCTGATAAAACCTCGCCGGATGGCGGCATAAATGCCTTATCCGGCCTACAAATAGCGATCCCGTAGGCCCGATAAGCGCAGCGCCATCGGGCATTTTTTTTGCCGTCAGTCTCATAAAGCTCACTTTGTTAACAACGTTAATCAAATTTTAATGCAGTATTAAATGATTAACCGATAACAAAGTGAGCCGTTATGACTGACAAAACTATTCAGTTCTCGGTGCTGGATCTGGCACCGATCCCTGAAGGATCTTCGGCAAAAGAAGCCTTTACGCACTCGCTTGATCTCGCTCGGCTGGCTGAAAAGCGCGGCTATCACCGCTACTGGCTGGCAGAACATCACAACATGACTGGCATCGCCAGCGCCGCAACCTCAGTTCTGATTGGTTATCTGGCTGCCAATACCACCACGCTGCATCTGGGTTCTGGCGGCGTGATGCTGCCCAACCATTCGCCGCTGGTGATCGCCGAGCAGTTCGGTACCCTAAATACACTGTATCCGGGACGCATCGATCTCGGGCTTGGCCGCGCGCCGGGGAGCGATCAGCCAACGATGCGCGCGCTGCGCCGCCATATGAGTGGAGATATCGATAACTTCCCACGCGATGTAGCAGAACTGGTGGACTGGTTCGACGCCCGCGACCCGAACCCCCATGTACGCCCGGTGCCTGGATACGGCGAGCAGATCCCGGTCTGGTTATTAGGTTCCAGCTTGTATAGTGCACAGTTGGCGGCACAGCTTGGCCTGCCGTTTGCCTTCGCCTCGCACTTTGCTCCGGATATGCTGCATCAGGCGCTGCATCTGTATCGTAGCCAGTTCAAACCTTCGGCGCGGCTGGCAAAGCCGTATGCAATGGTATGCATCAACATCATTGCCGCCGACAGCAATCGCGATGCCGAATTTCTTTTCACCTCGATGCAGCAGGCGTTTATGAAACTGCGTCGTGGCGAAACCGGCCAGCTACCGCCGCCGGTAGAGAATATGCATCAACTGTGGTCCGCTTCTGAACAGTATGGCGTGCAGCAGGCGCTAAGCATGTCGCTGGTCGGAGATAAGGCGAAAGTGCGACACGGGCTGGAGGCTATCTTGCGTGAAACCCAGGCTGATGAAATTATGGTTAACGGCCAGATTTTTGATCACCAGGCGCGGCTACACTCATTTGATTTGGCGATGGATGTGAAGCAGGAATTGTTGGGGTAGTACAATTTGTGCCGGATGGTGGCTGCGCCTTATCCGGCCTACTCAATCTCTGTAGGCCCGGTAAGGTAGCGCCACCGGGCAATTGTTCTACTGGTACACTGGCAGCAGGTTAACGCTCGACAGGATATGGATAACCGCGTTGCCGACACCGAAGACCAGAATCAGGGCAATCATCGGTTTACCGCCCCAAACACGGAATTTCGGGCTGCCGAAACGTTCGCGGGATTTACGTGCCAACAGCGCTGGCACAATGGCAGCCCAGATAGTTGCAGCTAAACCTGCATAACCAATGGCGTACAGAAAACCGTTCGGCCACAGCAGGCCACCGACAATTGGCGGGACAAACGTCAGCAGTGCCGTTTTGAAACGACCCATTGCCGAGTCATCAAAACCAAACAGATCCGCCAGATAGTCGAACAGACCGAGCGTCACACCGAGGAATGAACTCGCCACCGCAAAGTTGGAGAACACCACCAGCAGCAGATCCAGACTACGGCTGTTCAGCACACCGCTCAGCGCCTGGACCAGCACGTCAATATTCCCGCCCTGCTGCGCAATACCAATAAATTCCGGACGCGGAATATTCCCCATCGTACCCAGCAACCATACGGTATACAGCACCAGCGCCAGCAGCGTGCCGTATACCAGGCACTTAACGATGGTCTTGGGATCCTTGCCGTAATACTTCATCAGGCTCGGGACGTTGCCGTGATAACCAAACGACGCCAGACAGAACGGCAGCGTCATCAGCAGGTACGGCGTATATGAAGCATTGCTCTGCGCCACGTTAAACAGCGTGGCAGGCTGAACGTGTCCCAGCAGGCTGCCGAAGGTTAGGAAAAAGGTAATGACCTTTGCCCCCAGCACAATGGCCGTCATACGGCTAACCGCTTTGGTACTTAACCACACCACAAACGCGACCAGCAGCGCAAAGCCAAGACCTGCCGCGCGCGCCGGAACGTTCAGCGACATCTCGGCAAAGGTGTGGTGCAGAATCGAACCGCTCGCCGAAATATAGGCATAGGTCAGAATGTAGAGCACAAAGGCAATAGAGATGCCGTTAACAACGTTCCAGCCTTTGCCCAGCAGATCTTTCGTGATGGTGTCGAAGCTCGAACCAATGCGGTAATTGAGGTTGGCTTCGAGGATCATCAACCCGGAGTGCAGCATGCAGAACCAGGTGAAAATCAGCGCCGCCATTGACCAGAAAAACCACGCCCCGGACATGACCACCGGCAGAGAGAACATCCCCGCGCCAATAATGGTGCCGCCGATGATCACCACGCCGCCAAGCAGCGAAGGTGACGTTTGGGTGGTGGTAAGTGTTGCCATTTAGCCATCTCTCCAGTCATTTATCTTGTGACTACATCTCAATGTGCTGCACTGTACCAGTACACGAGTACAATTGAAATAAAAAAAGCCCCGATTGTTGAGATCGAGGCTGTATATATTACTTTACGCTGTTAAACCGTGAGGCTTATGCGTCACCGCCGAAACGACGACGACCGGCTGAATCATCACGACGCGGAGCTGAAGAATCGTCACGGCGCGGGCCACGACCACCTTCACGACGTTCGCCGCTGAAACGACGACCATCACCACGACCGCCTTCACGACGCTCACCGCCAAAACCACGGCCTTCACCGCGACCGCCTTCACGACGCTCGCCGCTGAAGCGACCACCGCCACGACGCTCACCACCGGTGTGCGGTACGGCATCGCCAACCAGCTGCATGTTCATCGGCTTGTTCAGGATGCGGGTACGGGTAAAGTGCTGCAGCACGTCGCCCGGCATACCTTTCGGCAGTTCGATGGTGGAGTGGGAAGCAAACAGCTTGATGTTACCGATGTAACGGCTGCTGATATCACCTTCGTTAGCAATCGCGCCAACGATATGACGGACTTCAACACCGTCATCACGACCCACTTCAATGCGGTACAGCTGCATATCACCAACGTCACGACGCTCACGACGCGGACGGTCTTCACGGTCGCCACGCGGGCCACGATCGTTGCGGTCACGCGGACCACGATCGTCACGGTCGCGGAATTCGCGTTTCGGACGCATCGGCGCATCTGGCGGCAGGATCAGCGGACGTTCGCCCTGAGCCATTTTCAGCAGTGCGGCTGCCAGCGTTTCGATATCCAGCTCTTCTTCCGGCTGCATTTTCGCCAGCAGAGCACGGTACTGATCCAGATCGCTGCTTTCCAGCTGCTGCTGTACTTTCGCGGCAAATTTTTCCAGACGGCGTTTGCCCAGCAGCTCTGCATTCGGCAGTTCTACTTCTGGAATGGTCAGCTTCATGGTGCGTTCGATGTTACGCAGCAGACGACGCTCACGGTTCTCAACGAACAGCAGCGCACGACCCGCACGACCCGCACGACCGGTACGGCCGATACGGTGAACGTAAGACTCGGAATCCATCGGGATGTCGTAGTTAACAACCAGGCTGATACGCTCAACGTCCAGGCCACGGGCCGCAACGTCGGTTGCAATCAGAATATCCAGACGGCCATCTTTCAGACGCTCCAGAGTCTGCTCACGCAGAGACTGGTTCATGTCGCCGTTCAGTGCAGCGCTGCTATAACCGCTACGCTCCAGCGCTTCTGCCACTTCCAGGGTCGCATTTTTGGTACGGACGAAGATAATCACCGCATCAAAATCTTCTGCTTCCAGGAAACGCACCAGCGCTTCATTTTTACGCATGCCCCATACAGTCCAGTAGCTCTGGCTGATGTCAGGACGGGTAGTGACGCTGGACTGAATACGTACTTCCTGCGGCTCTTTCATAAAGCGGCGGGTAATACGACGAATCGCTTCCGGCATGGTGGCAGAGAACAGCGCGGTCTGATGACCTTCCGGGATCTGCGCCATGATGGTTTCAACGTCTTCGATGAAGCCCATACGCAGCATTTCATCAGCTTCGTCCAGTACCAGACCGCTCAGTTTGGAGAGGTCCAGAGTACCGCGCTTCAGGTGATCCAGCAGGCGGCCCGGCGTACCGACGACGATCTGTGGTCCCTGACGCAGGGCACGTAATTGCACGTCATAACGCTGGCCGCCGTACAGGGCTACCACGTTCACGCCGCGCATGTGTTTAGAGAAATCCGTCATGGCTTCTGCAACCTGAACCGCCAGTTCGCGGGTCGGTGCCAGCACCAGAATCTGAGGTGCCTTCAGCTCAGGATCAAGATTGTTGAGCAGCGGTAAAGAGAACGCTGCCGTTTTGCCGCTACCGGTCTGGGCCATACCCAGAACATCGCGACCGCCCAGCAGATGCGGAATGCACTCTGCCTGGATTGGAGATGGTTTTTCGTAACCCAGATCGTTAAGGGCTTCAAGGATAGGAGCCTTCAGGCCCAGATCTGCAAAAGTGGTTTCGAATTCAGCCATGTAGTACGTGTGCCTCAAAATTAATGGCGGCCAGTCTACATAACTCATCATGAAATTGATCTGCAATTTTCATTGAAAAGTGTGAACCGGCTCAAAGTAGGTGTATTAACGAACAACAACGCCCTCACCCGTGAAGGTGATGGCAATCAAAAAAGATTACGGGCTGATGTGTACGTCAGCTATTGCTGGTCCGATTCTGCCAGGTCATCTTGGTCCTGGCCCAGGAGCGATAATTCCAACAATGCGTATCGGTGCTCAACAAAGTTATGAACGTTGTTAGCCACCGCCAGTTTGAACAATGCCGTAGCGTTGTCCAAATCCCCCAGACTTAGGTAGTACTTACCTAAATAGAAGTTGGTTTCACTGAGATGCTCAGCGAGCGAGGTGTTATCCGTTGCGTCCGCCTTCAGGCGTTCCATCAGCGTTGCTTCGCTAATGTTGCCCAGGTAGAACTCGACAATGTTCCATCCCCATTGCTCTTTATCCGATTTTTCGAAGCGTTGTTTTAACGCTTCTTTAGCCTGCTTCTCATCGAGCTTCTGCTCGGCAAGATAAAGCCACAGACTGCGGAAAGGATCATTGGGATCGTCTTGATAAAACGCCAGCAGATCATCTTGCGCTAACTTGTCGCGACCGCCGTAATACAATGCGATACCGCGATTTAAGTGCGCGTAGTTGTAAGTTGGATCAAGCTCAAGTACAGAATCAAACGCTTCATAGGCAGCATCAAAATTGCCTGCCTGCGTTAAATATATACCTAAGTAATTGAATACTTCAGGCATATCTGGTCGGATTGCCAGCGCTTGTGAAAAATCATTTCGCGCAAGTGCCCTCAGACCGAGACTATCATACAACACTCCGCGCTCATATAAAAGCTGTGCGCGTTCGTCATCGGTTAAAGCCCGACTGGCAAGAATTTGTTCCATACGTGCCAGAATCACTTCCTGCTGCAAAGTCGGTTGCAATGGTACTGCGAGGACTTCACTCTTACGCCAGGCGGAATTACTGCATCCAGCCAGCGTGAGTGCTGTCGCAACGAAACACCAGCGCAAAAAAGGCTTCATTTCCCACTCCCGAAGACAACGATTGAATGAACGTCCAGGTTCCCCGGTTGCTAACAAGGCGTCCTGCCGGGTTAAAGGCCCTCCGCTCACACGGAGGGCAATGGCAACCTTACTCGCCCTGTTGGCTTACCGGAGCTTCCGGTTCGCCTGCAGGCTGAGACTGCTCAGTTGCTTCTTTAATGCTCAGACGTACACGGCCCTGGCGATCAACTTCCAGAACTTTAACCGGTACTTCCTGGCCCATCTGCAGGTAATCGGTCACTTTCTCAACGCGCTTATCAGCGATCTGAGAAATGTGTACCAGACCTTCTTTACCGCCACCGATGGCAACGAATGCGCCAAAGTCAACGATACGGGTCACTTTACCATTGTAGATACGACCTACTTCGATCTCTGCAGTGATCTCTTCGATACGACGGATAGCATATTTCGCTTTCTCGCCGTCGGTCGCTGCGATCTTCACAGTACCGTCATCTTCGATTTCGATAGTAGTGCCAGTCTCTTCGGTCAGGGCACGGATAACAGAACCGCCTTTACCGATAACGTCTTTAATCTTGTCCGGGCTGATCTTGATGGTGTGGATACGTGGAGCGAATTCAGAGATATCGCCACGCGGCGCGTTAATCGCCTGTTCCATCACACTCAGGATGTGCAGACGCGCACCTTTAGCCTGGTTCAGAGCAACCTGCATGATCTCTTTGGTGATACCTTCAATTTTGATATCCATCTGCAGTGCAGAGATACCGTCGCGGGAACCCGCCACTTTGAAGTCCATATCGCCCAGGTGGTCTTCGTCGCCCAGGATGTCAGACAGAACAACATAGTTGTCGCCTTCTTTCACCAGACCCATCGCGATACCCGCAACGGCGGCTTTGATCGGCACGCCTGCGTCCATCAGCGCCAGGGAAGCGCCGCATACGGAAGCCATGGAAGAAGAACCGTTAGATTCGGTGATTTCAGAAACCACACGCACGGTGTACGGGAATTTATCCAGTTCCGGCATCACTGCCAGCACGCCACGTTTCGCCAGGCGACCGTGACCAATCTCACGACGCTTCGGAGAACCGACCATACCGGTTTCGCCTACGCAGTACGGAGGGAAGTTGTAGTGGAACAGGAAGTTGTCAGTACGCTCGCCCATCAGTTCGTCGAGGTTCTGCGCATCACGGGTGGTGCCCAGGGTCGCGGTAACCAGCGCCTGAGTTTCGCCACGGGTGAACAGCGCGGAACCGTGGGTACGCGGCAGAACGCCAGTACGCACGTCCAGACCACGGATCATGTCTTTTTCACGGCCATCGATACGCGGCTCGCCTGCCAGTACGCGGCTACGAACAACGTTTTTCTCGATGGCGTGCAGGATTTCACCCAGTTCGTTAGCGTCCAGGGTTTCATCTTCAGCCACCAGAGTCGCGATGGTTTCAGATTTGATCACGTCAACCTGAGCGTAACGCTCTTGTTTGTCGGTGATACGGTAAGCATCGCTCAGACGAGCTTCTGCCAGTGCGGCAACGCGCGCGTTCAGCGCTTCGTTGACGGCTTCTGGCTGCCAGTCCCAACGCGGTTTGCCGGCTTCTTTCGCCAGCTCGTTGATAGCCTGAATAACAACCTGCTGCTGTTCGTGACCGAATACTACAGCGCCCAGCATCTGGTCTTCGCTCAGCAGTTCAGCTTCGGATTCAACCATCAGTACGGCAGCTTCGGTACCGGCAACAACCAGGTCCAGCTTGCTTTCTTTCAGTTCATCCTGAGTCGGGTTCAGTACGTACTGGTCATTGATATAACCAACACGTGCAGCACCGATCGGGCCGTTGAATGGGATGCCAGACAGCGTCAGCGCAGCGGATGCGCCGATCATTGCCACGATATCCGGGTTAACCTGTGGGTTAACAGAAACAACGGTCGCGATAACCTGAACTTCGTTAACGAACCCTTCCGGGAACAGCGGGCGAACCGGGCGGTCAATCAGACGCGCGATCAGGGTTTCGCCTTCGCTCGGACGGCCTTCACGACGGAAGAAGCTACCCGGGATACGGCCAGCAGCGTAGGTACGCTCCTGGTAGTTAACGGTCAGCGGGAAAAAGTCCTGGCCTGGTTTCGCTTTTTTCTGGCCAACAACGGTAACGAATACCGCAGTGTCATCCATGCTAACCATAACAGCGGCAGTCGCCTGACGCGCCATCATGCCGGTTTCCAGCGTAACGGTATGCTGACCGTACTGGAATTTACGAACGATCGGATTAAGCAAAATAATATCCTTTCTCTATTTTTTGACGGCACATTTTTGCGCCATCGTTAATACCCGATCTTCTGCGCATCCTCGCGACTAATGACAACCCTAACCCATACGCATGAGTAAAGCCTCTCATTAGCCGCGCGAACCTCTGCAACGGAAGATCATTCATAGCAACAATACATTAGTTTCCAGCGAATTGCTGCCATCTGCTGGAAAAAAGGGGCCATGAAGGCCCCCTCTTTCTGAAACTCGAAAGAATTAGCGACGCAGACCCAGACGCTCGATCAGCGCGGTGTAGCGTGCAACATCTTTACGTTTCAGGTAGTCGAGCAGTTTACGACGCTGAGAAACCATGCGCAGCAGACCACGACGGCTGTGGTGATCTTTTTTGTGCTCTGCAAAGTGGCCCTGCAGGTGGTTAATCTGTGCAGTCAACAGAGCAACCTGAACATCGGTAGAACCGGTGTCGTTTGCATCACGACCAAACTCAGAAACGATTTTAGCGGTAGCTTCAGTACTTAGAGACATTTTAAAACTCCAAAGTGTTAAGAATGAAAGGATGCCGATCTCTAATTCAGCTATCCCAGTGTACGCCACGCAGATTGTTAAACAATTTACGCGCCGTTAAGCGGCAGTATTCTACTCGCAGCGCCCTTTTATCGCAAGACAGAGAGCGTTATGCCGGATATTCAACCACCAGGCGACGAGGGGCGACACGACCTTCATCGTCGATCTCCCCCATGCCGATAAATTTGCCGTCATCGCCTTCCGTCACACGCACCAGGCCTTCCAGCGGGACACCTGTCGTACGTACCGGGTTACCATTTTTAAAGTAAACCGACGATGTTAAAGGCAAATTAACAACAGGATAGTCCGATGCTGGACTGTCCATTGGCATCAGCAAGGGATCAAGCAACTGAGCGGCCGGAATGTTCTGCTGCTCAGCCTGTTCAACCAGCTCGCGCAAGTGTTCCAGCGTCACCATACGATCCACCGGATACTTGCTGACCGTCAGACGACGCAGGTACGTTACGTGCGCACCACAGCCGAGCTTCTCGCCCAGATCGTCGATAATAGTGCGAATATAGGTACCTTTGGAGCAGTGAACTTCCAGCTCCAGCTCGTTACCTTCATGGCGAATAAACAGCAGCTCATAGACGGTAATCGGGCGCGCTTCACGCGGCACTTCAATACCCTGACGCGCATATTCGTACAGCTTTTTACCCTGATACTTCAGCGCCGAATACATTGACGGAATCTGCTCGATATCGCCGCGGAAAGTCTCCAGCGCGCTCGCAAGTTGCTCTGCGCTGAAGGTTACGGGACGTTCCTGCACGATTTGCCCATCGGCATCGGAGGTGTCAGTACGTTGCCCCAGGCGGGCTACTACGCGATAGCGTTTGTCAGAATCCAGCAAATACTGCGAAAACTTCGTCGCTTCACCGAGGCAGATGGGCAGCATGCCCGTCGCCAGCGGATCCAGCGCGCCGGTATGACCCGCACGGTTGGCATTGTAGATGCGCTTTACTTTTTGCAGTACGTCATTGCTGGACATGCCCTGCGGCTTATCCAGCAGCAGGACACCGTGAATGTCGCGACCACGACGACGAGGACGACTCATCAGTCCTCCTTGCTGTCGTCCGCTGGGTTCACACGACGTTCATCGTCATGTTTTACCACGCTGGTCACCAGGTTAGACATACGCATCCCTTCAACCAACGAGTTGTCGTAGAAGAAGGTCAGTTCAGGCACGATACGCAGACGCATCGCTTTCCCCAGCAGGGAGCGGATAAAACCAGAGGCTTCCTGCAGGGCCTTAATGCCGTTTTTCACAGCCGCTTCGTCCTGGTCGTTAAGGAAAGTCACGAATACTTTGGCATACGCCAGGTCACGGGACATCTCAACACCCGATACGGTGGTCATCATGCCAACACGCGGGTCTTTGATTTCGCGTTGCAGGATGAGTGCGATCTCTTTCTGCATCTCTTGCGCGACACGCTGCGGGCGACCAAATTCTTTCGCCATAATAAATTCTCCAGAATAAAGACAAAAAAGGGGCCATAAGCCCCTTTTTAAATTTCTTGCCGGGTGGCGCTTTAAAGCCTGATGGCGCTACGCTTATCAGGCCTACAACCCGGCTAACAATCCTAACGTAGGCCCGGTAAACGAAGTACCACCGGGCATTACGAAGATTATGCGATAGTACGTTTGATCTCGATGATCTCGAACACTTCGATCATATCGCCAACGCGAACGTCGTTGTAGTTCTTAACGCCGATACCACATTCCATACCGTTACGGACTTCGTTAACGTCATCTTTGAAGCGGCGCAGGGATTCCAGCTCGCCTTCATAGATAACCACGTTGTCGCGCAGGACGCGGATTGGGTTGTGACGCTTGATAGTACCTTCGGTAACCATACAGCCCGCGATCGCACCAAATTTCGGTGATTTAAACACATCGCGCACTTCAGCCAGACCGATGATCTGCTGTTTCAGTTCCGGAGACAGCATACCGCTCATCGCCGCTTTCACTTCGTCGATCAGATGATAGATGACGGAGTAGTAACGCAGATCCAGACTTTCAGATTCGATCACTTTACGCGCAGAAGCATCAGCACGGACGTTGAAGCCAACCAGAATCGCGTTGGACGCCGCAGCCAGGGTCGCGTCGGTTTCAGTGATACCACCTACGCCGGAACCGATGATCTTCACTTTCACTTCGTCGGTAGACAGTTTCAGTAAGGAGTCGGAGATCGCTTCTACAGAACCCTGTACGTCAGCTTTCAGTACGACGTTCACTTCGTGAACTTCGCCATCGGTCATGTTGGCGAACATGTTCTCAAGTTTAGATTTCTGCTGACGAGCCAGTTTAACTTCACGGAATTTGCCCTGACGATACAGTGCAACTTCACGGGCTTTCTTCTCGTCACGCACCACGGTCACTTCGTCACCGGCAGCCGGAACGCCGGACAGACCGAGGATTTCCACCGGAATGGACGGACCTGCTTCCAGAACTTCCTGACCCAGTTCGTTACGCATCGCACGCACGCGGCCGTATTCGAAGCCACACAGTACGATGTCGCCTTTATGCAGCGTACCTTCACGCACCAGGACGGTAGCAACCGGACCACGACCTTTATCCAGGAAGGATTCGATTACCGCGCCGCTCGCCATACCTTTACGAACAGCTTTCAGCTCCAGAACTTCGGCCTGCAGCAGGATCGCATCCAGCAGTTCGTCGATACCGGTACCGGCTTTAGCAGAAACGTGGACGAACTGGCTTTCGCCGCCCCACTCTTCCGGCATGATGCCGTACTGGGACAGTTCGTTTTTAACGCGATCCGGATCCGCTTCTGGTTTATCGATTTTGTTGACTGCAACCACCACCGGCACACCTGCCGCTTTCGCGTGCTGGATAGCTTCGATGGTCTGCGGCATCACGCCGTCGTCTGCTGCAACAACCAGAACCACGATATCCGTTGCCTGAGCACCACGAGCACGCATAGAGGTAAACGCGGCGTGACCCGGAGTATCCAGGAAGGTGATCATACCGTTGTCAGTTTCAACGTGGTACGCACCGATGTGCTGAGTAATGCCGCCCGCTTCGCCAGAAGCCACTTTCGTAGAACGAATGTAGTCCAGCAGGGAAGTTTTACCGTGGTCAACGTGACCCATGATGGTTACAACCGGTGCGCGCGGTTCAGCCGCAGCGCCGGTGTCACGGTCGCTCATTACTGCTTCTTCCAGCTCGTTTTCACGACGCAGGATAACTTTGTGGCCCATCTCTTCGGCAACCAGTTGTGCGGTTTCCTGGTCGATGACCTGGTTGATGGTCGCCATTGCGCCCAGTTTCATCATCGCTTTGATGACCTGAGAGCCTTTAACCGCCATCTTGTTAGCCAGTTCGCCAACGGTGATGGTTTCGCCGATCACAACGTCACGGTTAACGGCCTGAGCTGGCTTCTGGAAGCCCTGCTGCAGAGCGGAACCTTTACGCTGTTTACCGCCTTTACCACCACGAACTGCGGCGCGCGCTTCTTCACGGTCGGCTTTCGATTCAGCGTGTTTGTTGCCTTTCTTCGCCGGGCGCGCGGCTTTCGCGCTGCGAGTACGACCACGGCCGCCTTCAACTTCACGATCGTTTTCGTCTTCTGCCTGGCGAGCGTGCTGAGAAGTCGTGACGTGATAATCGCTGGTATCTTCAACAGGTTCAGCGTTATCCAC
The DNA here is from genome assembly GCF_019584005.1 of Citrobacter sp. EC_71. NCBI lineage: Bacteria > Pseudomonadati > Pseudomonadota > Gammaproteobacteria > Enterobacterales > Enterobacteriaceae > Citrobacter > Citrobacter sp. EC_71. Next base: position 43,749 of record NZ_VDAY01000014.1, read on the forward strand.
ACCATTTTTCTCGTTTTCTTCCGCCATACGGCGAGCTTCTTCCGCTACGCGGCGAGCTTCTTCTTCAAGCTTGCGACGTGCTTCTTCTTCCGCTTTACGTTTCAGTTCTGCGGCTTCATTTTCACGGCGGGCTTTTTCGGCCTGGGCGGTTTTAGTCATATCGTCGGTCTGTTGATTGCTCACTTTGTCTTTTTCCGCAGCTTCACGTTTCGCTTTATCAGCGGCTTCACGCTTAGCTTGTTCTGCGGCCTCACGTTCGGCTTTTTGTTGCGCCTCGCGTTTGGCAGCTTCTTCTGCCTCACGACGGGCTTGCTCTTCCGCTTCACGCTGCGCCTGCTCTTCCGCGGCCAGGCGTTCAGCCTCTTGCGGATCGCGTTTCACAAAGGTGCGTGTCTTGCGGACTTCGATTTGTACCGATTTGCTTTTCCCACCGGTACCTGGAATATTGAGAGTACTGCGCGTTTTACGCTGCAATGTCAACTTATCCGGCGCTGAGCCGTTCTCACGGTTCAGATGCGCCAGTAAGGTTTGTTTCTCTTGTGCGGACACAGAGTCATCAGCAGACTTCCGGATACCTGCATCAGCAAATTGCTGTACCAGGCGATCCACGGAGGTCTGTATCTCTGCAGCCAGCGTTTTTACGGTTACATCTGTCATACTGTTCCTTCCTGCTACAGTTTATTACGCTTCGTCACCGAACCAGCAAATATTACGGGCAGCCATAATCAGCTCACCGGCTTTTTCGTCGGTCAACCCTTCGATATCAGCCAGATCATCAATGCCCTGTTCGGCGAGATCTTCCAGCGTACAAACACCACGGGCAGCCAGTTTGAAGGCCATATCGCGATCCAATCCTTCCAGATTCAGCAGATCGTCAGCCGGTTTGTTATCACCGAGGCTTTCTTCCTGGGCCAGTGCCAGAGTGGTCAGTGCGTTTTTAGCACGCTCGCGCAGCGCTTCAACGGTCGGTTCATCAAGGCCGTCAATTTCCAGCAGTTCTTTCATTGGCACGTAGGCCAGTTCTTCCAGCGTCGCAAAACCTTCTTCCACCAGAACTGTCGCGAAATCTTCATCGATATCGAGATATTTGGTGAAGGTATCGATGGCTGCATGTGCTTCAGCCTGATGCTTCGCTTGCAGGTCATCAACGGTCATTACGTTGAGTTCCCAACCGCTCAGTTGTGAAGCCAGGCGGACGTTCTGACCGTTACGTCCAATCGCCTGAGCCAGGTTACCGGCTTCAACCGCGATATCCATGGTGTGTTTGTCTTCATCCACCACGATAGAAGCGACATCTGCTGGCGCCATTGCGTTAATCACGAACTGCGCCGGGTTATCATCCCACAGGACGATATCGATACGCTCGCCGCCCAGTTCGGTAGAGACCGCCTGTACGCGCGCACCGCGCATACCGACGCAAGCACCGACCGGGTCGATACGCTTGTCGTTGGTCTTAACGGCGATTTTCGCACGAGAGCCAGGATCGCGAGCAGCCGCTTTAATTTCAATCACTTCTTCGCCAATTTCTGGCACTTCAATGCGGAACAGCTCAACCAGCATTTCCGGTTTGGAACGGGTGACGAACAGTTGCGCACCACGCGCTTCCGGGCGCACAGAGTACAGAACGCCACGAATACGGTCGCCAGGGCGGAAGTTTTCGCGCGGCAGCATGTCTTCACGCAGGATCACGGCTTCAGCATTGCTGCCCAGATCCAGGGAAATGTTGTCACGGTTAACTTTTTTCACCACACCCGTAACGATTTCACCTTCGTGTTCGCGGAACTGATCAACAACCATTGCGCGTTCAGCTTCACGTACTTTCTGTACGATAACCTGTTTCGCGGTCTGGGTGGTGATACGGTCAAAGGTGACAGATTCAATCTGATCTTCAACATAGTCGCCCACGTTCAGGCTTTCGTCTTCGAAGCGTGCCGCTTCCAGGGTAATTTCTTTGGTCGGCTGAGTAACTTCTTCTACGATTACCCAACGACGGAAGGTATCGAAATCACCGCTTTTACGATCGATTTCTACGCGGACGTCGATCTCTTGCTCATATTTTTTCTTTGTTGCTGTAGCCAGCGCACTTTCCAGCGCTTCAAAAATTTTCTCGCGTGGCAGCGCTTTTTCGTTGGATACGGCTTCAACAACAGCCAAAATTTCTTTGTTCATCGCGGGCTTTTCACCTCAATCCAGACTGTTAAAAGTGGGGAACCAGGTTCGCCTTCTGGATATTACTCAGCGCGAACACTTCATCTTTACCTTCGACTGTGACCGTGATCATCTCACCGTCCACCGCTTTGATAACGCCCAGCCATTTACGACGGTTTTGTACCGCCATACGAAGAACCAGCGTGACTTCTTCCCCCAGGAAACGCACGTAGTGTTCAGCAGTGAACAGAGGACGGTCGAGACCCGGCGAGGAAACTTCCAGGTTATAGGCAACGGTGATTGGGTCTTCGACATCCATCACGGCGCTTACCTGATGGCTCACATCAGCACAATCATCAACATTGATGCCATCTTCACTATCAATATAGATGCGCAGTGTGGATGTGCGACCGCGAATAAATTCGATGCCGACCAGTTCGTAGCCCAGGGCTTCAACCGGTGCTGTAATCATCTCTGTTAATTTTTGCTCTAATGTGGACAAGCCCACCCCCAAGACATAAAAAAAGGGCCTAAAGCCCAGTTATTCTGTAGTCAGATAACAAAAAACCCCGATAAATCGGGGCTTTAGATAACTGAACCCTATAACCGCACCTGCGGTTCGGAGAACCTTCCGAAAGAATTTTTTTCAAATCCAGCTACGAAGGCCTAAGTCTTCACAGTATATTTGAAAAAGAACTCTAAGGGAAAGTGGTTGCGGGGGCCGGATTTGAACCGACGACCTTCGGGTTATGAGCCCGACGAGCTACCAGGCTGCTCCACCCCGCGCCTGAAACGTGGCAAATTTTACTCGTTTTGGGTAAAAAATGCAAATACTGCTGGGATTTGGTACCGAGGACGGGACGTAAAATCTGCGCACAGTATATTGATTCACTATGCGTTATGTCAACCTTGTTACGACTATGCAAATCAATGAATGCCTACCAGCGCATCTCCAGTAAGATAAATATGCCATCCGCGCCGCTATTTAACGAAATTGTCACTAAACTCTTCCTGTCATCCAGAAAAGATGATTAAATGAAAACTCATTTATTTTGCATAAAAATGCATTTAGTATAATAAGCCGACCTCTTCACCAGTCTATCAAGCAGGGTTTTATTTTATGACGACGATTCTCAAGCATCTCCCGGTAGGTCAACGTATTGGTATCGCTTTTTCCGGCGGCCTGGACACCAGTGCAGCACTGCTGTGGATGCGACAAAAAGGGGCTGTCCCATATGCATATACTGCAAATTTGGGCCAGCCGGATGAGGATGACTATGACGCCATTCCTCGCCGTGCAATGGAATATGGTGCTGAGAATGCTCGCCTGGTAGATTGCCGCAAGCAGCTGGTTGCCGAAGGGATCGCTGCCATTCAGTGCGGCGCCTTTCACAACACCACCGGTGGCCTGACCTATTTCAACACCACTCCGCTGGGCCGCGCCGTTACCGGCACCATGCTGGTTGCCGCCATGAAAGAAGATGGCGTAAATATCTGGGGTGACGGTAGCACCTATAAAGGTAACGATATTGAACGTTTCTATCGTTACGGCCTGCTGACCAACGCCGAACTGCAGATTTATAAACCATGGCTGGATACCGATTTTATCGATGAACTCGGCGGTCGCCATGAGATGTCCGAATTTATGATTGCCTGTGGTTTCGACTACAAAATGTCCGTTGAGAAAGCGTACTCCACTGACTCCAACATGCTCGGCGCGACCCACGAAGCAAAAGATCTGGAATTCCTGAACTCCAGCGTCAAAATCGTCAACCCGATTATGGGCGTGAAGTTCTGGGATGAGAGCGTGAAGATCCCGGCAGAAGAAGTGACCGTGCGTTTTGAACAGGGTCATCCGGTTGCGCTGAACGGTAAAACCTTTAGCGACGACGTGGAACTGATGCTGGAAGCCAACCGTATCGGCGGCCGTCACGGTCTGGGTATGAGCGATCAGATTGAAAACCGTATCATTGAAGCGAAGAGCCGTGGCATCTACGAAGCCCCGGGGATGGCATTGCTGCATATCGCCTACGAGCGTCTGCTGACCGGTATTCATAACGAAGATACCATCGAGCAGTATCACGCGCACGGTCGCCAGCTTGGTCGTCTGCTGTATCAGGGACGCTGGTTCGACTCGCAGGCATTGATGCTGCGTGACGGTCTGCAGCGTTGGGTCGCCAGCCAGATCACCGGCGAAGTGACGCTGGAGCTGCGCCGCGGCAACGACTACTCGATCCTCAATACCGTGTCCGACAACCTGACCTATAAGGCTGAGCGTCTGACCATGGAGAAAGGCGAGTCAGTATTCTCACCTGACGATCGTATCGGCCAGCTGACCATGCGTAATCTGGACATTACCGATACCCGCGAGAAGCTGTTCGGCTACGCGAAAGCCGGTCTGTTGACCGCCTCTTCAACGACCGGCCTGCCGCAGGTTGAGAATCTGGAAAACAAAGCGAAGTAAACATTCATCATTTTAAGGCCGCGAAAGCGGCCTTTTTTATGCGCGGAATATAAGGTGTCTGTAGGACTGATAAGCGTAGCGCCATCAGGCGTTGTAATAATGTCGGATGGCGGCGTTAACGCCTTATCCGACCTACAGGATAGCCACAAATAACAGACGAAAAAAAAGACGCTTTGCAGCGTCTTTTTTTTGGAATTTGGTACCGAGGATGGGACTCGAACCCACAAGCCCGTTAGGGCACTACCACCTCAAGGTAGCGTGTCTACCAATTCCACCACCTCGGTACAGAATACTTAGCGTGGGATATCGCTGGTCGGCTGAGCCGGAGCAGCTGGCTGAGTTTGCTCGGTTTTCGCCGGTGCGCTCAGATTTTCCCACTCACTTCCTTTATTGGTCTTATTGCTGTTCATGTTACCCAGCACCAGACTGATGATGAAGAACAAGGTTCCCAATACAGCCGTCATACGGGTCATGAAGTTACCAGAACCACTTGAACCAAACAGAGTACCAGAAGCGCCTGCGCCAAAAGAGGCTCCCATATCAGCGCCTTTACCTTGCTGCAGCATGATCAAGCCTACCAGGCCAATTGCCACAATAAGGAAAACTACTAAAAGAGCTTCGTGCATAATCAACCTGTTCCTTGCGGAGTTGCCGCGTACAATGCTTCGACCATTAAAGCGGGAATGTTTACTGTTTCCCACTGAAGCGGGTGTGAATACTAACCAAAGCGAATAACCTTCGCAAGGGCAATTTGTTAGCATTGTATCAACTGCGGAAAAAATCGCCATATCAATCAAAAACGCAGCAATTTCTCCCAGCATCTCTGCATGACTGCGCGTTGATCGTCAAGGTTAGCCCATACCACAACGGGGATTTCACAAATCAGATCGCCATTTTCTGGCCAACAGTGAATAACTTGCTGATTCACCAACTCTTCCGCCACCATTGATTCGGGTAACCATGCCATTCCCATATGGCGCAGTACCATTTCGCGTATCGTTTCACTTAAACCGCTCTCAAAGACTTTTTTCAGGCGCGGACGGACGCGTTGTTCTGCCGGCTCAATAATGCGTCTGACAAAGGTATAGTCGCTGTAGCAGAGCCACGGAATAGACACCTGCGGATCGTCAAGCGTATCCGCCAGCTGTGCAGAAATAACCGGAATAAATCGTTCATATCGCCATAGCGAACGTTTTAATCCGCCGGCGATCTCCAGCCCAGGCTGCGCTGACGGTAAGTCGTATGTCACCAGCAAATCAATCTGCCGGTCAATCAGCGCATTAAAGTGGTTGTCTATCCCCTGAATACTGGCATTTACCGTGAAATTGAGCTGTGGTTCACTCTGGCGTAAATAGTTGATCATATCCGGCAGGATATTGACCGACAGCGTATGCAGACTGACCATGACCAGCGTGTTATCCGTTGCGGGCGACATCGCCGATAGCTCGTGGCGCGCCTCTGTTAACGTACTGAGGACGTGTCGGGCATAGGGCTCAAAACGTTCACCATAGCGCGTCAGCGTGACGGGAGTTGTGGTCCGATCAAACAATGGCACGCCCAGCACCTCTTCCAGAGCTTTAATACGCCGACTGAGTGCAGGTTGAGTAATATGCCGCTGCGCAGCGGCTTGAGAGTAATTTCCATGCTGACTCAACGCCAGAAAATCTTCCAGCCACTTACAATCCACGTTTAACTCTCCACCATGCCATAACCGCATCCTCCAATAACAAATCGGTAATAGTCATAGATATAGTAATGGCTTTATGGTGAGCGTCATAACAACAATATTCCGTTTCACCTGCCGACTCTCACCCTCGACGTTTGACAGGACCGATATGTTTACTTTACTGACCAATGCCCGTGTTTTTTCCCCTGAGGATTTAGGCCTCTGCTCCCTGCTCATTCATGCCGACCGAATTGTGGCGGTAGAAAAAGATATTTCGCTCTTTGATGGCGTCAAAGAGGTCATCGATTGTCGGGGTAAATGGGTTATCCCTGGTATCATCGATCAGCATGTCCATCTTACCGGTGGCGGCGGGGAAGCCGGGTTTGCCAGTCGGACGCCAGCCGTCAAGCTGCGCGATCTGATTCAGGCGGGCATTACCACGGTCGTCGGCGTGTTGGGTACCGACGCTATTTCTCGCTCACCGAAAGATCTCTACGCCAAAATGCAGTCCCTTAATCTCGAAGGACTGCGTGCGTTTATGCACACGGGAGCCTACGCGGTACCCAGCCCGACCATTACGCGATCCATCCGCGATGACATGGCATTTATTCCGGCGATTCTTGGCGTAAAAATCGCGCTCGCCGATCACCGCGGTTCGTATCCCTCTTTCCAGGAATTGCTGAGAATAGTCAGCGATATCCGCGTCTCTTCCTTACTGGCCGGGAAAAAAGGGCTGTTGCATGTCCACCTGGGGAATCTACCGGAAGGGATGTCGCAACTGCTTGAGCTGTGTGATGCAGGCATTCCGATTCACCACATTTCGCCGACGCATGTGGCGAGAACAGAACCCTTGTTCGAACAGGCGATTGCTTTCGCCCATCGCGGCGGCCATATCGACGTTACGTCTGGCGGCAGCCGCTTTACACCTCAGGAGCAGGCGATCCTCCACGCCCTGGAAGCACAGGTTCCGGCCGAGCGCATCACGATCAGTTCTGATGGCAATGGCAGCGTACCGCGCTTTAACGCTCAGGGTATCGTGGAGGGTTTAAGCGCGGCGCCGGTCGCAGGTAACCTTAACCTGCTTCCCCGCCTGATTGATGTGGGAATTCCGGTGTCTCAGGCGATCGCCATGTTGACGGCAAACGTCGCACGCTCGCTGGGTATTTCCGGCGGCGTGCTCTGCGCCGGGGAACGTGCCGATATCTGCGTACTTAATGATGACCTCTCGCTGGCCCATCTGTTTGCTGCGGGTAAACCGTTGCTGCGCGATGGCGAGTGCCTGGTCACCGGCAACTTTGAGTGAGGAGGCGAGAATGTCATTATTACTGGCGCTAATCGCCATTATCTTTGCCGGACGTCTGATTCTCAAAAAGTATCATCCCCAGTCAGTACTGCTGTTGACCGGGATTATACTCCTGCTGATCGCGCATTTTAGTGGCATGACGACACTCAGTAGCCTGGTGAAAAAAAGCACCGGCTTTGGCCCCTTCGACGCCTTTGAATTTATTCGCGATACCCTGAGCGTGCGCCTCGGCGGTCTTGGGCTGCAAATTATGTTGATTGGTGGCTTCGCTACCTATATGTCGGCCATTGGCGCAAGCCAGGTGCTGGTTCGGGTGACGTCTCGTCCGTTGCAGCGTCTGAACTCGCCTTACCTGCTGTTGGGACTGGCGCTGCTGCTGGGCCAATTCCTGTCGCTGTTTATCAGCAGCGCTACCGGACTGGGCCTGTTGTTAATGGCGACGCTTTACCCACTGCTGACCCGACTGGGCTGCAGTCGCGCCGCCGTTGCCGCCGTTATCGCCAGTACCTGTGCGGTTGAGTTTGGCCCCGGTTCCGGCAACTCAGTTCTCGCCGCCAAAACCGCAGGTATCGAGGTCGTGAACTATTTCGTGCAGGATCAGTTGCCGATCGTTGTCCCCGTTATCCTTTTCATCGCGCTGCTGCATATTGTTGTGCAACGCTTTTTCGATCGTCGGGAAAGCGGTGACAATACGGCTCAGCAGATGCAGACATTAACGTCGACCGAAGAAGCCGACGCCCCGATCGGCTGGCTGTTTTTGCCCATGCTGCCGCTGGTGTTGATGCTGGTGTGCAGCGATTTAGTGTTCAGCTCGCTCAAAATTACGCTGGATACCGCCGTACTGATAAGTCTGGCCATTACGCTGGTTTGTGAGTACGGACGCCATCGTAAAGCCCGGGAAGTCATGGCTGGCGTACAAAAGGTATTCGACAGCATGGGCAGCGTTTTTGCCACCGTGGTGACGCTGATTATCGCCGGTGAAGTTTTTTCTGCCGGGCTGAAAGCCATTGGCGCCGTCGACGCACTGCTGTCGCTTTCCGGTGAATTTGGTCTCAGCGCCGCCTCAATTATCCTGTTGATGACACTTATCACCTTTGCGATTTCAGCGCTGATGGGTTCCGGAAATGCGGCATTTTTCTCCTTCGCCCCAATGGTGCCGGACATCAGCCGCCATATCGGCAGCGATATCGCAGTGATGATGCTACCTATCCAGATATCGGCGGGTATTGGTCGTACGTTATCTCCCATTGCTGGCGTCATCATTGCCATCGCGGGCATTGCCGGCGTATCGCCAGTAGATATTGTCAAGCGCACCGCGATCCCGATGCTCGGGGGTTGGCTACTAATGATTGCGCTGACCTTTGCCCGGTCAGGGCATTTACTGGCGGTTCTGCCGTGGCTGGCAGTCCTTGTACTACTGATGCTCGGGGGGTATTTCTGGCAACGCCGACGTAAACAGCCGCTGGCGGTATAGTAAAAAAAAAGCCGGAGTCTCAGACTCCGGCTCTCACTGTCTTCAGTGTTTACGCCGCTTTCACTGCATCTGCAATACGGTGGGCGAATTCAGTTACCTGCGCCTCGTCTTCACCTTCAACCATCACACGAATTAATGGTTCAGTGCCAGACTTACGCAACAGGACGCGTCCACGATTACCCAGCGCCGCTTCAACGTCTGCCATCACCGCTTTCACATTTTCATTTTCCAGCGGATCGCCGCTACCTGCGGTGTAACGAACATTAACCAGCAGCTGCGGGAACATTTTCATGCCGCTGCACAGGTCGTGCAAACTCATATGATTGCGCACCATTGCAGTCAGCACCTGCAGACCTGCCACGATACCGTCACCGGTGGTGGTTTTATCCAGCAGGATCACATGGCCTGAGTTTTCCGCACCGATACTCCAGCCTTTTTCCTGCATTTTTTCCAGGACATAGCGGTCACCGACTTTCGCACGGGCAAACGGAATACCCAACTGTTTCAACGCCAGCTCAAGGCCCATGTTGCTCATCAGCGTGCCTACCGCGCCACCGCGGAGCTGTCCCTGACGCAGCGCTTCACGGGCGATGATATACATGATTTGGTCACCGTCGACCTTATTGCCTTCGTGGTCGACCATGATCACGCGATCTCCGTCGCCGTCCAGCGCGATACCCAGATCGGCTTTTTCTGCGATCACCCGCGCTTGCAGGGCACGGACGTCGGTAGCGCCGACCTCTTCATTGATGTTAACGCCGTTTGGCTCACAACCAATGGCAATAACATTGGCGCCCAACTCACGCAGTACATTTGGCGCAATGTGATACGTCGCACCGTTAGCGCAATCCACCACAATTTTAAGCTCACTCAGGCTCAGTTCATTCGGGAAGGTGCCTTTGCAAAACTCGATATAGCGACCGGCGGCATCGACGATACGGGTGGCTTTACCCAGCTCAGCCGAATCCACGCAGGTGATCGCTTTTTCCATCTCGGCTTCTATAGCTTCTTCAACCGCATCCGGCAGTTTGGTGCCGTCGATAGAGAAAAATTTGATCCCGTTGTCATAGTACGGGTTGTGCGAAGCGGAGATAACGATCCCGGCTTCCGCACGGAAAGCACGCGTCAGATAAGCAACGGCAGGTGTTGGCATTGGGCCAGTGAAAGAGGCAGAAAGACCTGCGGCAGCCAGGCCCGCTTCCAGCGCAGATTCCAGCATATAGCCAGAAATACGCGTATCTTTACCGATGATAATTTTTCGTGAACCATGACGTGCCAGCACTTTTCCTGCCGCCCACCCCAGTTTGAGCACAAAGTCAGGGGTAATTGGGGTGTCGCCTACGCGACCACGGATCCCATCAGTGCCAAAATATTTACGATTACTCATAGCGTTTGTTTTCCTTTGCAGACAATGTGGCTTCCACCACACGCATCGCTTCTACGGTTTCTTTGACGTCATGGACACGAACGATCTGCGCCCCCTGCATTGCGGCAATCACCGCGCACGCAAGACTCCCGCTCAGGCGTTCGGATGGCCCCACATTCAGCAGTTGACCAACCATTGATTTTCGTGACATTCCAACCAGCAGCGGCAGATCAAAATGATGAAACTCAGCCAGGCGCGCCAGTAATGTGTAGTTGTGGGTGAGATTTTTACCGAATCCGAATCCCGGGTCGAGCAACAATTTATCTTTTGTGATTCCGGCTCGTTCACAACGTGCTATTTGCTCAACAAAGTAACGATTTACCTCAGCGAACACATCCTCGTACTTTGGCGCTTCCTGCATGGTTTTCGGCTGCCCCTGCATATGCATCAAACAAACCGGCAGTCCGGTTTCCGCGGCGGCTTCCAGCGCCCCGGGTTCCGAGAGTGAACGAATGTCATTAATGATATGTGCGCCGACCCGCGCGCATTCGCGAATCACTTCGGGTTTTGAGGTATCGACGGAAATCCACACTTCAAAGCGCTGAGCAATCGCCTCCACCACGGGGATCACTCGCTGCAGCTCTTCTTCCACGCTCACATCGGCCGCGCCCGGACGCGTGGACTCCCCCCCCACATCAATGATAGTCGCCCCGGCGTTAATCATCAGATTTGCGTGTTTTACCGCCTCAACCAGAGAGTTGTGCGCCCCGCCATCGGAAAAAGAATCTGGCGTAACGTTTAAAATCCCCATGACGTGAGGATGGCTGAGATCCAGTGAAGAACCCTGAGCAAAGAGTTTCATAGTTTTATCCCTGGTAAAAATCTTGAGTATGCAGATAAGAAAAACCCCGGAGCAAGCCCCAGGGTTTTCAATTAAAACACGGTCATCATCAACGATAACTTATTTGTCGCCCAGTTGCTCTGACATGGTGCCAGAGTCCGGCGCACGCGGTTCATCAACCGGACGCGGCGCGCTCGGCTTGCCGGTGCTGCCAGAGTTGTTGTTAGAAGAACCCGGTTCTTCCCAACCCGCTGGCGGACGCACGTCGCGGCGAGCCATCAGATCATCAATCTGCGGCGCATCGATGGTCTCATATTTCATGAGCGCATCTTTCATCGAGTGCAGAATGTCCATGTTTTCGTTCAGCAGACGACGCGCACGGTCATAGTTACGCTCAATCAACAGCTTAACTTCCTGATCGATGATGCGAGCCGTTTCATCGGACATATGTTTAGCTTTCGCTACAGAACGTCCCAGGAACACTTCGCCTTCTTCTTCAGCGTACAGCAGCGGACCGAGTTTGTCGGAGAAGCCCCACTGGGTCACCATGTTACGCGCCAGGTTAGTCGCGACTTTGATGTCGTTCGACGCACCGGTAGAAACATGTTCAGCACCGTAGATGATCTCTTCCGCCAGACGACCGCCATACAGCGTGGAGATCTGGCTTTCCAGCTTCTGACGGCTGGCGCTGATTGCGTCGCCTTCAGGCAGGAAGAAGGTCACACCCAGCGCACGACCGCGTGGGATAATCGTTACTTTGTGTACCGGATCGTGTTCCGGCACCAGGCGACCGATAATCGCGTGGCCTGCTTCGTGATACGCGGTAGATTCTTTCTGCGCTTCCGTCATCACCATGGAGCGACGTTCCGCACCCATCATGATTTTGTCTTTCGCTTTTTCGAACTCAACCATCGACACCACGCGCTTGTTGCCACGAGCAGCAAACAGCGCCGCTTCGTTCACCAGGTTCGCGAGGTCCGCACCGGAGAAGCCAGGGGTACCACGGGCAATGATTGCCGCATCGATATCCGGAGACAGCGGTACGCGACGCATATGCACTTTCAGGATCTGTTCACGACCACGAACGTCTGGCAGACCAACCACAACCTGACGGTCGAAGCGGCCTGGACGCAGCAGCGCAGGGTCAAGAACGTCCGGACGGTTAGTTGCCGCGATAACGATAATACCTTCGTTACCTTCGAAGCCGTCCATCTCAACCAGCATCTGGTTCAGCGTCTGCTCACGTTCATCGTGACCACCGCCCAGGCCAGCACCACGCTGGCGGCCTACGGCGTCGATTTCATCGATGAAGATGATGCACGGTGCCGCTTTCTTGGCCTGTTCGAACATGTCACGCACACGAGATGCACCAACACCCACGAACATTTCCACAAAATCAGAACCGGAAATTGTAAAGAATGGAACCTTCGCTTCACCGGCGATAGCTTTCGCCAACAAGGTTTTACCGGTACCCGGAGGACCGACCATCAGGACGCCTTTCGGGATTTTACCGCCCAACTTCTGGAAACGGCTCGGTTCGCGCAGGTATTCAACCAGCTCAGCAACCTCTTCCTTCGCTTCGTCACAACCTGCAACGTCAGCAAACGTGGTTTTGATCTGATCTTCCGTCAGCATGCGCGCTTTGCTCTTACCGAACGACATGGCGCCTTTGCCACCACCGCCCTGCATTTGACGCATGAAGAAGATCCAGACACCAATCAGCAGCAGCATTGGGAACCAGGAAATGAAGATAGAAGCCAGCAGGCTCGGCTCTTCAGGCGGTTCACCGACAACCTTGACGTTTTTGGTCAGCAGGTTATCAAGCAGCTTCGGATCGTTAACCGGAATGTAGGTCGTGTAACGGTTACTATCTTTCTTGGTAACGTTAATCTCACGTCCGTTGATCTTCGCTTCACGAACCTGGTCCTGATTGACCTCTTGCAGGAAGGTAGAGTAATCAACCTTACGGCCATTAGACTCGCTGGGCCCAAAGCTCTGGAATACTGACATCAGCACAACGGCAATGACCAGCCAGAGAATTAGGTTTTTCGCCATGTCACTCAAGGGATTAACCTCATATTACAACTGTGTTAAAAACAGCGTCAGGATACTCTATATCCAGTTTCTTTCAAACTTTCGTTTGAAATCTACCGGTTATGGTTTACGCCCGGTCGCTACAATATACACTTCACGCGAACGGGCGCGAGAAGAGTCCGGCTTACGAACTTTGACCTTCGTAAACAGGGAGCGAATCTCTCTTAGATACTCATCGAAGCCTTCGCCCTGGAACACCTTCACTACAAAACTACCACCTGGCGCTAAAACATCTCGAGCCATTCCAAGCGCCAGCTCTACCAGATACATGGCCCGGGGAATATCCACCGCCGGTGTTCCACACATATTTGGCGCCATATCAGACATGACAACTTGTACTTTACTGTCACCTACGCGTTCAAGTAACGCTTGCAGGACTAATTCATCACGAAAGTCGCCCTGAAGGAAGTCCACACCAACGATTGGATCCATAGGTAAAAGATCGCAAGCGATAATGCGGCCGCTGTTGCCGATCTGCGTAACCGCATATTGCGACCAGCCACCCGGTGCAGCGCCGAGATCAACAATCGTCATCCCCGGTTTAAAAATTTTGTCACTTTGCTGTATTTCATCAAGTTTAAACCAGGCACGGGAACGTAACCCCTTTTTCTGCGCCTGTTGAACATATTTATCGCTAAAGTGTTCCTGAAGCCAGCGACTCGAGCTGGCAGAACGCTTTTTACCTGTCATTTCACATTCCCAAAGGGCAGTTCATCGTAACCAATGGTGTAAATTTCTACACAGCTATTTGGTGATATATGGGAGATGGCGGTAGAATGACCCGTTTTCAATCCCAACGTAAGCAAAAATATACGATGAATCTGAGTACTAAACAAAAACAGCACCTGAAAGGTCTGGCACATCCGCTCAAGCCGGTAGTTATGCTTGGCAATAATGGTTTGACCGAAGGGGTACTGGCCGAGATTGAACAAGCGCTAGAGCACCATGAACTTATCAAGGTGAAAATCGCCTCGGAAGATCGCGATACCAAAACCTTGATCGTGGAAGCTATCGTACGCGAAACCGGCGCCTGCAATGTACAGGTCATCGGCAAAACGCTGGTACTGTATCGCCCGACTAAAGAACGTAAAATCTCGCTGCCACGCTAAGAATATCCCAAAGTCGCACACGAAGTTTGTGTAAAACGCGGGGGTTTCCGCTAGCAGGAGAGCAAAATGCCACGCTCTCTTCGTTGATAAAAGGCCGCTATGCGGCCTTTTTCCTTTCTTTACAATGTATCAACATCTTAACCAAGATGCGAATTACAGGTATTCGACCTTCGTTACTTCATATTCAACTTCACCGCCCGGCGTTTTGATAACGACGACGTCATCCTGCTCTTTGCCAATCAGGCCACGAGCAATAGGCGAGTTCACTGAAATCAGGTTCTGTTTAAAATCAGCTTCATCATCGCCGACAATACGCCAGGTCTGCTCTTCGTCATTATCGAGATTCAGAACGGTAACCGTCGCGCCGAAAACAACACGACCATTGTTCGGCATTTTTGTGACGTCAATCACCTGCGCATTGGACAGTTTAGCTTCGATATCTTTAATGCGTCCTTCGCAGAATCCCTGCTGTTCGCGAGCCGCGTGATACTCCGCGTTCTCTTTCAGGTCACCGTGTTCACGCGCTTCCGCGATAGCGGCGATAATTTCAGGACGGCGCACAGATTTCAGAAAATCCAGCTCTTCGCGCAGTTTTTCAGCACCACGTAAGGTCATCGGGATAGCTTGCATTTGTTATACCTCTTGAACATTCCTGTAGGGGGCGATGGTTCTCACCCCGGCTGCTAAGCCCACCCTGGCATACGCCATGCCAGAGTCAGAAGCAAAAAAATACCGACCCGGGGCTCAAGGTCCCAGGTCAGCTACAATTCTCTATTTGATGATCATTTTACCCTGGAGTTCCCTATGGGTCATCGTTTACTTTTTGGGGCGTTGCGCCGTAGTATGACGGCCTGTTTCCAGGTTGTTAGCGCGAGATTATGCGATTTCCCAGATTTACCATTGGATTGACTGCCAGTATAGCGTTCAGCGTTCAGGCTGCGAATGTCGACGAATACATCAACCAGCTTCCTGCCGGGGCCAACCTCGCCCTTATGGTACAGAAGGTTGGCGCACCTGCACCCGCTATCAATTTTCATAGCCAGCAGATGGCGCTCCCCGCCAGTACCCAGAAAGTGATCACCGCGCTGGCGGCGTTGATTCAGCTCGGGCCTGACTTCCGTTTTACCACCACGCTTGAGACGAAAGGCAACGTGGAAGGCGGCATCTTGAAAGGCGACTTAGTGGCGCGATTTGGTGCCGATCCGACGCTAAAACGCCAGGATATTCGCAATATGGTGACGACCCTGAAAAAATCGGGTGTGACGCAAATTGCCGGAAATGTTCTGATCGACACATCTATTTTCGCCAGTCATGATAAAGCCCCCGGTTGGCCCTGGAACGACATGACGCAATGTTTTAGCGCCCCGCCAGCCGCAGCCATTGTCGATCGCAACTGTTTCTCGATTTCGCTCTACAGCGCGCAAAAACCGAACGATCTGGCATTTATTCGCGTGGCATCCTACTACCCGGTCACCATGTTCAGCCAGGTGCGAACCCTCGCGCGTGGCTCTGCCGAAGCGCAATATTGTGAACTGGACGTGGTTCCAGGCGATCTCAACCGCTTCACGCTGACCGGATGCCTACCTCAACGCGCCGACCCGCTGCCGCTGGCGTTCGCCATTCAGGACGGTGCCAGCTATGCTGGGGCGATTATCAAAGATGAGCTAAAACAAGCGGGTATCACTTACAGCGGCACGCTGCTGCGCCAGACGCAGGTCAACGAGCCGGGAACCGTGGTTGCCAGCAAACAGTCAGCGCCGCTGCATGACCTGCTTAAGATTATGCTGAAAAAATCAGACAACATGATCGCCGATACCGTTTTCCGCATGATTGGCCATGCACGATTTAACGTCCCGGGCACCTGGCGGGCAGGTTCCGATGCCGTACGCCAGATTTTGCGTCAGCAAGCGGGCGTTGATATCGGCAACACCATTATCGCCGACGGTTCTGGCCTCTCCCGCCATAACCTGATTGCCCCAGCGACCATGATGCAGGTGCTGCAATACATCGCACAGCACGATAACGAGCTGAACTTTATTACTATGCTGCCGCTGGCGGGCCATGACGGCTCCCTGCAATACCGTGCGGGCCTGCATCAGGCTGGCGTGGATGGCAAAGTATCGGCGAAGACAGGCTCGCTACAGGGCGTCTACAACCTCGCAGGCTTCATCACCACGGCAAGCGGTCAGCGCATGGCATTTGTGCAGTATCTGTCGGGTTATGCGGTAGAGCCGGCTGATCAGCGTAATCGTCGTATTCCACTGGTTCGCTTTGAGAGCCGGTTGTACAAGGATATTTATCAGAATAACTGATAGAAAACGGGCCGCAAATGCGGCCCGTTGGCTTTTGTAGGCCGGATAAGCGTAAGCGCCATCCGGTTACGAGATTAACGTTTGTAGATGAACTCAACGCCTTCTTCGTCGTCTTCGTCCCAATCGTCATCCCAGTCATCTTCCGCTTCGTCTTCGACTTCAGCGAGCTGCTGGCGGTGATAATCATCCCACATGAACTCAACTTTCTCTGGCTGTTTCGCTTCTTCAGCCTGAACAATCGGGTTCTCAATGATAAAGGTCATCACATCCCAGCACAGATCCTTCACGCCCAACTGGCTGGCGGCGGAGATCAGGTAATATTTACCTTCCCAGCCCAGTGCTTCAGCGATCGCTTTCGCTTTCTCTTCCGCTTCGGCCTTGTCCAGCAAATCAATTTTGTTGAACACTAACCAGCGCGGTTTAGACGCCAGATCCTGACTGTATTTTTCCAGTTCGCCAATAATGATACGGGCGTTTTCTACCGGATCGGAGCCATCAATTGGATCGATATCGATGAGGTGCAGCAGCACGCGGCAACGTTCCAGGTGTTTCAGGAAGCGAATACCGAGGCCCGCGCCTTCAGCCGCGCCTTCAATCAGCCCCGGAATGTCAGCCACGACGAAACTCTTTTCGTTGTCCATACGCACCACGCCCAGGCTTGGTACCAGGGTGGTGAACGGATAATCGGCAACTTTCGGCTTCGCCGCGGATACCGCACGGATAAACGTCGATTTACCGGCGTTTGGCATGCCCAGCATACCGACATCCGCCAGCAGCATCAGCTCCAGCATCAGATCGCGCTTATCGCCCGGCGTACCCATCGTTTTCTGACGCGGAGTACGGTTGACCGAGGATTTGAAACGGGTGTTACCCAGGCCGTGCCAGCCGCCTTTAGCGACCATCAGACGCTGACCGTGTTTCGTCATGTCGCCCATGGTTTCGCCGGTGCCCTGATCGATAACGCGCGTACCGACAGGCACTTTAATCGTAACGTCTTTACCGCGTTTACCTGTGCAATCGCGGCTCGCGCCATTCTGACCACGTTCCGCACGGAAAGATTTTTCAAAACGGTAATCGATCAGCGTGTTCAGGTTTTCGTCGGCTTCCATCCATACGTCGCCGCCATCACCGCCATCACCGCCGTCCGGGCCGCCTTTTGGAATATATTTTTCACGGCGGAAGCTCACGCAACCATTACCGCCATCACCTGCAACGACCAGAATCGATGCTTCATCAACAAACTTCATTTTACTCTCCGTAAATCATTCGCCTGAGCGGAGTTGCGAAACCACCGTTTCATGCTTACGTAAACCGCCCCAAATTCGATGACCAATGGCGGAATACATCGCGCCCGCAACCACGATAAACGCACCGAGATAACCTAAAAGGTTTAGCATCGGTCTGGCGAAGAAATCGGGCCAGGCCAGTGATAATAAATCTGAAAATAACAACGTAAACAGCGGGGTAAGCGTAATAATGGCGCTTACCTGTGCAGCCTGCCAACGCGCCATCGCTTCCGCGAGAGCGCCGTATCCCACCAGCGTATTCAGGCCACAGAATACCAGGCAGGCCAGCTGCCAGTCGCTGAGCTGCGTGATGACGCCGGGCTTAGCCAGCGGCAACAACGCTATCGTACATAAAGTGTACAGTAAAAACAGGATCTGCGGTGACGCCAGACGACGCAATAACACCTTTTGCGCGACCCCATAGCTCACCCAAACCATCGCCGCACCGACACCAAAGATAACGCCCCAGGTGTAATCGGTGAGTCGGGTAAAAATTTCGATCAGACTGGTATTAAAAAACAGAACCAGGCCGCTCAGAAGCATAATGGCGCCAATCACCTGCGTGCCGCGCATCTTTTCTTTCAGGATAAAGACGCTGGCGATCATCATACCAACCGGTGACAGTTGGCCGATAACCTGCGAAGCCGTTGGGCTCAAGTATTGCAAAGATGAACTAAACAGAATGAAGTTACCGAACAGCCCACCGGTGGCTATTGCCAACAGCACCAACCAACGCGCTTTGCGAAAAATGCGCAATGGGGGGAGCTTTTTTTTAACCGCAAGGATAGCGCCAAGGCCAATACTTGCCATTAAAAAACGGTAGAACACCACGGTAGGAGGCTCCATCACCTCCAGCACTTGCTTCATTGCTATTGGCAAAGCGCCCCAACATATTGCAGTCGTGAGTGCTAACAGAATACCAATGCCTGCCTGCTGCTTCATGCCGTATTCCCTGCAAGGGCTCGTTTCCGGTTTATCACGGCGCGACGAGCATATTTACCGGCCGTCGAATGTAAAAAGCCCCGCAACGTGTTGCGGGGCTTTTATCCGTTACCGGGACGCGAAAAACTTATTCAGCAACGATGCTGATGAATTTACGGTTTTTCGGGCCTTTCACTTCAAATTTCACTTTACCGTCTGCTTTAGCAAACAAAGTGTGGTCTTTGCCGCAACCAACGTTGGAGCCAGCGTGGAATTTAGTACCACGTTGACGAACGATGATGCTACCAGCCAGAACTGTTTCACCGCCGAAGCGTTTTACGCCCAGACGTTTAGCTTCTGAATCGCGACCGTTACGAGTCGAGCCGCCAGCCTTTTTATGTGCCATTTAATCTGCTCCCCTTAACTTAAGCGCTGATGCCAGTGATTTTCACATCAGTGAACCACTGACGATGGCCCTGCTGCTTACGGTAGTGTTTACGACGACGAAACTTAACGATTTTAACTTTCTCGCCACGACCGTGAGCAACAACTTCAGCTTTGATAACGCCGCCATCAACGAAAGGAACGCCGATTTTGACTTCTTCACCGTTTGCGATCATCAGAACTTCAGCGAATTCAACAGATTCGCCAGTTGCGATGTCCAGCTTTTCCAGGCGAACGGTCTGACCTTCGCTTACTCGGTGTTGTTTACCACCACTTTGGAAAACCGCGTACATAAAAAACTCCGCTTCCGCGCACACCTTTTTGATGATTCAGAGTGCGCTATAAATATTCACAATAGGGCGCGAATATTACGCAAAACGCGAGCCTTTGACAAGTGCTACCGTCAATACATGAAGAAAAAAAACACAACACGTACGGTAACGTTTATCTACGGCGTTTTTTCAGTACAATCAGCATATATTTATAACCCTGAACCCGACGTTACCTCGCCATACAGTGAGGTAATCGGGGCGAGAAGCCCGGCTTTTGCGATGAATTTAGAAAAAATCAATGAGTTAACCGCGCAAGATATGGCGGGGGTCAATGCGACAATCCTTGAACAGCTCAATTCCGACGTCCAATTGATCAATCAGTTAGGGTACTACATCGTGAGCGGCGGCGGAAAACGCATTCGCCCAATGATCGCAGTACTTGCAGCACGTGCCGTTGGTTACCAGGAAAATGCGCACGTTACGATTGCGGCTCTCATCGAGTTTATCCACACCGCAACCCTGCTGCATGACGATGTTGTGGATGAGTCTGATATGCGACGCGGAAAAGCCACAGCAAATGCGGCGTTTGGTAATGCGGCCAGCGTGCTGGTCGGCGATTTTATCTATACCCGCGCATTTCAGATGATGACCAGCCTCGGCTCGCTGAAAGTACTGGAAGTTATGTCGAAAGCGGTCAACGTCATCGCAGAAGGTGAAGTTCTGCAGTTGATGAACGTCAACGACCCGGACATCACCGAAGAAAACTATATGCGCGTCATCTACAGCAAGACGGCGCGTTTGTTTGAAGCCGCAGCCCAATGCTCAGGTATTCTGGCTGGCTGCAGCGAAGAACAAGAGAAAGGGTTGCAGGATTATGGCCGTTATCTCGGGACTGCGTTTCAGTTAATTGACGATTTACTGGATTACAGCGCAGATGGCGAGCAACTGGGTAAAAACGTCGGCGATGACCTTAACGAAGGTAAACCGACGCTACCGCTGCTGCATGCCATGCGCCACGGCACCCCAGAACAAGCGCAGATGATCCGCCAGGCCATTGAGCAAGGTAACGGTCGTCACCTTCTGGAGCCGGTTCTGGAAGCGATGAACGCCTGTGGCTCACTGGAGTGGACCCGACAGCGGGCGGAAGAAGAGGCCGATAAAGCCATCGCCGCGTTGCAGGTGTTGCCTGATACGCCATGGAGAGAAGCGCTGATTGGTCTGGCGCATATCGCCGTACAGCGCGACCGCTAATTCCCCTGCCCTCAATCCCCCATCGTCCCGTGCCCCGCACGGGATATTCTTATAAATTCCTATAAATCTTTTCCACTTCCCAGTGCGTTACGCACAATCTTGGTATATTCCGAATATACACACACTTTACATGAACATTTTAGAACATTTGTTCTTTGAGAGTTATAGTGTCACCACAACCGATCGTGGAACCGTAAGTCATTAACCCAAGGAGAGATGAATTTATGGAAAGCAAGCTGATTGACTGGCATCCGGCCGACATCATCGCCGGGCTGCACAAAAAAGGGACCTCAATGGCCGCTGAGTCACGTAAAAATGGATTGAGTTCATCAACGCTGGCAAATGCGTTAACACGACCATGGCCAAAAGGTGAGTTGATTATCGCCCGGGCGCTGGGAACTGACCCTTGGGTGATTTGGCCGTCACGCTATCACGATGCGAAAACGCATGAATTCATCGACAGAACACGGATGATGAGGGGACCGAGAGGGAAAAAGAATCCTGAATGAACATTAAGCAGTAACCCCCGGCCCAAAGACCTGGGGGTTACAAGAGGCGTTGACGATTACTCGCCTTTCACGCGCTCAATGTTTGCGCCCAGCGCGCGCAGTTTATCTTCGATGCGCTCATAGCCGCGATCGATGTGATAAATACGGTCGACCACTGTTGTACCTTCAGCAATACAACCTGCCAGCACTAAACTTGCAGATGCACGCAGATCGGTCGCCATCACCTGTGCGCCAGAGAGCGTTTCCACGCCGTGGCAAATCACGGTGTTGCTTTCAATTTCCGCGTGAGCGCCCATACGGCTCAGCTCAGGCACGTGCATGAAGCGGTTCTCAAACACGGTTTCCGTGATGAAGCCCGTCCCTTCTGCCACCAGGTTCAGCAGCGTGAACTGGGCTTGCATATCGGTCGGGAACGCCGGGTGCGGCGCAGTGCGCACATTGACCGCCTTCGGACGCTTGCCGTGCATGTCGAGGCTTATCCAGTCGTCGCCGACTTCGATATCCGCACCCGCATCACGCAGCTTCGCCAGGACGGCATCCAGCGTGTCCGGCTGTGCATTGCGGCAGATAATTTTGCCGCGAGAAATCGCCGCCGCCACCAGGAAAGTACCGGTTTCAATACGGTCTGGCAGAACGC
Source organism: Citrobacter sp. EC_71 (assembly GCF_019584005.1). Taxonomy (NCBI): domain Bacteria; kingdom Pseudomonadati; phylum Pseudomonadota; class Gammaproteobacteria; order Enterobacterales; family Enterobacteriaceae; genus Citrobacter; species Citrobacter sp. EC_71. Next base: position 65,846 of record NZ_VDAY01000014.1, read on the forward strand.
GATAAACACCACCGCCGAGACGTTCAACGCCTTCGATGGTAATACGATCGGTGCCCTGACCCGTGATCTTCGCGCCCAGCGTAATCAGGAAGTTCGCGGTATCGACGATCTCTGGCTCGCGCGCGGCGTTTTCGATGATAGTGGTGCCTTCAGCAAGTGTTGCCGCACACATAATAGTGACCGTCGCACCGACGCTCACTTTATCCATGACGATGTGCGCGCCTTTCAGACGACCATCAACGGACGCCTTCACATAGCCTTCTTCCAGCTTGATCGTCGCGCCTAACTGCTCCAGACCGGTAATGTGCAGGTCAACCGGACGCGCGCCGATGGTGCAACCACCCGGCAGTGAAACCTGACCCTGGCCAAAACGAGCAACCAACGGTCCGAGCGCCCAGATAGACGCACGCATGGTTTTTACCAGATCATACGGTGCACAGAAGACGTTAACGTCACGCGCATCAATGTGCACGGAACCATTACGCTCAACTTTCGCCCCCAACTGGCTCAGTAGCTTCATGGAGGTGTCAACGTCCTTCAGTTTCGGGACGTTTTGGATCTCTACAGGTTCTTCCGCCAGCAGCGCCGCAAAAAGGATCGGCAGTGCGGCGTTTTTAGCGCCTGAAATTGTGACTTCGCCCTGGAGCTTCGTTGGCCCCTGAACACGAAATTTATCCATTATTCTGTTCTCTGTTAAGAATTTATCTTCGCTACCGGCACATCACCCGTAGCTCAAAAACCGTTAAGTTTGCGATCACGCGCCCATTCCGCTGGGGTAAACGCTTTAATCGACAAAGCATGAATGCGGTTGTCCGCAATGTACTCCATCAACGGGCCATAGACTGATTGCTGCTTCTTGACCCGGCTCATGCCTTCAAACATCTCACCCACGGCAATAACCTGAAAGTGACTGCCGTCGCCAGAAACGTGGACTTCCTGGAGGGAGAGTGCATTCATCAGCACGCTCTGAATTTCATTATTTTCCATGGGCTCTTCATTCGTCAGATAGTGAAAACAGCCCAACATCTTAGAGCAAAGTGGCGCTGTCATAAATAAGCAAAAAGCCTCGCTGATAAATCAGACAAGGCTTTGGTGGCAGATCCCCTGTAATGGGGGTGCTGAATGCAGGCACAAGGCCTTATCCAGCCTGAAAAAATTAACGCGGAAGGACGTCGTCAGGCAGATTGTAAAGCTGCGCCAGCGTGTAAACTTTATCGTTAACGCCAGCGAGCGAAACGCTGTTCCCCTGCTGCTTGCCCTGATCGATCAAGTGCAGCAGTAACGCCAGACCACCGGTATCCACCCGGGAAACCTGGTTCAGGTCGATGCAAGTTACCCCTTGCATCGCCTCAACTCGTGCATCCCATAATGGATTTAACACGTCCTGATCCAGCTCTCCCACCAGCACCAGCTTGTCAGCTTCACGCATCCAGGTGAGTGACTGCGTCATTATTTTTTCTCTTCCAGGGTAATTTTCTGCTGAGAAATAGATTTCAGCTGTGCCGTCAGGCCATCGATACCTTTGGTACGCAGCAGATCGCTCCACTCATTCTGTTTGGTGGTGATCATACTTACGCCTTCGGCGATCATGTCATACGCCTGCCAGTTACCGGTTTGCGAGTTTTTACGCCACTGGAAATCCAGACGAACCGGAGGACGGCCATTCGGATCGATAATAGTCACGCGGATAGGCACGATGGTCGCATCACCCAGCGGCTGCTCAGGGGCAATCTGGTAGGTCTGACCGTGGTACATTGCCAGCGCCTGACCGTAAGCCTGCTTCAGGTATTCACGAAAGGCGGCGAAATAGGCGTCACGCTGTGCCGGGGTCGCTTCTTTGTAGTAGCGGCCCAGGACCAGCGCACCGGCGTATTTAACCTGTACGTATGGCAACAATTCCTGATCGACAACATCGCGCAGGTAATCCGGGTTTGCGCGGATTTTAGGTTGCTCGTTTTTTAGGCGGTCAAAGGTCTTCTGCGCCGCCTCATTCATCAATTTGTACGGGTTAGTCTGATCCGCTGCGGTTGCCGCGCTAAGGGGGGCAATGATCAGCATTGCCACCATCATCAATCGTTTAAACATACGTCGATTCTCCTGAGATTATTTCGTTGCGCCCGCAGGCGTAGTGGCTTCATTATTGCCTTCAGTTGCGGCTGGCGCATCGCCAGAATTCTTATTGTCATCACCTTTACTGTTGCTGTTGTAAAGGAACTGACCAATCATGTCTTCCAGCACCATCGCGGATTTCGTGTCCTGAATCGTACCGCCATCTTTGAGGATAGACGTTCCCAGCTCAGGATCTTCAAAACCGACGTTCAACGCCAGATACTGCTCGCCCAGCAGGCCGGAAGTACGGATGCTCAGTGAGCTGGTGTCTGGAATATGGTTAAAACGCGATTCGATTTCCAGCGTCACGCGCGGCAGATACGTTTTCGGATCTAACGAGATATCCGATACACGTCCAACCACCACCCCGCCAATCCGCACAGGAGAGCGTTCTTTCAGGCCGCCGATATTATCAAAGGTCGCATAAATCGTGTAAGTCGGCTCAGTACGCATTGAGGTAACATTCGCTGCTTTCAGGCAGACAAACAGCGCAGCCAGCAGCGCAACCAGCAAGAATAACCCGACCCAAATTTCATTTTTTTTCGTTTGCATGAACTCAATTCCCAAACATCAGTGCGGTGAGCACAAAATCCAGCCCCAGAACGGCGAGAGAGGCGTGCACAACGGTGCGTGTCGTTGCCCGGCTAATGCCGGCAGAGGTCGGGATCGCATCATAACCATTGAACAATGCAATCCAGGTGACCGTAATGGCGAACACCACGCTTTTAATCAGACAGTTGACCAGGTCCAGACGCCAGTCGACGGCATTTTGCATCGCCGACCAGAAAAAGCCTGCATCAATACCTTTCCAGCTAACGCCAACCAGCGAACCACCCCAGATCCCCACCGCGACAAAAATAATCGTCAACAGCGGCAATGAAATGACACCAGCCCAAAACCGCGGAGAGATCACCCGACGCAGTGGATCGACGGCCATCATTTCCAGACTGGAGAGCTGCTCGGTCGCCCGCATCAGGCCAATCTCTGCGGTTAAGGCCGATCCGGCGCGCCCGGCAAACAGTAGCGCCGCAACAACCGGCCCCAGCTCACGTAACAATGACAGCGCCACCAGCATGCCAAGGCTGGTTTCCGCGCTGTAGGTTGTCAGAACCAGGTATCCCTGCAGCCCCAGCACCATACCGATGAACACACCAGAAACAATAATGATCAGCATCGATAAGACACCGACATTATAGAGCTGGCGTATCAGCAGCGGCGCATGTTTGCGAAACTCCGGCTTGCCGACAAGCGCATTGAACAACATTAATCCGGCTCGCCCGAACGTCCTGAGGGTTTTAATCCCTCGATGTCCGAGTGATGCCAGCGCATTTAACAACATGGGTGGCTTAACTCCCTGTTTTGAGTAAATCGATGTGGTAGTCGCCCGCCGGGTAACGGAACGGAACCGGCCCATCAGCAATACCGTCAAGGAACTGACGTACGCGCGGGTCGGCATTTTCTTGCAGAGCCTGAGCACTACCGTAGGCCACTATTTTTTTGTCCGCCATAATATAGGCGTAATCTGCAATACTCAGCACCTCAGGCACATCATGGGACACCACCACACAGGTGACGCCCAGCGCACTGTTCAGTTCCGAAATCAGTTTCACCAGCACGCCCATGGTAATGGGGTCCTGGCCGACGAACGGTTCGTCAAACATAATCAGGTCAGGCTCCAGCGCGATGGCGCGTGCTAACGCGGCACGCCGTGCCATCCCACCGGATAATTCAGAAGGCATTAATTTTGCCGCGCCCCGCAGACCAACGGCCTCAAGCTTCATCATCACCGTGCTCTTCAGCAATGGCGCCGGCAACGTTGTATGCTCGCGTAGCGGATACGCGACGTTGTCAAACACGTTCATGTCGGTAAACAGCGCACCAGACTGAAACAGCATGCTCATGCGCTTACGTACGGTAAATAAACGCGAACGGGACATAGCCGGAACGTTTTCGCCGTCAAACAGGATCTCGCCCTTATCCGGAGGGATCTGTCCGCCAATCAGACGCAATAGCGTCGTTTTGCCGATGCCTGATGGCCCCATGATCGCCGTCACCTTACCGCGCGGTACCGTCAGGGAAATATTATCAAAGATGCAGCGGTCGCCTCGGGAAAAGCTGACATCGCGCATATCGACTAGATTCGCCACAGACTGCCCCATTGATTCATCCTTTACTATTGCCTCGTTGATCGAAGAGTTTGGCGCTCAATTTAGCCCTGAACCCAACATATTTACAGATTATTGCCTGTCCTGGTTAGCGAAAGCTGGCATTTGTTTTACTTTTTAGCCGCATAAAGTCAAAATTAAGACTTCGTTACGGCTTCCAGAAGATCCTTCAAGTGGACCGGCGAGTATACCTGAAGAAAGGACTTTAGATGCTTTTAGCGACGGCGCTGTTAATAATTGGTTTACTTCTGGTGGTCTACGGTGCCGACCGTCTGGTATTTGCCGCATCCATTTTATGTCGAAATTTCGGTATCCCCCCCATTATTATTGGGATGACCGTCGTCAGCGTAGGGACGTCGTTACCCGAGATCATTGTCTCTGTGGCTGCATCAATAAATGGGCAACTCGATCTGGCCGTCGGTACCGCTATCGGCTCTAACATTACCAACATTCTGCTTATTTTAGGTCTGTCGGCGCTGATTCATCCTTTTACCGTGCATTCTGATGTTCTGCGTCGTGAATTACCGCTAATGTTGCTGGTAAGTCTTTTAGCCGCATCCGTCCTGTATGACGGCCAGTTGAGTCGTAGTGACGGTTTCTTTCTCCTGCTTCTGGCCGTGCTATGGCTGCTATTCATTGTTAAAATCGCCCGTCTGGCTGAGCGACAAGGCAATGACACGCTGACCCGGGAGCAGATAGCGGAGCTTCCGCGCGAAGGCGGATTACCGGTCGCGTTTTTGTGGCTGGGCATTGCGCTGATTATTATGCCAATGGCAACACGGATGGTGGTGGACAATGCCACTGTACTGGCGAACTATTTCGCCATGAGCGAACTCACCATCGGGCTGACGGTAGTCGCTATTGGTACCAGCCTGCCAGAGCTGGCAACGGCCATTGCGGGTCTGCGTAAAGGCGAAAACGACATCGCCGTTGGCAACATCATCGGCGCGAACATTTTTAATATTGTTATCGTCCTCGGACTGCCGGCGCTGATTACGCCGGGTGAAGTCAACCCGATGGCCTTCATCCGTGACTATAGCGTCATGCTGCTGGTGAGCGTAATTTTTGCACTACTCTGCTGGCGACGTCCGCGCCAGATTGGTCGCGGCGCGGGTGCGCTGCTGACCGGCGGTTTTATCATATGGCTGGCGATGCTGTATTGGTTATCGCCACTTCTCGTTGGATAACTGGAAACGCATTATGTCGCACTTAGAGTTGCAACCGGGTTTTGACTTTCAGCAAGCAGGCAAGGAAGTCCTGGCAATTGAACGTGAAGGCCTGGCGGAGCTTGATCAGTACATTAATCAAAACTTTACCCTCGCTTGTGAAAAAATATTCAGCTGCCCGGGAAAAGTGGTGGTGATGGGGATGGGGAAATCCGGACATATCGGACGGAAGATGGCGGCCACATTTGCCAGCACCGGCACCCCCTCATTTTTCGTACATCCTGGCGAAGCCGCGCATGGCGATCTGGGTATGGTCTCGCCGCAGGATGTGGTTATTGCCATCTCAAACTCCGGTGAATCCAATGAGATAGCGGCGTTAATCCCGGTATTAAAACGTCTTCATGTCCCGCTTATTTGCATGACTGGCCGTCCGGAAAGCAGCATGGCGCGTGCGGCAGATGTGCATCTGTGTGTTAAAGTGCCCAAGGAAGCTTGCCCATTAGGCCTGGCGCCGACCAGTAGCACCACTGCAACGCTGGTGATGGGTGATGCTCTTGCCGTGGCGTTATTAAAAGCGCGTGGCTTCACCGCGGAAGATTTTGCGTTATCGCATCCAGGTGGCGCACTGGGCCGTAAGCTTTTGCTGCGAGTTAACGATATTATGCATACGGGCGATGAAATCCCGCATGTGAATAAAAGCGCCAGCCTGCGTGACGCCTTACTTGAGATCACACGTAAAAATCTCGGCATGACCGTCATTTGCGATGATGCAATGAAGATTGACGGTATTTTCACCGATGGCGATTTACGTCGCGTCTTTGATATGGGTGTAGATGTACGCCAGTTAGGCATTGCCGATGTGATGACCCCTGGAGGCATTCGCGTGCGTCCGGGCATTCTTGCCGTTGATGCTCTGAACTTAATGCAGTCCCGCCATATCACTTCGGTAATGGTTGCTGATGGCGACCAGTTACTCGGTGTGTTACATATGCATGATCTGCTGCGTGCAGGTGTAGTGTAAGAAACTCAAGGATAAAGAAAATGAGTAAAGCAGGTGCGTCGCTTGCGACCTGTTATGGACCCGTCAGCGCTGACATTATCACCCGGGCAGAGAACATCCGTTTGCTGATCCTGGATGTGGATGGCGTACTGTCTGATGGTCTGATTTATATGGGCAACAACGGTGAAGAGCTGAAGGCTTTTAATGTCCGCGATGGCTACGGAATCCGCTGTGCGCTCACTTCCGGTATTGAGGTTGCTATTATTACCGGACGAAAGGCTAAACTTGTAGAAGATCGCTGTGCCACATTGGGGATCACGCATCTGTATCAGGGGCAGTCAGACAAACTGATCGCCTTTGACGATCTGCTTGGAAAACTGGCGATCGCGCCGGAAAATGTGGCCTATGTTGGCGATGACCTGATTGATTGGCCAGTGATGGCAAAAGTGGGATTAAGCGTAGCGGTGGCGGATGCCCATCCATTGCTGATTCCACGTGCCGACTACGTCACCCGTATCGACGGTGGACGCGGCGCTGTACGTGAAGTCTGCGATTTATTACTCCTGGCGCAGGGCAAACTGGACGAGGCCAAAGGGCAATCGATATGAGCAAAACCAGACGTTGGGTTATCATTCTACTGTCGCTGGCTGTCCTTGTGATGATTGGTATTAACCTGGCAGACAAAGACGAGGCCACTCAGGTCGCCGTCAATAACAACGAGCCAACCTATAAAAGCGAACATACCGATACCGTCGTGTATAGTCCGGAAGGCGCGCTGAGCTATCACTTGATCGCCCAACACGTTGAATATTATTCAGAACAAGCGGTTTCGTGGTTTACTCAACCGGTATTAACCACGTTTGATAAGGATAAAGTACCGACCTGGTCAATCAAGGCCGATAAAGCCAAATTGACCAACGATCGGATGCTGTATCTGTACGGCCATGTTGAAGTTAACGCCCTGGTGCCTGACTCTCAACTACGCAGAATTACGACCGATAACGCACAGGTTAACCTGGTGACTCAAGACGTCACTTCTGATGATCTTGTCACGTTATATGGCACAACATTTAACTCCAGCGGACTGAAGATGCGCGGCAACTTACGCAACAAGAACGCCGAGCTGATTGAAAAGGTTAGAACCTCATATGAAATCCAAAACAAACAAACTCAGCCTTAATCTTGTGCTTGCCAGCTCACTTCTGGCCGCCAGCATTCCGGCATTTGCCGTCACCGGTGATACCGAGCAGCCGATTCACATTGAGTCGGACCAGCAGTCCCTGGATATGCAGGGCAACGTGGTGACGTTTACTGGCAACGTGATTGTGACCCAGGGCACCATCAAAATTAACGCCGATAAAGTCGTTGTGACCCGCCCGGGCGGTGAAGACGGTAAAGAAGTGATTGATGGTTACGGTGATCCAGCCACGTTTTACCAGATGCAGGACAACGGTAAGCCAGTGAAAGGCCGCGCCTCACACATGCACTATGAACTGGCGAAAGACTTCGTCGTTCTCACCGGTAAGGCTTACCTGGAACAGCTTGATAGCAACATCACAGGCGATAAGATCACCTATCTGGTAAAAGAGCAGAAAATGCAGGCCTTCAGCGATAAAGGCAAACGCGTCACCACCGTTCTGGTTCCGTCGCAGTTGCAGGACAAAAACAAGGCTCCGGCAGAGAAAAAAGGTAACTGATTCGTTATGGCAACATTAACTGCAAAGAACCTTGCAAAGGCCTATAAGGGCCGCCGTGTGGTGGAAGATGTCAGTCTGACCGTCAACTCCGGGGAGATCGTCGGTCTGCTCGGTCCTAACGGTGCGGGTAAGACAACGACCTTTTACATGGTGGTCGGCATTGTCCCGCGCGACGCGGGCAACATTATCATTGATGACGAAGATATTAGTCTGCTGCCACTGCATGCGCGCGCGCGTCGCGGCATCGGCTACCTGCCGCAGGAAGCGTCGATTTTCCGTCGCCTGAGCGTGTTTGATAACCTGATGGCGGTACTGCAAATTCGTGACGATCTCACCAGTGAGCAGCGGGAAGATCGCGCCAATGAGCTGATGGAAGAATTCCATATCGAACATCTGCGTGACAGCATGGGCCAATCGCTCTCCGGTGGTGAACGACGCCGTGTGGAAATCGCCCGCGCGCTGGCCGCGAATCCGAAATTTATCCTGCTTGATGAACCGTTTGCCGGTGTTGACCCGATTTCCGTTATCGATATCAAACGGATCATCGAACACCTGCGCGACAGCGGGCTTGGGGTATTGATTACCGACCATAACGTCCGCGAAACGCTGGCAGTGTGTGAGCGCGCCTATATCGTGAGCCAGGGACACCTGATCGCCCACGGCACGCCGACAGAAATACTGCAGGATGAGCACGTTAAGCGCGTATACCTTGGGGAAGACTTCAGACTCTGATAGGGTAGAAGACTTCACGTCACCGCAGGAGAAAACAACTCTGAACATGAAGCAAGGTTTGCAACTCAGGCTTAGCCAACAACTGGCGATGACGCCTCAGCTACAACAGGCGATCCGTCTGTTGCAGTTGTCCACGCTGGAACTTCAGCAAGAACTTCAGCAAGCGCTGGAAAGTAACCCACTGCTCGAGCAAACCGATCTTCACGACGAAATTGATACCCAGGAAAAACAGGACAGCGAATCCCTCGATACCGCAGATGCGCTCGAACAAAAAGAGATGCCAGAGGAATTGCCGCTTGACGCCAGTTGGGATGAAATCTACACCGCTGGTACGCCTTCAGGCACCAGCGGAGATTACATTGACGACGAACTGCCTGTTTATCAGGGTGAGACCACGCAATCGCTGCAGGATTACCTGATGTGGCAAGTGGAGCTGACCCCGTTCTCGGATACCGATCGCGCCATTGCGACATCGATTGTTGATGCGGTTGACGAAACCGGTTATCTCACCGTGACCCTGGACGATATTCTCGAAAGCATGGGCGATGATGACGTCGGTATGGATGAAATCGAAGCCGTGCTTAAACGCGTTCAGCGCTTTGATCCCGTTGGCGTGGCAGCCAAAGATCTGCGTGACTGCTTACTGATCCAACTTTCGCAATTTGATAAGTCCACGCCATGGCTGGAAGAAGCGCGTCTGATCATCAGCGATCACCTCGATTTGTTAGCCAACCATGACTTTCGCTCGCTGATGCGCGTAACCCGACTGAAAGAAGACGTGCTGAAAGAAGCCGTCAACCTCATCCAGTCGCTCGATCCCCGCCCAGGACAGTCGATCCAAACCGGCGAGCCGGAATACGTCATCCCGGATGTGCTGGTGCGTAAGCATAACGAACGCTGGGTGGTCGAACTCAACGGCGACAGCATTCCACGCCTGCAGATTAACCAGCACTACGCCGCGATGTGCAATAGCGCGCGCAACGATGCTGACAGCCAGTTTATTCGTAGTAATTTGCAGGATGCAAAGTGGCTGATTAAGAGTCTGGAAAGCCGCAATGATACGCTGCTGCGCGTCAGTCGCTGTATCGTTGAACAGCAGCAAGCCTTCTTTGAGCAAGGCGAAGAATTTATGAAACCGATGGTGCTGGCGGATATCGCCCAGGCCGTCGAGATGCACGAATCGACCATTTCCCGAGTGACCACGCAAAAGTATCTGCACAGTCCGCGCGGCATATTTGAACTGAAGTATTTCTTTTCCAGTCACGTTAACACTGAAGGCGGGGGCGAAGCCTCATCCACAGCTATCCGCGCACTGGTGAAGAAATTAATTGCTGCGGAGAACCCCGCGAAACCGCTGAGTGACAGCAAGTTAACCTCTATGCTGTCGGATCAGGGTATCATGGTGGCACGCCGCACCGTTGCGAAGTACCGAGAGTCTTTATCCATTCCGCCGTCTAACCAGCGCAAACAGCTGGTATGACCCAACCGATAAGGAAGACACTATGCAGCTCAACATCACTGGAAACAACGTCGAAATCACGGAAGCTCTGCGCGAGTTTGTTAATACCAAGTTCGCCAAGCTTGAACAATATTTCGACCGGATTAATCAGGTCTATATTGTGTTGAAAGTGGAGAAGGTTACACATATCTCGGATGCAACACTGCATGTAAACGGTGGCGAAATTCATGCCAGCGCGGAAGGTCAGGATATGTACGCCGCCATTGACGGTTTAATTGATAAACTGGCTCGGCAGTTAACAAAACATAAAGATAAACTGAAACAGCACTAACTTGTCCGGGCAGTTAGCGGGTGCAGGACGGCCTGTTGTGCAGCACAACGGGCCATTTGTACGGTTAGCGCTTAGGTGAAATTATGATAAATAACGATACGACTCTACAACTGAGCAATGTTCTTAACCAGGAATGTACGCGTGCGGCCGTTCACTGCCAAAGCAAGAAACGCGCACTGGAAATCATCAGTGAACTGGCGGCAAAACAGCTCAGCCTGCCCTCTCAGGTGGTATTTGAAGCCATTCTGACGCGTGAAAAAATGGGCAGTACCGGCATCGGTAACGGTATTGCCATCCCGCATGGCAAGCTGGAAGAAGACACGATGCGCGCGGTTGGTGTGTTTGTGCAACTCGAAACGCCCATCGCCTTCGACGCCATTGATAATCAACCCGTCGATCTGCTTTTCGCCCTGCTGGTCCCGGCAGACCAAACCAAGACACATTTGCATACATTGTCGCTGGTCGCCAAACGTCTGGCAGATAAAACCATCTGCCGTCGCCTGCGCGCCGCACAGAGTGACCAGGAGTTGTATCAAATCATCACGGACACCGAAGGTGGACAGGATGAAGCATAACAACCCAATGGCATCCTTTTTTGTCGTTGTGAGGAGAAACAGTACATGGTACTGATGATCGTCAGCGGTCGTTCAGGGTCAGGCAAATCCGTCGCCCTGCGTGCGCTGGAAGATATGGGTTTTTACTGCGTGGATAACCTTCCCGTAGTGCTGTTGCCCGATCTGGCTCGTACACTGGCCGATCGCCAGATTTCTGCGGCCGTCAGCATTGATGTGCGCAACATGCCTGAGTCCCCGGAAATTTTTGAGCAGGCAATGAATAATCTGCCCGAGGGTTTCTCACCACAGCTGCTGTTCCTTGATGCAGACCGTAACACGCTGATTCGTCGCTACAGTGACACGCGCCGTTTACACCCGCTCTCCAGCAAGAACTTGTCTCTGGAAAGCGCTATCGATAAGGAAAGCGATTTGCTGGAGCCACTGCGCTCTCGCGCTGACCTGATCGTTGATACCTCCGAAATGTCCGTACACGAACTAGCGGAAATGTTACGTACCCGACTGCTGGGTAAGCGCGAACGTGAATTGACGATGGTATTCGAATCCTTTGGTTTCAAACACGGTATCCCGATTGATGCGGATTACGTCTTTGACGTGCGCTTTCTGCCTAACCCACACTGGGATCCAAAGCTGCGCCCAATGACCGGTCTTGACCGCCCCGTCGCCGCATTCCTCGACAGGCACACAGAAGTACACAATTTTATTTACCAGACTCGCAGCTATCTTGAGCTATGGTTACCCATGCTGGAGACCAACAACCGTAGCTACCTTACCGTAGCCATCGGCTGTACCGGCGGGAAACACCGTTCGGTGTATATTGCTGAGCAGTTGGCAGACTACTTCCGCTCACGCGGTAAAAACGTGCAGTCACGCCATCGTACGCTGGAAAAACGTAAATCATGACCGTGAAGCAAACCGTTGAAATCACCAATAAGCTGGGCATGCATGCCCGCCCAGCGATGAAACTGTTTGAATTGATGCAGGGTTTCGAAGCAGAAGTTTTACTGCGTAATGATGAAGGAACGGAAGCCGAGGCCAACAGCGTTATCGCTCTGCTGATGCTGGATTCAGCCAAAGGGCGTCAGATAGAAGTCGAAGCCACGGGACCACAGGAAGTAGAAGCCCTGGCCGCAGTGATTGCCCTGTTTAATTCAGGGTTTGATGAAGATTAATCGAGTACACAGAACGTAGCCAGTAGGCCGGATAAGGCGTTTACGCCGCATCCGGCAATAACTACGCTAATACAGCTTATTTTCCCGCATAAACGACTCACCACCTAACTGGCGCATTTGGCGCATAATCCACGCCTGGCGGTTACGCACATAACCAGAAGGCGCATTCGCCTTAAAACGCAAAGGATTGGGCAATACTGCCGCCAGCAAGGCCGCTTCAGACAGGCTCAACCGACTGGCCGGTTTATGAAAATACCGTTGCGCCGCCGCCTCCACGCCAAATATCCCATCGCCAAACTCGGCGATATTCAAATAGACGGTCAGAATACGTTTCTTACTCCAGACGGTTTCCATACCCAGCGTTAGCCCGGCTTCAAGGCCCTTACGCACCCAGCTACGTCCATCCCACAAAAAGAGGTTTTTCGCCGTCTGTTGCGATAACGTCGACGCCCCGCGAATGCGGTTTTCATTGCGTTCATTGTGCGCCAGCGCTTTCTCTATGGCGGTGACGTCAAACCCCCAGTGGTCTGGAAACTTCTGGTCCTCCGCAGCAATCACCGCCAGTCCCATCCACGGTGAGATCTCATCCATACTCACCCAGTCCGAGTGCGCCACATAGCCGAAATCACCGGACAGCCATGCGCCCAGTTGCCGTTCGACCATCACCGCCGAGAACGGTACCGGCATCACGCTGAAAAGGGCGATGCCCCCGCCCCAGAATACGGCGAGGACGATCACCGCCCGTAGAAAGATGCGCCGCAGAAAAGCGGTAACGCCTTTTCTCATTCCGCCAGCACCAGCACACGCGAGACCAGTTTATCGATGCCACTCGCGGCCTGAGCGATATCCTGCGCCAGCATATAGGCGGGCGTGGTGACGATTTTGTTGTCTTCATCAACGACAATGTCGTCAACCGGACAAGGCACATGTTCTGCGCCCATCTCTTCCAGTACCTCTGCCGTATCGATATCAGTGCCAATGGTCAGACGCAGCGGAAAATCAAAAATTTTGGGTAACATGGCGGGCGCAATGCACATAAATCCCAGCGGCTTACCCATCTGATGCATGGCAACTGCCAGCGCGGCTAAATCGCTGTCAATCCGGCATTCGCTGCCCTGGCTGGCAAAATTACTCAGGTTTTTGGCGGCGCCAAAACCACCCGGCACGATCAACGCATCCAGTTCCGTTGAGATCGCTTGAGCAAGCGGGCGAATCTCGCCGCGAGTGATGCGAGCGGCTTCAATCAGGACATTACGTGTTTCCGGCATCGGTTCGCCGGTCAGATGATTAATCACATCCGCTTGTTGTTTATCTGGTGCGAAACAGACAGCCTGAGCGCCGTTGCGGGCAATGGCCAGAAGCGTGAGAACAGTTTCATGGATCTCTGCACCGTCATACACGCCGCATCCGCTGAGCACTACACCCACTTTTTTCATCGTAATACTCCTTTCTCAACTGGCTGAAACATATTAGTTATTATGATTAAAATGCTACGCTTCACACATTTAACTGATTCATGTAACAAATTATTTAAGATTTGCTATCTTAACTGCGTGCGGCCTGAAAATTAGGGCTGCGCCCTTGTAAACAATGATAATAATTTACGGCGCAGCCACGATTTCCCTGGTGTTGGCGCAGTATTCGCGCACCCCGGTCAAGCCGGGGTCATTTTTTTTCCACACTCGCCACCCAGGCTTTTAATACTGCCACGTCGTGCTGCCACTCCTGCTTCATCTCTTCAATCCATTCAGCAACGTTATCTTCCCAGGCAGGAAGATCCGGCGACTGGATTTGCTGACCTAGCTGTTGCAGGTGACGCAGCCCCACTGAACCTGCTGCGCCTTTAATTTTATGGCCTTCCTCAACCACGCCTTTTTTATCACGTGCAGTCAGATTGGATTCCAGCACGCTCAAATATCCCGGCATCATTTTCTCAAACACCGCCAGCCCGTCGGTAATTAACTTCGGACCCACCAGCTCGAGGTATTGTTCCAACATAGGAATATCTAACAGCGCTTGCGATTTACTGCTCTCTTCAGATGTCACAGTGCTCTCCTCTTTGTTTCGGGTATCCCAGTATTTTTTGATCATGGCGGTTAAAGCCGGGACTGACAGCGGCTTACTCAGCACGTCGTCCATTCCCGCCTCCAGATACTCTTTTTTATCTTTCAGAACGTTGGCGGTAAGGGCCACCAGCGGCGGCAAGTCTTCACGCGAGTATTTTTGCGTCAACTCGCGGGAGATATCCAGCCCAGTCATATCCGGTAGCTGAATATCCAGTAATACCAGGTCATATTCACCCGGCGTGAACATTTCCAGCGCGGCTTTCCCGGTCATCGCGACATCCACGCTGTTGCCTAATTTTTCCAGCACGGAGCGCGCAACAATAACGTTCAGCTCAATGTCTTCTACCAGCAGCACATTCAGGGCTGGCAGCGGCAGTTCATCGTCTTCAAAAGCATCTTCAATCTCTTCCGCTACCGCAGGGGCATGCACGGTTAGCGTAAAGATGGACCCTTTTCCTGCCTGGCTGGAAACCGTAATATCACCGCCCATGTTTTTCGCCAGACGCTTCGACACGGCCAAACCAATCCCGGTCCCCGTAGCCGGTTTACCGCCGTTACTGTCCTTCACCTGATAATACATAGCGAAGATTTTATCCTGCTCATCCTGCGGAATGCCGATGCCGGAATCTTCAACTTCGAAATGCAGCATATTCCCCTGGTCATAGCGCGCCCGCACGGTCACCTGCCCCTGCTGGGTAAACTTCACGGCGTTGCTGATCAGATTCCACAGGATCTGACGCAGACGCGTTCCGTCGGTAATGACCTTATGCGGCAGCGGTAACGTCGGCTCAAGCACAAAGCGCAGCCCTTTTTGCTGCGCCTGTAGGCCAGAGAGGTTTTCCAGATCCGCCATAAAGCTGGTGAAATCGATCGGCTGGTTATCGAGCTGGACTTTACGTCGCTCCATCTTATCCATATCGATAATATCGTTGAAAATATTCCCCAGCGTCACAGCAGAGACGTGGATTGTTTTCAGGTATTTTTCCTGTTCCGCGGTCAGATCCGTATCCAGCAGGATCCGGCTTAAGCCGACAATGCCGTTAAGCGGGGTGCGCAGCTCGTGGCTGATGGTAGAAATAAAGGTGGTCTTATCGCGGCTGGCGCGCTCAAGCGCGTCCTGATAACGCTTACGCTCGGTAATATCGCGCCCAAAGCCCATCAGACCATGTCGTTTACCTACGCGGTCATAGTAAGGCACTTTGCGAATTTCAAAGCAGGCTTTGCGCCCGTCCGGGTAGTCCAGCCACTGTTCGTAGGTGAGCGAAACATTATGACGGAACACCTTCTCGTCGGTCTCAATCACCTTTTCAGCCGCTTCAGGAGAGTAAACGTCAGCCGGTTTTAAGTTCACCAGCTGCTTTTCACTCTTGCCGGTCAGCAGCTCCATAGCACGGTTACAGCCGGAAAACTCTTTATCTTCATTGCGATAAAAAACCAGATCCGGCGAGGCATCAAGGAAAGAGCGTAAAAAGGAAGACTGTTGCTCAAGCTGGATCTGCGCCTCTTCGCGCTCTTTGATTTCAACCTTCAGTTGTTCGAATGTTTCCTGGCGCTCCGCTTCGGCTTTTTCACGCTCAACAATTTCCTGATTGAGCTGGGCAATATTATCTTTCAGCTGCACATTGAGCTTGAGATCTCGCTCGCGCATCTCTTCCAGCTTTTGTACCAGTCGTGACAGGCGTTGCCGGGACTCCTCAAGTTGCTCCACCACCACAGACAAGAAATAGACGGCCCAGGGGGTAATTAACAGACCAAAAAAGATAGAGCGGATGACATCAATGCTTTCTACCTGGCCATGCAGCACCATGGTGACAGCCATTTGCACCACAATTGCCAACACCACCAGAGCCAGCGCCAACAGCAGCGAAAAGCGCACCAGACCTAACTTCATCATCAGGTCGACGTAATATTGCGCCAGCATACGGATTTGCTTCATAGAGGGTTCCTTCACGACAACTTGGCACAATAATACTCAATTCTCAGCGTGACGTTGAAGATTGTGCAAGAAATGCGGAGGTTATCGGTGAAATGACCGCGGAGAGGCCATCGTAGGCCTGATAAGCAAAGCGCCATCAGGCAAGCAGGCGCAGATTGCCGGATGTCGGCTTTGCCTTATCCGGCCTACGGAGAGTTAGTTCTCAGGCTGTACCCATGGCGTACCGAGCGCCGAGCCTTGCACACCGTACTTGTTAAGGTACTTATCCAGTTCGACCATGCCGGTCCAGCGGTTTTCACACCATAGCGGTGCCAACAGCGTTGGGCGGCGCGCGCTGGCGGAAATTCGATGATAAATCACCTCTGGCGGCGTATGACGGATCATCTCCCCGGCGGTAACCGTATAGTCGTCCAGTTCAATTCCGTTCAGCCGCCCGGCTTCCCAGGCTTTCGCCATCGTACTGCCTTTCACAATATGCAGCGGGTGCAGCTTAATACCGTCAACACCCGTCTCCACTACACGTTCCATGGTTTGCAGGCATTCTGCCTGCCCTTCTCCCGGCAGACCGACAATCAGGTGCGAGCACACTTTCAGCCCACGCTCGCGTGCCAGTCGCGTAGTGCGTTGGTAGCAGGCAAAATCATGGCCGCGGTTAATACGATGCAGGGTTTTGTCATGCGCAGTTTGCAAACCGAGTTCCAGCCATACCTCATAGCCGAGGTCTTTATACTCGCAAAGCAGATCGAGTACCGCATCCGGCACACAGTCGGGGCGCGTCCCAACGCATAACCCGACGATACTGGCCTGGCTAACCGCCTGCTGATACATCGAACGCAGCACCTGCACTTCAGCAAAGGTGCTGGTATAGGCCTGGAAATAGGCCAGATAGCGTTTCGCGCGATTGACCAGATGCGCCTGATGCTCAAGCTGCTCGGCAATAGAATGGTGCTGCTGTGCTTCATCGGCAAACGAGGCGACATTGCAGAAAGTACATCCACCACGTCCGATGGTGCCATCACGATTTGGACAGCTAAAGCCGCCGTGAAGCGTGAGTTTATGAACCTTTTGTCCATAACGGCGAGAAAGATCCCCACCAAACATATTGACTAATTTCTGTAACTGCATAATCTGGTAGACCGCGCCTTGAAAAGAGGCCAAAGCCTGCCATTTTTTGCCCCAGTCGGCGATGACCTGGATCAATCGCCCTGGCGTGCCTTTATTCATTGCATAACAAATCAAAATAATCGAAATTTAATTCATTAAAAATGAAATTACTTTTCCTTATATCCGACTGTTTTTTTTATCTTCTTATACTCTCGGCATAAAAACAGTATCTTTAAGACGCCAAAACTCCAAAAACCAGCATAAAATGCCAAGCATAGCGATAAACAAAGGGAGGGCGGGGGATATACAGCCTTTCTGACAGTGAGACAGATCACACTTCGCTCTCCATTCTCCTTGCGTTAAATCAATGTAAAAAAGCCTTAATTTTCAACATATTCATAAAGTTAATCGCCCTATAGCACATTTTTGCATAAATAAGATTGCCATTTGACCTGTGTGTGGATTCCCGATAACGTGGAAATCCGCTGGAAGCTTTCTGGATGAGCAGTCTGCTCATCATATTTATGCAGTAATTGAGATTCCCTCTGAAGCAAGTCCTCAAACTTGTTTGACCTATGCGAAAAGGATAAAGAGGGCGAATGCGAGGTAAGCGTATGACACGCAAACCCCGTCGCCATGCTCTTGGTGTGCCCGTGCGCAACGGTCCAGATGGGAATCCCGCAGAGCCTGGGGAGGTTCACTGATATGTTGTACGATAAATCCCTTGAGAGGGATAACTGTGGTTTCGGCCTGATCGCCCACATAGAAGGCGAACCTAGCCACAAGGTAGTGCGTACCGCCATACACGCACTGGCCCGCATGCAGCACCGTGGCGCAATTCTAGCCGATGGTAAAACCGGCGATGGTTGCGGTTTGCTGTTACAAAAACCTGACCGCTTTTTCCGCATCGTGGCGCAAGAGCGCGGCTGGCGTTTAGCTAAAAACTATGCCGTCGGCATGATCTTTTTAAATAAAGACGCTGAACTGGCTGCGGCTTCTCGTCGCATTGTCGAAGAAGAATTACAGCAGGAGACCCTGTCGATTGTCGGCTGGCGCGACGTGCCGACCAACGAAGGTGTTCTCGGTGAAATCGCCCTCTCCTCCCTGCCTCGTATCGAGCAAATTTTTGTCAACGCCCCTGCGGGCTGGCGTCCACGTGATATGGAGCGCCGCCTGTTCATCGCGCGCCGTCGTATCGAAAAACGCCTCCAGGACGATAAAGACTTCTACGTCTGTAGCTTGTCGAACCTGGTCAATATCTATAAAGGTCTGTGTATGCCGGCGGATCTGCCGCGCTTTTACCTGGACCTGGCGGACCTGCGTCTGGAATCGGCCATCTGCCTGTTCCACCAGCGCTTCTCCACCAATACCGTACCGCGCTGGCCGCTGGCGCAACCGTTCCGCTACCTGGCGCATAACGGTGAAATCAACACCATCACCGGCAACCGCCAGTGGGCACGCGCACGTACCTATAAATTCCAGACGCCACTGATCCCTGACCTGCACGACGCCGCACCGTTCGTTAACGAAACCGGCTCCGACTCCAGCTCAATGGATAACATGCTGGAACTGCTGCTGGCTGGCGGGATGGACATTATTCGCGCCATGCGTTTACTGGTGCCGCCGGCCTGGCAGAACAACCCGGATATGGACCCGGAGCTGCGCGCGTTCTTTGACTTTAACTCCATGCACATGGAGCCGTGGGATGGCCCGGCGGGCATTGTTATGTCCGACGGCCGCTTTGCCGCCTGTAACCTTGACCGTAACGGCCTGCGTCCGGCGCGCTACGTCATCACCAAAGACAAGCTGATTACCTGCGCCTCTGAAGTTGGGATCTGGGATTATCAGCCGGATGAAGTCGTCGAGAAAGGTCGCGTCGGCCCTGGCGAGCTGATGGTTATCGACACCCGCAGCGGGCGCATTCTGCACTCTGCCGAAACCGACAATGACCTGAAAAGCCGCCACCCGTACAAAGAGTGGATGGAGAAAAACGTTCGTCGTCTGGTGCCGTTCGAAGAGCTGGCTGACGATCAGGTCGGCAGCCGCGAGCTGGACGATGATACCCTCGCCAGCTACCAGAAACAGTTTAACTACAGTGCCGAAGAGCTGGATTCCGTGATCCGCGTACTCGGTGAAAACGGCCAGGAAGCGGTCGGTTCCATGGGGGATGATACCCCGTTTGCCGTGCTGTCCAGCCAGCCGCGCATCATTTATGACTACTTCCGCCAGCAGTTCGCGCAGGTGACTAACCCGCCTATCGACCCGCTGCGTGAAGCGCACGTTATGTCGCTGGCCACCAGCATCGGTCGCGAGATGAATGTCTTCTGCGAAGCGGAAGGTCAGGCACACCGTCTGAGCTTTAAATCGCCGATCCTGCTGTACTCCGATTTCACCCAGCTCACCACCATGAAAGAGGAGCATTATCGCGCTGACCGTCTGGATATCACCTTCGACGTGACCGAAACCACGCTCGAAGAGACCGTCAAAGCCTTGTGCGATAAGGCGGAACAGATGGTACGTAACGGCACGGTACTGCTGGTGCTCTCTGACCGTAATATCGCAAAAAACCGTCTGCCGGTTCCGGCACCAATGGCCGTGGGCGCAGTGCAAACGCGTCTGGTAGAACAAAGCCTGCGTTGCGACGCCAACATCATCGTTGAAACGGCGAGCGCCCGTGACCCGCACCACTTCGCGGTACTGCTCGGCTTTGGCGCGACAGCCATTTATCCGTATCTGGCGTATGAAACGCTGGGGCGTCTGATCGACACTCAGGCGATTGCCAAAGATTACCGGACCGTGATGCTGAACTACCGTAACGGCATCAACAAAGGTCTGTACAAAATCATGTCCAAAATGGGCATCTCAACCATCGCCTCTTACCGCTGCTCGAAGCTGTTTGAAGCCGTTGGTCTGCATGATGATGTCGTGGCGCTGTGCTTCCAGGGCGTAGTCAGCCGCATCAGCGGCGCAGGGTTTGTCGACTTCCAGCAGGATCTGCTAAACCTCTCGAAACATGCCTGGCTGGCGCGGAAACCTATTAGCCAGGGCGGTTTGCTGAAGTACGTCCACGGCGGTGAATACCACGCTTACAACCCGGACGTGGTGCGCACACTGCAACAGGCAGTACAAAGCGGCGAATACAGCGACTATCAGGAATATGCCAGGCTGGTCAATGAGCGTCCGGCGGCCACGCTGCGCGATCTGCTGGCGATTACGCCCGGCGATGAAGCCGTGAGCATTGACGAGGTAGAACCCGCGAGCGAATTATTTAAACGCTTTGATACAGCAGCCATGTCTATCGGCGCATTAAGCCCGGAAGCACACGAGGCGTTGGCGGAAGCGATGAACAGCATCGGTGGTAACTCTAACTCTGGCGAAGGCGGCGAAGATCCTACGCGTTATGGCACCAACAAGGTATCGCGTATTAAGCAGGTGGCTTCCGGTCGCTTTGGCGTAACCCCGGCGTACCTGGTCAACGCCGACGTCATTCAGATTAAAGTCGCTCAGGGCGCGAAACCGGGCGAAGGCGGTCAGTTGCCGGGTGATAAAGTTACCCCGTACATCGCTAAACTGCGCTATTCAGTGCCGGGCGTGACGCTGATCTCCCCGCCGCCGCACCACGATATCTACTCTATCGAGGACTTAGCGCAGCTGATTTTCGACCTCAAACAGGTCAACCCGAAAGCGATGATCTCGGTGAAGCTGGTTTCTGAACCAGGCGTCGGCACCATCGCCACCGGCGTGGCAAAAGCCTATGCAGACCTCATCACCATCGCTGGCTACGACGGCGGCACCGGCGCAAGCCCGCTCTCCTCGGTGAAATATGCGGGCTGCCCATGGGAGCTGGGTCTGGTGGAGACCCAGCAGGCGCTGGTCGCCAACGGTCTGCGTCACAAGATTCGTCTGCAGGTCGATGGCGGTCTGAAAACTGGCGTGGATATCATTAAAGCGGCGATTCTCGGCGCGGAAAGCTTCGGTTTCGGCACCGGTCCAATGGTCGCGCTGGGCTGTAAATATCTGCGTATTTGCCATCTGAACAACTGCGCAACCGGCGTGGCAACTCAGGACGACAAACTGCGTAAGAACCACTATCACGGTCTGCCGTTCAAAGTGACCAACTACTTTGAATTTATCGCCCGCGAAGTGCGCGAGCTGATGGCCGAGCTGGGCGTGAAACGTCTGGTGGATCTGATTGGTCGTACCGACCTGCTCAAAGAGCTGGAAGGGTTTACCGCCAAGCAACAGAAACTGGAACTGTCTCGTCTGCTGGAAACCGCCGAGCCGCATCCTGGTAAGGCGTTGTTCTGCACCGAGAACAACCCGCCGTTTGATAACGGCGTACTGAACGCACAGCTCCTGCAACAAGCAAAACCGTATGTCGACGAGCGCCAGAGCAAAACCTTCTGGTTCGATATCCGCAACACCGACCGTTCCGTGGGTGCGTCGCTGTCTGGCTATATTGCCCAGACCCACGGCGATCAGGGGCTGGCATCTGACCCGATTAAAGCACACTTCAACGGTACTGCGGGCCAGAGCTTTGGCGTGTGGAACGCGGGCGGCGTGGAGCTGTATCTGACCGGCGATGCCAACGACTATGTCGGTAAAGGCATGGCGGGCGGCCTGCTGGCAGTGCGTCCTCCGGTTGGCTCGGCTTTCCGTAGCCATGAGGCGAGCATCATCGGTAACACCTGCCTGTACGGCGCCACCGGCGGTCGTCTGTTTGCAGCAGGCCGTGCGGGCGAGCGCTTTGCGGTGCGTAACTCCGGCGCTATCACCGTGGTGGAAGGTATCGGCGACAACGGCTGCGAGTATATGACCGGCGGCATCGTCTGTATTCTCGGTAAAACGGGCGTCAACTTCGGGGCGGGTATGACGGGAGGATTCGCCTACGTACTGGATGAAGACGGTGATTTCCGCAAGCGCGTGAACCCGGAACTGGTGGAAGTGCTGGACGTTGATTCTCTGGCCATTCATGAGGAACACCTGCGCGGTCTGATTACCGAGCACGTGCAACATACCGGCTCTTCACACGGCGAAGAGATCCTGGCTAACTGGCCAGCATTCTCAGCGAAATTCGCGCTGGTAAAACCAAAATCCAGTGATGTGAAAGCACTGTTGGGTCACCGTAGTCGTAGCGCAGCAGAGCTGCGTGTGCAGGCGCAGTAAGGGGTAGCAGCAATGAGTCAGAACGTATACCAATTTATCGACCTGCAGCGCGTTGATCCGCCGAAGAAACCGCTGAAGATCCGTAAGATCGAGTTTATCGAGATCTACGAGCCGTTTTCCGAAGGTCAGGCCAAAGCGCAGGCAGATCGCTGCCTGTCCTGCGGCAACCCGTACTGCGAGTGGAAGTGCCCGGTGCATAACTACATCCCGAACTGGCTGAAGCTGGCCAACGAGGGGCGTATTTTTGAAGCGGCCGAGCTGTCACACCAGACTAACACCCTGCCGGAAGTTTGCGGTCGCGTCTGCCCTCAGGATCGTCTGTGTGAAGGATCCTGTACCCTGAACGACGAGTTCGGCGCGGTGACCATCGGTAACATCGAGCGCTATATCAACGATAAAGCGTTCGAAATGGGCTGGCGTCCGGATATGACCGGTGTGCACCAGACGGACAAACGCGTGGCGATTATCGGTGCGGGTCCGGCGGGCCTGGCCTGCGCTGATGTGCTAACCCGCAACGGCGTGAAGGCGGTGGTGTTTGATCGTCATCCGGAGATCGGTGGTCTGCTGACCTTCGGCATCCCGGCTTTCAAGCTGGAGAAAGAGGTCATGACCCGCCGCCGTGAAATCTTCACCGGCATGGGTATTGAGTTCAAACTCAATACCGAAGTGGGTCGCGACGTACAGCTCGACGACCTGCTGAAGGATTACGACGCGGTGTTCCTCGGCGTGGGTACTTACCAATCCATGCGCGGTGGGCTGGAAAACGAAGACGCTTCCGGCGTATTCGACGCCCTGCCGTTCCTGATCGCCAATACCAAACAGTTGATGGGCTTTGGCGAAAGCAGCGACGAGCCGTACATCAGCATGGAAGGCAAACGCGTCGTCGTTCTCGGCGGGGGCGATACCGCGATGGACTGTGTGCGCACCTCGATTCGCCAGAACGCAGCGCACGTAATCTGCGCCTATCGCCGCGACGAAGAGAACATGCCGGGCTCCAAACGCGAGGTGAAAAACGCGCGTGAAGAAGGCGTGGAATTCCAGTTCAACGTACAGCCGTTAGGTGTGGAAGTGAATGCCAACGGTAAAGTATGCGGCGTGAAAATGGCGCGTACCGAAATGGGCGAACCGGATGCGAAAGGTCGTCGCCGCGCGGAGATCGTCGCCGGTTCCGAGCACGTTGTACCGGCGGATGCGGTGGTACTGGCGTTTGGTTTCCGTCCGCACAGTATGGAATGGTTGGCAAAACACAGCGTCGAACTGGATTCTCAGGGCCGGATTATCGCTCCGGAACGCAGTGACATCGCCTTCCAGACCAGCAACCCGAAAATCTTCGCCGGTGGCGACATCGTGCGCGGTTCGGATCTGGTGGTCACCGCGATTGCCGAAGGTCGTAAAGCGGCTGACGGGATACTGAATTACCTGGAAGTGTAACTCTTCGAGCTCCCCTGCCACAGCCTGACGCTGATGGATGGGGAGCTAATATTTTTCCGCTTACATGGTCAGCTTACTGGTATTACTCACAGACGAACTTATTCGTTCGCAAACCATGCTGGAAACTCAACTCACACGCGGTGGTTCACTGACGACGGAGAAAAACCAGCAAACCATTAATGCCATGAATAATTATCAAGAAAATATCACACGGAAACGTTTGCTTTATTCTGAGAACTGTATATTATGCGGCGGATTTTTTGGGCAAAATTCATGGAGGCGTTGTGTCGCAGGACAACAATTATAGCCAGGGCCCCGTCCCTCTGGCGGCGCGGAAAGGCGTGATACCACTAACGTTTGTTATGTTGGGGCTCACATTTTTTTCCGCCAGTATGTGGACCGGTGGCACACTCGGTACCGGTCTTTCTTATAATGATTTCTTCCTGGCAGTTCTCTTCGGTAATCTTCTCCTCGGTATTTACACTGCATTTCTCGGTTTCATCGGCGCAAAAACAGGGCTCTCGACCCACCTTCTGGCGCGTTATTCATTTGGGGTGAAAGGCTCCTGGCTTCCTTCACTGCTATTAGGCGGTACCCAGGTGGGTTGGTTTGGCGTGGGTGTGGCCATGTTTGCCATTCCGGTTGGCAAAGCGACGGGAATTGACGTCAATATCCTGATTGCGGTTTCCGGTCTGCTGATGACGATGACCATCTTTTTTGGCATCTCGGCACTGACCATTTTATCTATCATCGCCGTGCCCGCCATCGTCATTCTTGGCAGCTACTCCGTCTGGCTGGCGGTAAGCGATGTCGGCGGTTTAGACCATTTAAAAGCGATTGTGCCGCAAACGCCGCTTAATTTCTCCACCGCTCTGGCGCTGGTGGTAGGCTCGTTTGTCAGCGCCGGTACCTTAACCGCCGACTTTGTTCGCTTTGGTCGCAACGCCAAAGGCGCGGTGCTGATTGCGATGGTGGCGTTTTTCCTCGGCAACTCATTGATGTTTATCTTTGGGGCTGCGGGCGCTGCCGCTGTCGGGCAAGCGGATATTTCTGACGTGATGATAGCCCAGGGCCTGCTGCTGCCAGCGATTGTGGTACTCGGCCTGAATATCTGGACCACCAATGACAACGCGCTGTATGCATCAGGTCTGGGCTTTGCCAATATTACCGGCCTTTCCAGCCGTACGCTGTCGGTGGCTAACGGCATTATTGGCACACTCTGCGCGCTGTGGCTTTACAATAACTTTGTTGGCTGGCTAACATTTCTGTCGGCAGCGATTCCACCGATTGGCGGGGTAATTATCGCCGACTATCTGCTGAACCATCGCCGATATGCCGATTTCAGCAAAGCACGATTTATGACCGTCAACTGGATAGCTATTTTGTCCGTTGCACTGGGCATCGCCGCCGGTCACTATATTCCCGGTATTGTGCCAGTCAACGCCGTACTCGGCGGCGTATTCAGCTATATCCTGCTGAATCCACTTTTCAATCGCAGCCTTGCTAAATCACCAGAGGTCAGCCATGCAGAACAATAACATCACCATCCGTCAGGCGCGTTTACAGGGACGCGAAGGATTGTGGCAGCTCACGATTGAAAACGGGCGCTTCAGCCGGATTGAGCCTCAGGACGCAGCTGCATTGCCGCAAGGCGAAGTACTTGATGCCGAGGGCGGTCTGGCAATCCCACCTTTCGTTGAGCCACATATTCATCTGGATACCACGCAAACCGCGGGTGAGCCGAGCTGGAACCAGTCAGGTACGTTGTTTGAGGGCATTGAGCGCTGGGCCGAGCGTAAGGCAATGCTGACTCACGAAGACGTCAAAGCGCGCGCGATGCAGACCCTGAAATGGCAGATGGCGAACGGTATCCAGTATGTCCGTACCCACGTTGACGTTTCCGATCCTACGCTAACGGCTTTGAAAGCCATGCTGGAAGTGAAGCAGGAGGTTGCGCCGTGGGTAGAGCTGCAAATTGTCGCATTCCCGCAAGAAGGTATTCTGTCTTATCCCAACGGTGAAGCGCTGTTAGAAGAGGCCGTGCGTTTGGGAGCCGACGTCATCGGCGCGATTCCCCACTTTGAATTTACGCGTGAATATGGCGTGGAGTCGCTGCACAAAATCTTCGCCCTGGCGCAAAAATACGACCGACTTATCGATGTGCACTGCGACGAAATTGACGATGAGCAATCACGCTTTGTTGAAACCGTCGCAGCGCTGGCGCATCGCTACAATATGGGCGAGCGCGTGACCGCCAGTCATACCACGGCAATGCACTCCTATAACGGCGCATATGCTTCCCGTCTTTTCCGCCTGTTAAAAATGTCCGGTATTAACTTCGTGGCGAATCCGCTGGTCAATATTCACCTGCAAGGACGCTTTGACACTTATCCTAAACGCCGCGGCGTCACGCGTGTCAAAGAGATGCTGGAAGCGGAGATTAACGTCTGCTTTGGTCATGATGACGTCTTCGATCCGTGGTATCCATTAGGCACCGCAAATATGTTACAGGTGCTGCATATGGGTTTACACGTGTGCCAGTTGATGGGGTATGGGCAGATAAATGATGGACTGAATCTGATCACTACCCACAGCGCGAAAACTCTGCACCTGCAGGACTATGGCCTGAGCGTGGGGAACTCGGCGAATCTGGTGATTTTACCGGCTGAAAATGGATTTGACGCGGTTCGTCGCCAGACGCCTGCACGATATTCTATTCGTCACGGGCGAGTCATTGCCGAGACGGTCCCCAGCCAGACCATGCTGCATTTGACGCAGCCGGAAGCGGTGACGTTTAAGCGCTAAATTGTTATATCCCGTGTCGGATGGCGCAAACCTTGTCATCCGACACGTCTCTCTCATCGTCAGGCGTGTAATAAGCTGGCGCGCACCTTAATCACAACTTTTTTGATTTCCCCTGGCTCCTCCACCGCACAACCCGGTTTATGCGGCTCACCCGGCATAAAAATTGCGAATCTTCCCGGCTTTAAGGTGAGCGCCTGCTCATCGGCAATGTGATTGCACAGCTGATAATCGTCCTCAGCATGCCTTTCTTCGCACTGGCGAGCAGAATCGGTCATCCCGAACAGAATGCGTTCTTCACCGGACAACAGCACCTGAATGTCAATGTACTGCTGATGCAGCTCCGCTTTCTTTTGCTCCGGGCTCTGCGTGGCGAACTGCATGACGTTCATAAAAATATTATCGCCCTGCAGCTCATAGCGTCCTGGTGGTTTCTCCTGCGGTCTTGCCGCAACGGCCAGCGTTAGTGCTTCCTGTAATACCGGATGTAATCCGGAAGAAGGTAGTGAACGCAATTCATCTGTGATCATCATTATTCTCCCCGGGCCAACAGCGCGGCCCCCAATAATCCAGCGTCATGACGGTAATGCGCCGCCAGTAACTCCACGTGATAGGCCGCAGGCTCTTCTGCCAGATAATGTTCCACCAGCGCCAGATACCCTTCAGCCAGCCCAACGCTGCCGCCAATGACCACGCACTGGCAATCGGTCGTGGCCTTCACATCGGCGACAAGCCTTGCCAATGTTCGCGCTGAGCGATGGATCAACCGGCTGGCCTGCTCATCCCCCTGCCCGGCACGGCTAAAAATAGTTTTTGCGTCGCATCCGGCAAGCGCGCCTTCGGCAGCCGCCGCGATCCCTCGACCGGATGCGATCGCCTCAACGCAGCCCACCCGCCCGCAGCCGCACACGGGGCCATGCGGATCGGCCAGCGTGTGTCCCAGATGCCCGGCCAGACCGCCGACTCCGGTCAGCAGTTTCCCTGCACTCACGACTCCGCCGCCCACGCCGGTGGAAACGGTAATAAACACCATATCGCGGTACTCGCCGCCAAGCGCATGATACTCAGCCCACGCCGCGGCCTGCGCGTCATTGACCGCCAGCGTCGGCAAACCTGTGAGATCTTTTAGCGTTTGCCGCAACGGAAAATGCAGCAACCCGCCGAGGTTATATGGATTCAGCGCCAGCAGAGAACCCTCACGGATAATCCCCGTCGAGGCGATCGCCACCCGCTTCACCTGCTCTTGTAGCGGCGCAATCAGTGCCTGTAACGCGGCGCGCAGCGCATCCGGCGTTTTGCTGGCAGGTGTTGGCAATTCGCGCCGTTCGCGGATTCGCAGGTTGCTGTCCACCAGAGCTGCAGCCAGTTTGGTGCCACCGATATCAATCGCCAGCGTAGTCATGACGCAGCCTTCTGCTTCGCGGTGATAATCTTTTTATCCCGTTGCTTAAATAACGACATCGTTCTTCCCTTTCGCTAGTTGCCCGGTTTAGCGCCGGGCAACCCGATTAACTTTTGGATTTCACCATGGTGCTTTTGTCACCGCCGAACGGCACGGCCCCGCTAAACGGTCGACCATCGATGGCGTCATGCGTACGTAACGCTTCAGGACGCAGCCAGCGCTGTACGCGGGACGGCATATCGAGACCAATCAGCAGGATCACCACAAATGTCAGGCCGAAGGAGAGCGATCCCAACGCGGTTCCCAGATCCAGACGTTGTGCAATCAGTGCGCCGATGATCGGTGCCAGTGCCCCGCCAAGCGCCCCAACGTTGTAGGTGAAGCCCAGACCCGCAGCTCGCTGGTCGGTATCGAAATAGCCACCAATTAATTTCGGTAAGATCCCGGAGATCCCCTGACCGAGCATTTGCTGGAAAAACAGCAGCAAACCCAGGACCCAGACGTTTGAACCACCGATCGCAAATACCGGAATAATCAGTAGCTGCGAGGCCAGGAGACTGCAGACATAGGCTTTACGGGTGCCCAGCCAGTCGCCAAGAAACCCACCGACGCAACAGCCGACCGCCGCGCCAAAGCCGCTGAAGAAGAGCACTCTGGCAACCGTTGAGGGGTCATACATGAGTTCGGTTTTCAGATATGTAGGCAGCAGCGCCTGAATCGGCCACGAGTAAAGGAAGGCGAACAGCACGACGACCATCAGCATGACGCCCGTGGGCCAACGCTTACCGCTGCTTTGCACCATAAAGCTAATGAAGATAAATGCGCATATCAGCCCGAGTATCGCCACGATAGCCGCATTTTGCAGATTGCCCGCAAAGCAGAACCACAGCGCGGTTGCAGCAGCGAGAGTCATCAGAATATTGATAACCCGATGTTCGCCCCGATAGAGAATGTCCACCATCGTACGCACCGGCGCTTTGCCTTCGTGTTTCTCTTTCCAGTCTTCCGCTTCCGGAATATTTTTACGCAGCCAGAGGGCGAAGATAATCGGCAGAATGCCGATGAAGAACAGCGCGCGCCATCCCCAGACCGGGACCACCAGGCTGTAAACCTGGGCGGCGACCACTGCGCCAACGGAGAAGCCGGAGATCAGGAAACCACTGGCTTTGTTACGCAGGTGTTTAGGCCAGCTTTCAATGACATAGGTGGCACTGGATCCGTACTCGCCAGCCATCCCCATCCCGATAACCAGGCGAGCGATAAACATGGTGGTGTAGCCCGGCGCAAAGCCGCAAGCCAGCGTCCCCACAGAGAACAGAATGATGCTGGTGACCATTGCCAGGCGGCGTCCGTAACGGTCGCCCATGGCCCCCAACATTAACCCGCCAAACCAGCGTGAGATAAAGGCGGCTGAGATCAAACTGGCAGCCTGCACCGTCGTCAGACCGAATTCACCTTGAACTTCGGTCAGCACAAGGGCGATTAACACAAAATCAAAACCATCAAGTAAATATCCCAGCCAGGCGGCGGAAAATGCCCGCCATTGCGCCCGATTGAGATGGCGATACCACGGGATGCTCTGGGTAGAAGTACTCATTTTACTCTCCCGACGATTTTTGTTGTTGTGCCGGATAGCGGCTTTGTCTTATCCGGCCTACGGTCGAAAATCCAGGCCGGGCGAGCAAAGCTCCCCGGCGACCCGCGATTACGCCTTTTCCGCCAGCAGTTGGTTAGCCAGCGCTTTCAGTTCTGGCAGATAGCGTTCATCTACCGAGGCAAACGGCTTACGACACAGCGGAACAGAAATCACGTCCATATAGTGCAGTACCGTTTTCAGGCCGCGGAACACGCCAACCTTAATGAGCAGATCGATAACCTTATTGCACTCAGTTTGCAGCTTTTGTGCCGTCCGAATGTCGCCTTCTTTGAGTGCTTTCACAATTCCCTGATAACGCCATCCCATGATGTTGTAAGTGCTACCGATACCGCCATCTGCACCCGCCAGCAAACCAGAAGCGAAGATCTCGTCATAACCGTTATAAAGCACCAGATCGGGATGAGCGCGGCGGATCTGTTCCATCTGATAGAGATCGCCGGAAGTTTGCTTCAGCGCGCCAACGCCAGGTAGCGTCACCAGCGTGTTGATCTGATCCAGCGTCAGTTTTACGCCGCTCAGCGCTGGGATGTTATAGACCACCATCGGCAATCCATTCGCCGAATCAATGATTGCGCGGTAGTGATCGCAGTGTTCTTCAAAACTGAACGGATAGTAAAACGGCGTGACGGCTGAAACCGCATCAAAGCCGTAGCGATGCGCGGCGCTCGCCAGTTGCTGGCTCTCTTCGGTACTCACCGTGCCAACGTGGGCGATAAGCGTCACCTTGCCTTTCGCTTCTTCGGCAACAATTTCCAGCACCTGCTCTCTTTCAACGCTGTTTTGGACAAAGGCCTCGCCCGTAGAGCCACCGACATAGAGCCCATCAATACCCTGGCCAATGTTGAAACGCACCAGCCGGCGCAGACTCTCAACATCCAGCCGCTGTTGGTTATCGAATGGGGTTAACAACGCTGGCATTACGCCTTTTAGATCTCTTGCCATAACTACCTCTGTCGATGATTAGTGTTATCTGACTGCATACCTTTATACCTGTTATACCAGATCAAATAAGCAGCAATACAATACAGAACGCTTATAGTGCGATCTGCTTCACTAAACGATCGTCAGGATCGCGATCACTTACGCAATTTTTTACTTTTGCTGAAAGCGTGCCAGGTCGCGGAAACGCTGTTGAGGTGTTCTTGCAGTGCGCGGTCAGCTTCTTCAGGATCGCGCTGGCGAATTGCGTCGACAATGGCGATATGCTGCTGATAACTCACGTTGTTGTGCTCATACAACTCTTGATCGGCAACGGTCGGGCGGGCAGCAATCAGCCAGTCTAACAGCGCAACATGGATCGCCATAAAGATGGGGTTGCCCGGGATCTCCGCCAGCACGCGGTGAAAATCAACGTCCGAGCGAATGAACAGCGTATTGTCATCCAGCGACTGGCTATTGATCTCCAGTGCTTTCGCCAGTCTGGCGATTTGCTCGTCAGTGGCGTGTTCTGCGGCGTATCGTACCAGGCTGGATTCAAAGAACAGCCGCAGCTGCTCGAAGTGGGCAATGCCGCCGGGATGCGCGAGGAAATCTTTGGCCATACCGGACAGCTCGCTGATAATGGTATCAGCCGAAGGACGCGAAACGCGGGCGCGCTCGCCGTTGTTGATTTGTACCAGGCCTTTGCGTTTTAACGCTGCCAGCGCTTCTCGTACAGAAGGACGGCCCACATTAAAGAAGGCCATCAGCTCCCGCTCAGACGGCAGTTGTTCCCCCTCGCCAAATTCCCGACGACGGATCATCTGCTCCAGTTCTTCTTCAACCATCTCAGACAGTTTTTTACGCGCCAGCGGGCGATTGCGTAAGCTACGGCCAATGGTGGATGGAGAGTCTTCAGCTTGCGAATCAAATGCGTTCATAGGGCCTATTCAGCTAAGTCGTGGTGACAAACAACAGCGGGTTTATCCTAACACAGGATCGAAAGCAGGGTGAAATGATGGTCATCCAGACAGGCTGACTTATGAATAATATATTTATTATTCATATTATATTTAGCTTAAACATGCCGATTACCTTTAATTAAACAAGGCTATATCGGCTTCGTGAATTTTCCGAATATGAATGTGAGAATTTGTCATAACCCACTATTTTATAACATAAAATAAATTAACCATTGCGTTAAAAATAAGATATCCACTCCATAAAAAGTGTCCAGAAAAATATAACATCCGTTTTGACAACAGCATTATTACCGGATTTATCATCTTCCCTGGCATGGAGTGAAACAATGTTCGGCATCATTATCTCTGTCATCGTTTTATTAACGATGGGTTACTTGATCCTCAAAAACTACAAACCCCAGGTCGTGCTGGCAGCAGCCGGGATCTTCCTGATGATCTGCGGCGTCTGGCTGGGTTACGGCGCGCTGGTCGCTGACGATAAAAGTAGCGGCTATCTACTGGTCGATATTTACAACGAAATTCTGCGTATGCTCTCAAATCGGGCGGCAGGGCTGGGTTTATCCATCATGGCGGTAGGCGGTTATGCCCGTTATATGGACAGAATGGGGGCCAGCAGAGCGATGGTTAGCCTGTTAAGCCGACCGCTTAAGCTGATCCGTTCCCCCTATGTCGTGCTGGCCGCCACCTATGTGATTGGTCAGATCATGGCGCAGTTCATTACCAGCGCTTCCGGGTTAGGCATGCTACTGATGGTGACGCTTTTCCCAACGCTGGTCAGTCTTGGCGTGAGTCGATTATCCGCGGTTGCGGTCATTGCCACCTCGATGTCGATTGAATGGGGCATTCTGGAAACCAACTCTATTTTTGCCGCGCAGGTCGCGGGCATGAAAATCGCCACCTACTTCTTCCATTACCAGCTCCCCGTCGCTTCATGCGTCATTATCGCTGTCGCCATTGCGCATTTTTTCGTACAGCGCCGATTTGATAAAAAAACGTTACCGGAAAACAACGGGTTCGCTGAACAAAAGACGCTGGAAGATGTACCCCCGCTGTATTACGCCATTTTACCGGTGATGCCGCTGATCCTGATGTTGGGTTCGCTGTTGCTGGCACATATGGGATTAATGCAGGCAGAACTGAATCTGGTAGTGGTGATGCTCATGAGCATGACGCTGACCATGTTTGTCGAATTCCTGCATAAACATAATCTGCGCGAAACAATGGATGATGTGCAGGCTTTTTTTGACGGCATGGGAACGCAGTTTGCCAACGTTGTCACGCTGGTGGTCGCCGGTGAGATCTTTGCCAAAGGGTTGACGACTATCGGGACAGTGGACGCAGTGATTAAAGGCGCAGAACACTCCGGCCTTGGCGGCATCGGCGTGATGATCATCATGGCCGTGGTCATCGCCGCCTGTGCGATCGTCATGGGCTCAGGCAACGCACCGTTTATGTCTTTTGCCAGCCTGATCCCGGATATTGCCGCCGGGCTGCATATTCCGGCAGTAGTGATGATTATGCCGATGCATTTTGCCACTACGCTGGCCCGCGCGGTATCACCCATTACCGCAGTGATCGTCGTGACTTCAGGTATTGCCGGCGTGTCGCCCTTTGAGGTGGTAAAGCGCACCGCTATTCCGATGGCAGTGGGGTTTGTGGTGAATATGATAGTCACCATCGCGCTGTTTTATTGATTGCAGAGCCAGAAAACAGAACAGGCCCGAAAGGGCCTGTTTTCTTATTTCACTCTTTATTTCACTACGCGTAGCGCTGGGCGCCCGCCGCGAGGCGGCGGAGGAGTGTCATCCGGATCGTTGTCGTCGCTGTTGTCAGGCTTATCACCATCAATGACCGACATGACCGTTTCACTCTCAAAACCAGACGCTTCGTTGTCGTCATCATTTAAGCTGGCGACATCTTCGTCGTAGGCGGCTTCCGGTTCAAACATCGTACCGGCGCCGTTTTCACGAGCATAAATAGCCAGAACTGCAGCCAGCGGGACGGAAACCTGACGCGGCACACCACCGAAGCGCGCGTTAAAGCGTACTTCGTCATTTGCCAGTTCCAGGTTCCCCACCGCGCGCGGTGCAATATTCAGAACTATTTGCCCGTCACGTGCGTATTCCATCGGAACCTGCACGTCCTGGAGCGTCACATCCACCACCAGATGCGGCGTGAGCTGGTTGTCTAACAACCACTCATAGAATGCGCGCAGTAGATACGGACGGCGTGGTGTTAGCTGTGGCAAATCCATACAGGTTAACCCCGGCCCAGACGCATTTCACGTTCAGGCTCAGTCAGAGAAGCCAGGAAAGAATCACGTTCAAAGACGCGAGTCATATAACCTTTCAGTTCTTTCGAACCGGCACCGTTGAATTCAATACCCAGCTGCGGTAAACGCCACAGCAGCGGCGCCAGGTAGCAGTCTACCAGGCTGAACTCATCGCTCAGGAAGTAAGGTTTCTGACCGAATACTGGCGCGATTGCCAGCAGCTCTTCGCGCAGACGCTTACGCGCGACCTCGGCTTCAGAAGCGGAACCGTTCACGATGACGTTCATCAGCGTGTACCAGTCTTTTTCGATACGCTGCATGTACAGGCGGCTTTCACCACGCGCAACCGGGTAAACCGGCATCAGCGGCGGATGCGGGAAGCGCTCATCCAGGTATTCCATAATGATGCGAGATTCCCACAGGGTCAGCTCACGATCCACCAGTGTCGGTACGCTCTGATTCGGGTTGAGGTCGATCAGATCCTGAGGTGGATTGTCCTTCTCCACGTGCTCAATCTCGAAACTAACACCTTTTTCAGCCAGCACGATGCGGACCTGATGGCTATAGATGTCAGTAGGACCAGAAAACAGCGTCATTACCGAACGTTTGTTGGCAGCGACAGCCATGAAAACCTCCAGGTATATTCAGAATTTTTACTGCTACCAGCCACTCAGTGGCCAGCCAGAAGTGATGTCACCCAGACTCAGGAAAGCCATTGCTGTTCAAAATACAAACAAAAAATGAGCGATACCTGACATTTGGGCAGAAAATTGGATGATAGTTTACCAGATTTTGTGACCTTTGTGGTGAGTCGATTCTTGAAATGGGGAAAAAGAGGTGGCAATCAGCGGATTACCGTGCTTCCACGGGGAGCAATAGTGATAAAAAAACCCGCCGAAGCGGGTTTTTTCGCAAATTGTTGTCTGCCGAAGCAGAAAGCAATTAACGTTTGGAGAACTGCGGACGACGACGTGCTTTACGCAGACCGACTTTCTTACGTTCAACCTGACGAGCATCACGGGTAACGAAGCCAGCTTTACGCAGTTCGCCACGCAGGGATTCGTCGTACTCCATCAGAGCGCGGGTGATACCGTGACGGATCGCACCAGCCTGACCAGAGATACCACCACCTTTAACAGTGATGTACAGATCCAGTTTCTCAACCATGTCGACCAGTTCCAGCGGCTGACGAACTACCATGCGGGCAGTTTCACGACCGAAGTACTGTTCCAGAGAACGTTGGTTGATTACGATTTTACCACTACCCGGTTTGATGAAAACGCGAGCTGCGGAACTTTTGCGGCGACCAGTGCCGTAGTATTGATTTTCAGCCATTGCCTATAATCCCGATTAGATGTCAAGAACTTGCGGTTGCTGTGCCGCGTGGTTGTGCTCGTTGCCAGCGTAAACTTTCAGTTTACGGAACATAGCACGACCCAGCGGGCCTTTTGGCAGCATGCCTTTAACCGCGATTTCAAGCACACGCTCAGGACGGCGAGCAATCATCTCTTCAAAGGTCGCTTGTTTGATACCACCGATGTGACCGGTGTGGTGATAGTACACTTTGTCAGTACGCTTGTTGCCGGTTACAGCAACTTTGTCAGCGTTCAGAACGATGATGTAATCACCAGTATCTACGTGCGGAGTATATTCCGCTTTGTGCTTACCGCGCAGGCGCAGAGCCAGTTCGGAAGCCAGACGGCCCAGAGTTTTACCGGTCGCGTCAACAACATACCAGTCGCGTTTTACGGTTTCTGGTTTAGCTGTAAAAGTTTTCATTAAAAGCTTACCCAAATAAATAAGTTACACGTTGGTGAACACCCAAACGTTTTGTCAGTTGAGGTTCACACGACATTGTCCAGCAAACCTACCCCTTCGAATAGCCTATGCCGGCGCATAGAAAGTTTTGGGAAAAAAACTCTCTCGTAACGTGGGGTCGCAAGATTATAGAGAAGTCAGGGTCAAAGATCGACCCCTTTATGTGATTTGCGGCAGGTTTAACCGGCTAAATGTTCACGCTTCAGATACTCCTCGCTTTGCATCTCCTGCAAACGCGACAAACAACGCTGGAATTCAAACTTCAGACGCTCGCCCTGGTAGATCTCATATAAGGGAGATGCCGCACTCACCACCAGCTTGACGTGGCGTTCGTAGAACTCATCCACCAGCGCGATAAAGCGTCGCGCCTCACTTTCCATCAGCGGGGTCATGACCGGCACATCAAACAACAGCACCGTGTGGAACAGGCGCGACAATGCAATGTAATCGTGCTGGCTGCGGGCATCGACGCAGAGCGTAGTGAATGACACCGCCAGCGTTTGGTTTTCGACGGCCAGCGTCTGCATTGGACGATGGTTGATCTCCAGCGTCGGCGCATGCTCACTTTTGGTTCCCGCTAGTGCCAGCCACAGCTTATCCATCTGCTGGCGGGTTTCCTCATTCAGAGGCGACAACCACAAATGCGCCTGCGTTAAGGTGCGCAGACGATAATCGACGCCGGCATCAACATTCATGATGTCGCAATGCTGCTTGATGGCATCAATGGCAGGAAGAAAACGCGTGCGTTGCAAACCGTTGCGATACAGGTCGTCCGGCGGAATATTGGAGGTCGCCACCAGCGTGATGCCCCGGGCAAATAGCGCCTTCATTAAGCCGCCAAGCAGCATGGCGTCGGTGATATCAGAAACAAAAAATTCGTCAAAGCACAGCACGTCCGTTTCGGCCTTAAAGCGGTCGGCAATGATTTCCAGCGGATCGCTCTGCCCCTGCAGGGCGGTAAGCTCTTCATGGACGCGCAGCATAAAGCGGTGAAAGTGCAAACGCTGTTTACGCCCGCCCGGCAGACTATGGTAGAACAGATCCATCAGCCAGGTCTTCCCGCGTCCGACCCCGCCCCACATATACAAACCACGCACCGGCGGGTTGGTCGGCGACTCACGCTTGCCCAGCAATTTGCCAAAACGCGCCATCAGACCATTCTCCTGCGGGGCAGGACGAGCTGGCGTCGTTAACGCCTGGAAAATGGTTTCCAGTCGATTCACGGCTTCTTGTTGTACGCTGTCGGGCTGATGAGTGCCGTCTGTAAGGGCTTGTTGGTAACGCGATGTCGGGGAAAGGCTTTGCATGATGTTATTGTTATTCCTTGAGAATCGATGTGCCGTCGCTCACGGTTGACGAAAAAAAGGCCGTTCTACATTACGTGATATAAACACGGGATTCCACTTCTACGGGATTAGCGGTTATAGTGGCATAATCAGGCGCAGGCATGGAGCCTACAGCCAACACCCTACGGAAACACAAGACAACGGGAGATGTTCATGACCTGGGAATATGCGCTAATTGGGTTAGTCGTCGGTATCATTATTGGTGCTGTAGCCATGCGTTTTGGTAATCGTAAATTACGCCAACAGCAGGCATTGCAGTACGAACTGGAAAAAAATAAAGCTGAGCTGGAAGAGTACCGTGAAGAGCTGGTGAGCCACTTTGCCCGCAGCGCTGAATTGCTGGATAACATGGCGGACGATTATCGTCAGATCTACCAGCATATGGCGAAAAGCTCGAGCAACCTGCTGCCGGGTATGTCGCCGGAAAACAACCCGTTCCGTAATCGTCTGGCAGAGTCCGAAGCTGGCAACGATCAGGCGCCGGTTCAGATGCCGCGTGACTATTCTGAAGGAGCCTCCGGCCTGCTGCGTAGTGGCGCAAAGCGCGACTAAACGCACATCGTTAAGAAATTTATTGGGCGCAGTAATTGCGCCCTCCGCTTCTCTTCCCGTCCCAGCTATTATTTAGTCGTTAGCCTCATTGTGACCAAACCGAAAATTCAATAACATCAAACTGTTTTGAATCATCTTCCGTTTACTCAAGGTACGAGAGCAGGATCCATGAAAAAACAAACCCAGCTGTTGAGTGCATTAGCGTTAAGTGTCGGGTTAACTCTCTCGGCGCCATTCCCGGCCGTTGCGTCGATTCCCGGCCAGGTTCCCGGTCAGGCTGCGCTTCCCAGCCTTGCCCCGATGCTGGAGAAAGTGTTACCTGCCGTGGTGAGCGTTAGGGTCGAAGGCACCGCTGTTCAAGGACAAAAAGTCCCGGAAGAGTTTAAAAAATTTTTTGGTGATGAGCTTCCCGACCAACCTTCACAACCTTTTGAAGGGCTGGGCTCAGGGGTCATTATTGATGCCGCAAAAGGCTACGTCCTGACCAATAACCACGTCATTAATCAGGCGCAAAAAATCAGCGTTCAGCTTAATGATGGCCGAGAGTTCGACGCGAAGCTGATCGGCAGTGACGATCAGAGCGATATCGCCCTGCTGCAAATTCAACACCCCAGTAACCTGACGCAAATCGCCATTGCCGACTCCGACAAACTCCGCGTGGGTGATTTCGCGGTGGCCGTGGGTAACCCGTTCGGTCTCGGGCAAACCGCCACTTCCGGCATTGTATCGGCATTGGGTCGCAGCGGGCTGAACCTGGAGGGTCTGGAAAACTTTATTCAGACCGATGCGTCCATCAACCGGGGCAACTCCGGCGGCGCGCTGCTTAACCTCAACGGTGAGTTGATTGGCATTAACACCGCGATTCTGGCGCCCGGCGGCGGCAGCATCGGGATTGGCTTTGCGATCCCAAGCAACATGGCGCGCACGCTGGCCCAACAGTTGATGCAGTTTGGCGAAATCAAACGCGGTCTGTTAGGGATTAAAGGTACCGAAATGACCGCCGACATCGCCAAAGCGTTCAATCTGAATGTGCAGCGCGGGGCGTTTGTCAGCGAGGTTCTGCCCAACTCAGGTTCTGCCAAGGCGGGGGTGAAATCCGGTGACGTCATTACCAGTCTCAACGGTAAACCACTCAGCAGCTTTGCCGAACTGCGTTCACGCATTGCGACAACTGAACCAGGAACCAAGGTCAAACTGGGGCTGCTGCGTAACGGTAAACCGCTGGAGGTTGAAGTCACCCTGGATACCAGCACATCATCGTCCGCCAGTGCGGAAATGATCGCCCCTGCGTTGCAAGGCGCTACGCTCAGTGATGGTCAGTTAAAAGATGGCACTAAAGGCATCAAAATAGATAACGTTGAAAAAAGTAGTCCAGCCGCACAGGCTGGTCTGCATAAAGATGACGTTATCATTGGCGTTAACCGCGATCGCGTAAACTCGATTGCCGAAATGCGTAAGGTGCTGGAAGCGAAACCGGCGATTATCGCTCTGCAGGTGGTTCGCGGTAACGACAGTATTTACCTACTCCTGCGGTAATGCATTAAACCGGACATCAGCCCCCCGTGTGATGTCCGGTTAACTCGTGATATGCTGCTGCCGTTCCCTTTTTTAATGACGCCGCCATCATGTTTGTGAAGCTTTTACGTTCGGTCGCGATTGGTTTAATCGTCGGCGCCATTCTGCTGGCGGCGATGCCCTCTCTGCGCAAAATTAATACCCTTACTACACCGCAGTTCGACAGTGCAGATGAAACGCCCGCCAGCTATAACTCGGCGGTTCGCCGTGCTGCTCCTGCCGTCGTTAACGTTTATAACCGCAGTATGAACAGCACAGCACATAACCAGCTTGAGATCCGTACGCTCGGCTCAGGCGTTATCATGGATCAGCGCGGCTATATCATTACCAATAAGCACGTCATTAATGATGCTGACCAAATCATCGTCGCATTACAGGATGGGCGTGTATTTGAAGCGCTGCTTGTTGGCTCTGATACGTTAACCGACCTTGCAGTGCTGAAAATCAACGCGACTGGCGGCCTGCCGACCATCCCAATTAATAATAAACGCGTGCCGCACATCGGCGATGTGGTTCTCGCCATTGGTAACCCGTACAACCTTGGGCAAACCATCACTCAGGGGATTATCAGCGCCACCGGCCGTATTGGCCTGAACCCAACTGGGCGGCAAAACTTCCTGCAAACGGATGCCTCCATCAACCACGGTAACTCCGGCGGTGCGCTGGTCAACTCATTGGGGGAACTGATGGGCATTAATACGCTGTCATTTGATAAGAGCAACGACGGCGAAACCCCCGAAGGTATTGGCTTCGCCATTCCGTTTCAGTTGGCGACCAAAATCATGGATAAGCTGATTCGTGACGGGCGCGTGATACGCGGCTACATCGGCATCAGCGGTCGTGAAATTGCGCCACTGCATGCGCAGGGCGGCGGAATGGATCAAATTCAGGGGATCGTGGTTAACGAAGTGGCTCCGGACGGTCCGGCAGCGCAGGCCGGTATTCAGGTCAACGACTTGATCATCTCGGTCAATAATAAACCGGCGGTATCCGCGCTTGAGACCATGGACCAGGTGGCTGAAATTCGCCCCGGTTCGGTTATCTCCGTCGTCGTGATGCGCGATGACAAACAGCTGACGCTGCAGGTGACGATTCAGGAATACCCTGCGACAAACTGACGTTAGCACCGGATAACGTACTTTATCCGGCTATAAAAGTGTGGTGCATAAAAAAACCGGAGCCAGGCTCCGGTTTTTTATTTTCTGGCAGTTCTTACTTAACGAACTCTTCGCCCAGAGTGATATCTTTCTTCAACGTGTCCAGCATGCCTTCCAGCGCGCTTTGCTCAAACGCACTCAGCTTACCGATAGACTGACGTTCTTCTACGCCGTTTTTACCCAGCAGCAGCGGCTGAGAGAAGAAACGAGCATACTGGCCGTCGCCTTCAACGTAAGCACATTCAACCACGCCTTTTTCGCCGCTCAGTGCGCGAACCAGTGACAGGCCGAAACGTGCTGCGGCCTGACCCATGGACAGGGTAGCAGATCCGCCACCGGCTTTAGCTTCCACAACTTCAGTACCCGCGTTCTGGATACGTTTGGTCAGGTCAGCCGCTTCTTGCTCGGTGAAGCTTACGCCAGGAATTTGTGACAGCAATGGCAGAATGGTCACGCCAGAGTGGCCGCCAATAACCGGGACTTCAACGTCGCCAGGCTGTTTGCCTTTCAGTTCCGCAACAAAGGTATTGGAGCGGATAATGTCCAGCGTGGTCACGCCAAACAGTTTGTTCTTATCGTATACGCCTGCTTTTTTCAGCACTTCTGCAGCGATAGCAACGGTCGTGTTCACCGGGTTGGTGATAATACCGATACATGCTTTCGGACAGGTTTTAGCAACCTGCTGCACAAGGTTCTTCACGATACCGGCGTTGACGTTGAACAGGTCGGAACGATCCATACCCGGTTTACGCGCGACACCCGCAGAGATCAGTACTACATCAGCACCTTCCAGTGCAGGGGTAGCGTCTTCACCGCTGAAGCCTTTGATTTTCACAGCAGTAGGGATATGGCTCAAATCAACGGCCACACCAGGTGTTACTGGAGCGATGTCGTACAGGGAGAGTTCTGAACCTGAAGGCAGTTGGGTTTTTAACAGTAATGCTAGCGCCTGACCGATACCACCAGCAGCGCCGAGGACTGCAACTTTCATCCTAAACTCCTTATTATATTGATAAGCAAAGTGTCTATTGCTCCGCGGCGGCGACCTTAATCCACAAATCCAACGAATACAACAACCACGCGTCAAGAATGCGTAGTCACGCAAATTTGGCTTTTATGCATTTAACTTACGTAAAATAAAACCTAAGTTACGTAATTCAAAAGCACCCGCACAGTAGAGCAACTTTCCAACAGGTGCTGACAATATACCCTACCCGCCTCTCAAAACAACATCAATTTGATAACAATTAATTTACTTTTAACCTTATTTGCGCGCCGTGACACAGGCATGTTTCTTGATAACGAAATTTGATAAAATTCCGCTCTTTCATAACATTATTTCAGCCTTTAGCAGGGCAGACCGTTTGCATAAAAATTCATCTGTATGCACAATAATGTTGTTTCTACCGCCATATTACGGGTGACTTATGCGAAGCTCGGCAAAACAAGAAGAATTAGTGAAGGCGTTTAAAGCGCTACTTAAAGAAGAAAAGTTCAGCTCTCAGGGCGAAATCGTCCTCGCATTGCAGGATCAGGGCTTTGATAATATCAATCAGTCCAAGGTTTCACGCATGCTGACCAAGTTTGGCGCGGTGCGTACCCGCAATGCGAAAATGGAAATGGTGTACTGCCTGCCGGCAGAGTTGGGGGTGCCTACAACCTCCAGCCCGCTGAAGAATTTGGTACTGGATATCGACTATAACGATGCGGTCGTGGTTATTCACACCAGCCCCGGCGCTGCTCAGTTGATTGCCCGTCTGCTGGATTCGTTGGGTAAAGCGGAAGGTATTTTGGGAACGATTGCCGGTGACGATACCATCTTCACCACACCAGCTAAGGGTTTTACGGTAAAAGATCTGTACGAAGCCATTCTGGAGCTGTTCGAACAAGAACTGTAATGCCTCCTCCCCGTCGTCTCCCGGCGGGGAAAAACCTCTACTTTCCCCTCTTTGTTCTATTTTCCACTGCCATTCATTTAACAAATGGTGCGTTTAACCACTAAAACTCATTCACGCAGTGAATATGAAGGCTGAAAAACGCACATTTTGCAAAATCCAATATCCCATTGATTTTACTTAATTTATTTCTATATAGTAGTTAAAAAGGCTGATTTTAATTCCTTTTAGTTATAAAAAATAATCTTTTTAAAACTTAATAACCACAGAAACAATTAGCGTGGTATTAATTTATCGCGTTATTAGTGTATACTTGATTTTGTGATGAGGGTCACGAAACAAGACCCACAATAAAAGAATTCGACGAGGTAAATATCATGAAAATCAAAACTACTGTTGCAGCTTTAAGCCTTCTTTCTGTTCTCTCTTTCGGTGCAAGCGCCGCGGTTACTCAGGTGAACTCACAAGAAGCACAGAACCTGCAATCCATGGGTAGCATCTCCGTATCTCAAATCGGTAGCTCACCAATGGATATGCGTCAGGCTATCGCCGCTAAAGCTGAAAAAGCGGGCGCCAGCAGCTATCGCGTCA
Source organism: Citrobacter sp. EC_71 (assembly GCF_019584005.1). NCBI lineage: Bacteria > Pseudomonadati > Pseudomonadota > Gammaproteobacteria > Enterobacterales > Enterobacteriaceae > Citrobacter > Citrobacter sp. EC_71. Next base: position 108,920 of record NZ_VDAY01000014.1, read on the forward strand.
CTGAACTCCGTGAAGGTGCTCACTGGCATGCGACTGCAGAACTGTACAAATAAACCCTCGTCGTCTAAACCGACGACTTGCCCCCGCCTGCCGGGGGCTTTTTTATGTATTACATTGAGTGACGAACATTAAAACGTAACTGCCCTTCCAGCTCTTCTTCCGCTTCATCGAACAGTAATATTAATGCGCCGTATCGCCTGCGTAGTTTGTCCGGCAAATGGATAAATTCAATCTCCAGCGGCAGCGGCAAGACTTCTCCGGTAACGACCTCCCACAGAGAATCTAAATCGACCACTTTTTCCCGGGCCAGACCAAATGCGCGCGTGAACTCACGGTAGAAATCCCCCTGGTCTTCAATCTCGTCAAAATCAAACGTATAGATGTTCATCTATAGCCACCATCCCGACGCCAGTCACTCTACGGACCACCAATATGCAGGGCCTCCCGCATTTCAGGTAAGTATAGTCATAAAAAAACCGACGCTTCTGGCATCGGTTTCTTGTGCTTAATTGCTGGTCAGCGCGTGCTGGTATTTGTGTAGCATCCCGCTGAGTCGTTTTACCGGTTCCGTCACCTGTGGAGGGGCTTGCCAGATGATTAACTTCTCCTGATAGATCTCAAGCTCTTCCAGCAGCTGGCTAAAGTAGCGTCGGCGTTTATCGTCATTTCCTGCTGAAATCACATGATCGGCGGTGCGACGCAGCTGGCGATGGAACGCAGATAAATCCTCATTTACCGGTATCGGCGCATCGCGCAGACGCTGATGCGCGATAATCATTGTCAGCGCCAGACGAAACTTCGCCAGGTCGCCGGGGAATTTGTTCATCAGTAAAAACAGCTGCTGATAAAGCGCCGGAAGGTGGTTTTCTTTACGACGAACCACGTTGGTGGTCATTGCCGAAACCGCCGCGGAGACAAACTGGTTGAGCAACACGCGACCGGTTCTGTCACGCGAGTTATCACGCACCAGCAGAATGACGAGAAACGCCAGCATACAACCAACAATCTGTCCCAACGCACTGTCAAGAAACTGGCTAAAGTGGAAGGTCATTGGGTTATCCAGCACGTTAATATTAATAGTACTGGCCAGCGCCCCCATCGATCCCAGTCGCCGTTTCTGCACCTCAATTCCCAGAAAGAATCCCAGCACTGCCAGGCTCAGACACAACAACAGCATACTTTGCTGCGTATTGGGGATTATCACCAGAAAATAGAGCGCGCCGAGCGGTAATGCCGCCAACGTACCGTAGATAAAATCTATCGCCACCATCCGAGGGTTGGGTAAGCGCATTGCCAACGAGGTGACGACCGCAATCATCACCATCGCGCCGCTGCCGGATGTCCAGCCGGTCCACAGCCAGAACAAGGTTCCCAGCACACAGGAAAGGGTGGTGCGCCAGAAGTTGACCATCGCATGGTGACGTTCGGCTGATTCAACTTTCACCACCGGCTCGCCCTGCAGGATCTCTTCTTCCGTTGCGCTAATTTTTGTATTACTCACCACACCGCGTTTCAGCAGCAGGTAGCGCGTCGCCGCACCTGCCCAGCTATAAATCGTAACCGGTGTTTCACGCTCGCCAGTCCAGACAATCACCCGACGCATCCGCTTCAACTGTTTATGGACATCCTGCACCGTTTCAACCGGTGTGTCGAACAACTCGCGGAAGGTGTCAGTGATCAGTTCCGGGCGGGTATTTTGAATAAGGTAAGTTTCACAGGACTGAGTAATAAGCGTGAGCGACAGCGTGTTTAATGCTTTGAGCCTGCGATTAGCACGCACCCAACGTGAAGACTCCATATTGAGGTTGCTGCGCATCCCTTCCAGCGCCGCCGTGCGACGGACTAAATCGCCCCAGGCTTTGTCCACTTCTTCACTGTCGCCATGCTTTATACACAACTGCATAAGCTGATACTGCGCCACCAGCAGGCTGTCCAGTTCGACATCAATTTCCTGTTTCACCGAGCGGGGTGAAAAGAGCAGATCGGCAACAATGGCGCAGACAATCCCCATCACAATCTCGCTACAACGTTCGAGCGCAAATTGCGGCGTCAACAGCGGTTCAGCCTGGATAGTAATGACGATGATCAGCGCCGTATAGCCCGAAAGCCCCCACGCATAGGAATTCTCGATCTTCACTAGCGACGAGATCCAGGTACAAAAACCGGCCCAGATACAACACACCAGGATCATCAATAACGGGGCGCGGATCATGCTGATAATAATGATCAGTGCGGCAATGCAGCCAATAAATGTCCCGACGATACGCAGCATCCCGCGATAGCGGATAGCGCCTGAATAGGGTTCTCCACCGGCGGCAAAAGCCGGACCAGCTGCCACAATTGCCGCGGTCAACACCGCCCAGCGCGGGGTCTCAAGCTGAAAGTGAAAACCAACGAACAGCGCCAGGACAATCGCGCACGCCAGTTTTACCGCGAAGCGGATATGCTGGTTGGCAATGGAAAAAATACCCATCGCAATTAACCGAACTCGCGCAGGCGGTGCGCCATTTTACGGAAGAAGGATTCCTGACTGGCGTCGCGATCCTGCTTACCGGTGATAACAACGGTAGCCGTCGTCCCGGCTGGCCACAGAGTTCCCTGCTGCTCATCAAGACGAATGCGCACCGGCACACGCTGTGCCAGACGGACCCATTCAAGATTGGAATCAATGGTCGCCATACCTTTTGCGTCCCGCGTGCTGCTGGCATTCGTTACGCCAGCCGCCACGCTATCAACGGTACCTTTCAACACATTATTGCTACCAAGCGGGGTAATTTCAGCGCGATATCCAGGGCGTACGCCTTCCAGCTTGGTTTCTTCCATATACGCCAGGACATAGAACGAGTGCTGTTTTACCAGCGCCACCGCCGTGGAGCCACGGGTAATAAATTCGCCGCTGTAGACATTCAGGTTAGTCACCCAACCATCCGCTGGCGCACGAATAACGGTACGTTCAAGATCCAATTTTGCCAGATCGCGGGTCGCTTGCGCCTTCGCCAACTGGTGTAATACGGTTTGCAGTACGTTGTTAGACTGATCAATCTCTTCACGAGACATGGCCTGCACGCCCAGACGGTTACGACGACCGGCTTCCTGACGTTTTTCCTGCGCCAGAACCTGGTAATAAGAGACGTCGGCTTCGGCCTGTTCGAGCGCTTTTTTATAGCGCGGCTGGTCGATGGTAAACAGGACCTGATCCTTTTTCACCAGTTGGTTATCATGGACGTTAACGTTGGAAATAAGACCCGCAACGTCCGGCGCAATGGCGACGACATCTGCGCTGAAACGCGCATCACGCGTCCACGGCGACTCGGTGTAGAACACCCATGCGCGAAAAATAGCGATGAAGGCCAGAATGACCAGTACGAGAGTCATGGCCGTACGGGAGAGTTTTTTTGTTAGTGTTTTCACTTCAACCTCAAACGAACAGGCGCGTTATTAAATAGAACAGGCAGCAATACAGCGCGGTGTTAAACAGAGCCGGATGCCAGACAAAATCATAAATGCCAGTGGGAACCAGCACCCGGCGCACCAGCCAGAAAATCGCCAGTGACAAAAGCAATTCGAAAAAAATCGGTGGGAAGGACAAACCAAACACAACGATAACGGGAAACAGACTCATGTTGACCTTGGTAGCTTAAGAGAGTGCAGGTGATAGATTTTCTAGCGTATGTCACCGCAGAGAAGGGCAAGGATGAGCCAGGCGAGAGCGACATAGCCGTTATTTGAATAATAATATATTAACGTAACTGTTATGCTGTTATCTATATTATGTGATCTAAATCACTTTTAAGCCAGAGTGAATAATGGAACGATTAAAACGTATGTCGGTGTTCGCCAAAGTTGTCGAACTGGGCTCCTTCACCGCCGCCGCAAGACAGCTACAAATGAGCGTTTCATCGATAAGCCAGACGGTCTCTAAACTGGAAGATGAGCTACAGGTCAAACTGCTAAACCGCAGTACGCGCAGCATTGGGCTAACCGAAGCCGGTAAAATTTATTACCAGGGCTGCCGTCGCATGCTGCACGAAGCGCAGGATGTGCATGAGCAGCTGTATGCCTTTAATAACACTCCTATCGGCACGTTGCGTATTGGCTGTTCTTCAACCATGGCACAAAATGTCCTCGCCGGGCTGACAGCGAAAATGCTGAAAGAGTACCCCGGTCTGACGGTAAATCTGGTCACTGGCATCCCGGCACCGGATTTAATTGCCGATGGCCTGGATGTGGTTATCCGCGTCGGCGCGTTACAAGACTCCAGCCTGTTTTCACGCCGTCTGGGGGCCATGCCGATGGTGGTCTGCGCCGCTAAAAGCTATCTCGCCCAGTTTGGCGCTCCGGAAAAACCAGCCGATCTCAGCAATCACTCATGGCTGGAATACAGCGTTCGCCCGGATAATGAATTCGAGCTTATCGCCCCGGAGGGGATCTCTACCCGCCTGATTCCAGAGGGGCGCTTCGTCACCAACGATCCGATGACGCTGGTGCGTTGGCTGGCCGCAGGCGCGGGCATTGCTTATGTACCATTGATGTGGGTGATCAATGAGATCAATCGCGGCGAAGTGGAGATCCTGCTTCCCCGCTACCAGTCGGATCCGCGTCCGGTCTATGCGCTGTATACCGAAAAAGACAAACTGCCGCTTAAGGTTCAGGTAGTAATTAACTATCTGACGGATTATTTTGTCGATGTGGCACAGCTGTTCCAGGGAATGTATGGTCGAGGGAAAGAGAAATAAGAAGAGTCCAGGCCGGATAAGGCGTTGATGCCGCATCCGGCAAGATGCCCGATGGTACTGACGCTTATCGGGCCTGGATCATGATGTTATGCGGTGCCGCCGACCGTCAAATTATCGACCTTCAGCGTCGGCTGACCCACGCCAACCGGCAGGCTCTGGCCTTCTTTCCCACAAACGCCTACGCCGTTATCCAGTTTCAGATCGTTACCCACCATCGAAATTTGCTGCATCGCTTCGATACCGGAGCCAATCAGCGTCGCGCCTTTCACCGGTTTGGTCACTTTACCGTTTTCAATCAGATACGCTTCGGACGTCGAAAACACAAATTTCCCGGAGGTGATATCCACCTGGCCGCCGCCAAAGTTAGGCGCATAAATACCGTATTCAACAGATTCGATGATTTCCTGCGGCGTAGACTTCCCTGGCAACATATAGGTGTTGGTCATCCGCGGCATCGGCAGGTGCGTGTAAGATTCACGGCGTCCGTTCCCCGTTGGCGCCACACCCATCAGGCGCGCATTCAGTTTGTCCTGCATGTAGCCTTTCAGAATACCGTTTTCGATCAGCACGTTATACTGGCCCGGCGTACCTTCGTCATCAATAGCCACGGAACCACGACGGTCCGCCATGGTGCCATCATCCACAACAGTACACAGTTCTGACGCGACCAGTTCACCCATATGGCCGCTAAATACCGAGGTGCCACGGCGGTTAAAGTCGCCTTCCAGACCATGACCGACCGCTTCGTGCAGCAGAACGCCAGGCCAGCCAGCGCCGAGTACCACCGGTAACGTACCGGCCGGCGCAGCTACCGCCGAGAGATTGACCAGCGCCATGCGTACAGCCTCTTTCGCCCACGCGTCGGCACGAACGTCACCATCAAGATCGCCAAGGAAATAGTCATAGCCAAAGCGACCGCCGCCACCGCTCGCGCCGCGCTCACGTTTACCGTCTTCTTCGACCTGTACGCTGACCGACAAACGCACCAGTGGACGGACATCCGCGGCCAACGTACCGTCGGTCGCCGCCACCAGAATCAGCTCATAAACACCGGTCAGGCTGGCGGTTACTTCCTGAACGCGCTTGTCGGCAGCACGCGCAACGCTGTCAACGCGACGCAGAATATCCAGCTTCTCTTCGCGGCTCATGCTCTGTAACGGATCGACCGAAGTGTAAAGCGCCTGATGCTCTACCGCACCCAGCGTTTTTACTTTGCCGTCGCCGCTGTCGCGCACAATAGTCCGGGCAGCATGCGCACTTTGCTCCAGCGCCAGCAGGCTAATCTGGTCTGCATAGGCAAACCCCGTTTTTTCGCCGCTGATGGCACGCACGCCAACACCCTGATCGATATTGTAAGAACCATCTTTAATGATGCGGTCTTCTAAAACCCAGGATTCGTGATAGCTCGACTGAAAATAGAGATCGCCGTAATCAAGACGGCGTTCGGCCAGTTGGCCCAGGATGGCAAACAGATCCTGATGTTTCAGGCCATTCGCCGCTAGCAATTGTTCACTTACCAGGTTCAGACTCATCGTTTTGGTTACTCATTTAATTCTGCCGGATGGCGGCAAAAACGCCTTATCCGGCCTACGTTGTTAGGCTACTGTAGGCCGGATAAGCGCTGCTCCATCCGGCAATACTATGTACTGAGATTGGGGCAATTACTTGCCCCCGTCAAATCATTGCTGGCTTTCTTTGCGCGGCTGACGCAGAACTTCGTTAATCTGCGGCTTATCAACCGGACCGGTGATACGGTAACGCAGAATCGAAACTTTACTCCACAGCGGCCCCAGAACCTTACTGGCGGCAAACACCGCCGCGCCGACAATCGGGTTGACGGCGAACGCGGCGGCAACCCCAACGGTGGCTGAAATTTCAGGTGCAACAACCGCTTCCATATCCAGTTCACGGCGTACCAGATTCACCGAGCCTTTCATCGCGATGTCGGCTTCCAGACCGTCCACCAGCGTGTCGTCGGTATGCATCACGCCATCTTTAATCCACGCCGTGCTGCGAATAGAGTCGAAATAGAAGCCTTCACTGAAGGTATCGCTAAAATCAAAGCGCAGTTTACGTAGCAACGCGTCAAAGCTTAACAAGCGTAACAGCTGCCCCGCATGCCCGGTACTAAGTTCGGTAAGTTCACCTTTGCCCAACCGGGTGCGCAAAATCCCATTCAGCGACGCTTCATCCGGATCCCACGGTGGATTACGCCAGTGCAGGTCGTACTCCACATTGAACGAAGAGTTACGAATCGGCGTCGATACGCCAAAGAAACCGGCGGCAGAGTCAATTTTTTTGCCGTTCAGTTTTCCCTTCAGTGACGTACGCTCTTTACCCGGCACATTCACCCATTCGCCGTCGGCTGTCAGTCTGGCAAAGCCGGTATCCAACAGACCGTTGCTCAACGTGAGCGTATCGCCTTTGATCGCCACATCGGCATCAATACGTCCATATTTCTGTCCCCACAGCCAACACTCTGCACAGCGGAGCTGAACATCCGGCCAGCCACGGAAGCTGACGTTATTGATGGTAGAGAAAGGCGACGCTGGCGCTGTGCCGGGAGACGGCTTTGCGGCGCTCGGGTTGTAATAAAGATATTTAATGTTCGCCAGCCACGGGGCGTTATTGCGCATAGCCAGCGTGGCGTTAATCTCACGCCCCTGCGCCTGCACGCTGGAACCGCTGCCCGAAGGCTCAGACACAATACTCAAATTATTCCACTGCTGCCCCCCCAGAGACAACGATGGCGTACGTACCGTGATACGCTGTGGGAAGTTGGCGTTCGAGCCAACGTTATCCGCAGCGCCTTTCTGGAACAATGCCAGCCATTGCGCGCCATCCATAGGGGGAAGATTGAGTTCAATGCCTTGCTGATCGGGTAATGCGGGCACGGTGCGGCTTTCCGACGTCCAGATAGCGCGGTCAAGGGTCAGCTTCTGATTCAGCAGCCAGTGACTGTTAAAGTGATTCTTGCTCCCTGCATTGCCGGTGAGATCAAAGCTACGCAGATTGCCGTTGGCCTTCACGTTTACCGGCAGAGCCTCGCCGGCCGCCTTATTCAGTGGAGCGGGTAAGTGACTACTTACATTCTTCAGGTCACTCTTTAACGCAATGTCGTAGGTCGCCCCGGCATGGTACGGAAGATTGATGCCCACCTTGCCATTCCACGCCATACTGCCGCTTAACGCATCGTTCACCTGCGGCGGCAAAATCCCCATACGGTTTGGCTGCCAGTCGCCTTGCAGATTCACCGCCACCTGATAGGCTTTAGCCCCTTCGGTAGTGGAAAAGTCGACGTTCAGCGGCTGATTAAACCAGTTTGCCGTCATCGGCTCGCTCTGCAGATCGCCGTTCACAAAGCTGAATTTACCGGTCAAATTCTTCAACGTGCTGTCGAGCGGTTTAATAAACAGACTGTTATTACGCAGATTGACGTCACCTTTGGCCGTAACCAGCGAGCCATCCAACGGGATATCGAGATGTAAGCGAGCATTCACATCGCCATCAATCTGCAACTGTTCAAGCGTGGCGCCAAGAGAATCTTTTAGCGGCGTATCATCAAAATAAGGTCCAACCGCTTTGCCCGGCCCGTTGATGTCGGCATCAATCAGCAGCTTTTCTTTTGCATAGTCGGGAATATTGGCCGTCAGGTTACTGGCTTTTACGCCGCCTAAATTAACGCCATCCGTTTTCATCCACAGACCGTCGTTAATAAAGTTCAGTTCAATATTGAGGTCAGTCAACGCAGGCCAGTCGGGCTGGAAGGCGAATTTAGCATTGCGTAGCGGCACCAGGACCTGAAACTGCCCTTCATTGTGCAGATACGGGAACAAATGCGGGTTGCCGCCATACACCAGCGTGGCATTATCCGCTTCGCCACCCTGAATCGCGCCGCTGAGGTAGTCAACCAGCTCTTTGCCCATCAGATTTTCCGGGAAGTAGCGCCAGGCCTGAGAGCCGTCATCAGTACTGATCCCCGCCAGAATGCCTAACCATGGCTCGTCACCGGTCGGTTGCAGATAGCGAAAACCACCGCGCGCATGTACCGCTTTCGCTTTGACATCAATGTTGCGCCCATCTAACTGAAAACCTTTATCATTCTTCAGCCAGCTTAGCGTCGCCACGCCGTTTTCTATTTCCAATGGTGCGCGGAAGACAGTCTCATACGGCATGCGGGCTTGCTTGATGGAGGCAGTAAGCGCACCATTTTCCACGCTGCCCGCCAGCGTACCGGAGAAATGCTCAGCCCCCGGTAACAACTTCCACTGTTTCCAGGCCAGATTGGTCCACGAGGACTGGAAACGGGTCTTTTCTGTTGCCTGTAATGGGATATCCAGCGCCAGCACATCTATTTTGCCGCTCGGCTGCGTGGCGCGCCAAATATCACCCAGCGCAGGCGATAACCTTGAGGCCATCGGGCGCAACCCTTCTAATCCAGCCAGTTCCAGATTACTGGCACGAATACGAAGCTCGTCGCTGCGCTTGTTATTCTCACCACCGACTTCCTGCTCCGGGAGCCAGGCCAGCGTTAACGCCCCGCTCGGCCAGGGTTTATCATCCATGGTGATACGGGTATCGGGAATAGAGAATTGCCAGCCCGGTTGTTCCCGGCTGATGTGCGCCGTCAGATTATCAACAGAGAGCGTATGCGTGCGGTTTTCACCCAGCCAGCTGGCACCGCCTTTTTTCAGCCAGACATCCCCCCCGGAGACGACGCCTTTATTGATCGTCATCCATGCTTCCAGGCTAAAACGCGCGGTTTGCAACGCGACATTATCCTGCATCCATTTGCCCAGCCACGGTTTGACGTCAATGTCGTCGGCCTGCAACCAGACCCGACCATTATTCAATAGCCCATTATCGTCGCGCAGATCCATGCGCACCTGCATAACGCCATGCTGCCCAGTCAGACTGGAAAGACTGACCTGACCCTCAGCACGATGCCGGTTTTTACCGTTCAGCCAGGTAAGCTGAGGAATCGCCAGTTCCGCACGCTGGCCTGAGAGGGTTAAAAAGCTAATTTGACTGTCGCGGAGATCGAAATGATCAAACTGACGCAGGAAGAGATCGCTGAGGTGACCCGCTTCAATTCCATCTCCGCTTTCACTACTCTGGATAGGGGTATTGGTGCGCAACTGTAGTTGCCAGAAGGTGAGATCGCGAAACTGCCAGCGCATGTGCAACAAACTTTGCCAGACATCCAGCGCTAACGTGACGCGTTTTACCGAAAACTCACCGCCGTCTTTGAGCTGCGCGTGGATATCACGCGCTTCAAGCGTAGGGCCGAAATTTTGCCAGTTGGCGGAAAGTTGGCTGGCGGAAACGGGCAGACCGGTCGCGGATTCAATCTTACCGAGAATGGCCGGACGCCAGCTATCAAGATGAGGTAGCGCAAGGCGTAGTCCACTGACCAGCAGCGCTGCAATGACAACGAATGCGGCTCCAGTGAGCAGTAATATCCCCGGCAATCGCCTCACGCGCCTCTCCTTGTCTGCCAAAAAATGTGACTCACACCCCTTGAGTGTATATTGCCGGATGGCTGCGCTTGCGCCTTATCCGGCCTACATGCGCTGATGCTACTACTCAATTACATCATTACGACGTCGAACTGCTCCTGGTTATAGAGCGGTTCAACCTGGACTTTGACCTGTTTACCCACAAAGATTTCGACTTCTGCCAGCGCATGCGACTCTTCGCCTTTCAGGGTTTCCGCCACTGCCGGAGATGCATAAACCAGGAAGCGATCGGAGTCGTATGCATGGTGTACGCGGACAATTTCGCGCATGATTTCATAGCATACGGTTTCCACCGTTTTCACGGTACCGCGTCCATGGCAGGTAGGGCACTCATTGCACAGCACATGCTCCACGCTTTCACGCGTGCGCTTGCGCGTCATCTCTACCAGGCCCAGCTGTGAAAAACCGTTAATACTGGTTTTTACGCGGTCCTTGCTCAGAGCCTGCTCCAGAGAGTGCAACACCCGGCGCCGATGGTCTTCATTATTCATGTCGATAAAATCGATAATGATAATGCCGCCCAGATTACGCAAACGCAGCTGACGCGCAATGGCCTGCGTTGCTTCAATATTAGTATTAAAAATAGTGTCGTCGAGATTACGATGTCCAACAAACGCGCCGGTATTGATATCCACGGTGGTCATCGCTTCGGTTTGATCGATGATCAAATAGCCGCCGGATTTCAGCTCAACTTTGCGTTCAAGCGCGCGCTGGATTTCATTCTCAACGTCAAAGAGATCGAAAATGGGCTGACGTCCGCTGTAATGCTCCAGCTTGCTGGTCATCTCGGGAATGTACTCCGCCGTAAATTCCAGCAACGCCTCATAGGTCAGGCGAGAGTCGACGCGGATCCGATCAAGCTGGGCATCGGCAAAATCACGCAAAACGCGCTGCGCCAGCGCCAGTTCGCCATACATCTGATAGCGCGTTTGCGGGCGTTTTTTGCGCTCCATGACTTTCGTCCAGACGCGCTTCAGGTAGGCAGCATCCGAGGCCAGATCCTCTTCGCATACGCCTTCCGCCGCCGTACGAATGATAAATCCGCCCTGCTCATCACAGTAATCGGCTACCACTTTTTTCAGGCGTTCGCGTTCAGTTTCGCTTTCGATACGTTGGGAAACGCCAACGTGCGATGCACCCGGCATAAACACAAGATAACGGGAAGGCAGCGTAATGTCCGTCGTCAGGCGGGCGCCCTTAGTTCCCAGTGGATCTTTTACCACCTGCACCATCAAATCCTGGCCCTGGCGAACCAGTTCAGAAATGTCGCGTACGGTGAACTGTTTTTGTTCTTCACCGGCCACGCATTCGGTATGCGGCATGATGTCTGAAGCGTGAAGAAATGCGGCTTTATCCAGTCCAATATCTACAAAAGCCGCCTGCATACCCGGAAGCACACGACTTACACGACCTTTGTAGATATTGCCTACGATTCCACGTCGCGCCTCACGTTCAATATGAATTTCCTGCAGAATACCGCCATCAATGTAAGCCACCCGTGTTTCCGATGGCGTTACGTTTACCAACAATTCAGCCGTCATGTTTATCCCTTTGCTCACGCAGTGCGTTAAAATTGGTCAGCAACTCATACGTTTCTACCAGCGGTAAGCCGACTACGGCGTGATAGCTGCCATTTATCTTCCTGACAAAACAGCCACCCAACCCTTGAATACCGTATGCACCTGCTTTATCCATTGGTTCACCGCTGGCAACATAACCCGCGATGTCCTCATCGGTGAGTGCTCTGAACATCACTTCCGTCACTACCAGACAGTCCAGACTGTGCTGGCGATCGGCTAATGCCACGGCGGTCATGACCTGATGCGTGTTGCCAGACAGTTTACGCAGCATTGCGGCGGCATGGGCGGCGTCGTGCGGTTTTTCCAACACTTCGCCGTTAAGAATAACAATGGTATCCGCACCCAATACCGGCAAATCGCGCTGCGCCAGCGCAACGCCAGCCTGCGCTTTTTCGCGCGCCAGACGAGAAACGTACTGCTGCGCGCTTTCCTGCGGGTGCCGCTGTTCTTCAATCCCAGGAATCAGCCGTTCAAACGTAACACCAAGTTGAGCGAGCAGTTCCTGACGACGTGGAGAACCTGAAGCAAGATACAGAGTATTCATATCAACCTTATTGCACCGCAAACTGCTGACGGATTTTACGCATCAGTAAGAATAGCCATGGCCAGAGCACACCATTCACTACACTACTCCAGAACACTTCGGGTCTGAAAGAGACATTGATCACTAAAAACTCGGCCCAGAAAACAATAATATCCACGACCAGTGATAACAACACGACCACCAGCGCCTGTTGCCAGAGCGCGAGGTTGCGGAATAGCTGGAATTTCAGTGCAACCAGATAGGCAATGATACTCATCGACAAGGCCCGCACGCCAAGCGTGGAACCGCTAATGAGATCCAGTATGGCACCCACCACGAACCCTGTGCCCACATTGACGCGATGCGGCAGCGCCAGAATCCAATACAACAAGATGAGCAGCACCCAGTTTGGCCGGAAAACAAGAATGTCATCCGGCCAGGGCATAACTTGCAGCAACAGTGCAATAAGGAACGAAAGCCAAATAACCCAACGCCCCTGGTGACGTATGCTTGCCACTTACTGTCCTCCCGGCTTACGCGGAGCAGGTTGTGGCGGCGTGGTGTCCGTAGGCGCTGTAGTGACGCCTGTCGCAGGTGCCGGTACTGGCGCTGGCGGCCCCATAGCATCTGGCGCAGGCAGAACTTGCGGCATCATTTGCATCAAACGTTCATTGGCAACACGGTGTACTTCTTCCGGCGTCATCGGATTGGCGCCGTTACGATCGGCTCCCCACAACAGCAGCAGATAGCGCAAACGCTGCAAACCCGCGGTCGGACGTGCCTGAATGACGGTATAAGCACGCTGAGTGTCCAGCTTAACGGAAGAAACAACAGCAACCGGATAACCTTCCGGGAAGCGTCCACCCAAACCGGAAGTCACCAGCACATCGCCAACGCGAATATCGGTGTTCGCCGGCAGATGTTCGAGCTGAAGATCGTCCGTACAACCGTTGCCCGCAGCAATGACGCGAATATCGTTACGCAGAACCTGGATTGGCAGAGCATGTGTCGCATCGCAAATCAACAGCACGCGGCTGGTCAGTTTTGCTACCGCAACGACCTGACCCACTACACCTTTGTCGCTAATAACTGGCTGACCTTCGTAGACGCCGTTAACGCTCCCTTTGTCGATCACGACCTGATCGCTGTAAGGGTCATTAACCGTTGAGATGACCTGCGTCACCATCTTTTGTTCGTCCTGACGCAATGGCGATCCCAGCAGCTCGCGCAAACGCGCGTTTTCCTGTTTATATTGCCCCAGCATCAGCAGCTCGCTATTTTTCAGCAGCAGTTCCTGACGCAGCGCCCGGTTTTCAAGTTCGAGTTGGTCACGCGAAGCCAGCGTTTGCGACACGCCGTCGAGTAATTCACGAGGACCATTAGAGATAAAGTAGAAAGGACTGACGGCGGTATCCATGTACGTTCGGATTTGACTAAACGTACCCAGGCGGCTGTCGGCAATAATAACGCCGAGCGCCACCAGCACCGCCAGAATAAGGCGAATCTGTAGCGACGGGCCACGGCTAAAAATTGGCTTCATAGTCTATGCGTATTCTCGTATCAGAGCGGAAGGGCAACCCGCGGGTCACCCTACCTGCGTCCGATTACTCTTCGCTGAACAGGTCGCCGCCGTGCATATCGATCATTTCCAGTGCTTTGCCGCCACCGCGCGCCACGCAGGTCAGCGGATCGTCAGCAACAACAACTGGAATACCGGTTTCTTCCATTAACAGACGGTCAAGGTTACGCAGCAGCGCACCGCCACCGGTCAGCACCATACCGCGCTCGGAGATGTCTGAAGCCAGCTCTGGCGGGCACTGTTCCAGTGCAACCATTACCGCGCTCACAATACCGGTCAGCGGTTCCTGCAGCGCTTCCAGAATCTCGTTGGAGTTCAGGGTAAAGCCGCGTGGAACACCCTCAGCCAGGTTACGGCCGCGAACTTCGATCTCGCGGACTTCGTCGCCCGGATAAGCGGAACCGATTTCGTGTTTAATACGTTCTGCGGTGGCTTCACCGATCAGAGAACCGTAGTTACGACGAACGTAATTAATGATGGCTTCGTCGAAGCGGTCACCACCGATACGTACGGAAGAAGAGTAAACCACACCGTTCAGGGAGATAACGGCAACTTCAGTGGTACCACCACCGATATCCACAACCATTGAACCGGTTGCTTCAGAAACTGGCAAACCCGCACCGATCGCGGCCGCCATCGGCTCTTCGATCAAAAAGACTTCACGGGCGCCTGCACCCTGAGCGGATTCACGGATCGCACGGCGTTCAACCTGGGTTGCGCCAACCGGTACACACACCAGTACGCGCGGGCTTGGACGCATGAAGCTATTGCTGTGCACTTGTTTGATAAAGTGCTGGAGCATTTTTTCAGTCACGAAGAAGTCAGCGATAACGCCGTCTTTCATTGGGCGAATTGCAGCGATATTGCCCGGTGTACGACCCAGCATCTGCTTCGCATCATGACCTACTGCAGCCACGCTTTTCGGCGAACCGGCACGATCCTGACGAATGGCCACAACAGAAGGCTCATTCAATACGATGCCTTGTCCTTTTACATAAATAAGGGTATTCGCGGTACCCAGGTCAATGGACAGGTCATTGGAAAACATGCCACGAAATTTTTTCAACATACTAAGGGATAATCCTGAAAGCTGGGGCGGAAAACAAAATCCGCTTACTTTACCAACCACACGCAGCAGCGACAAGGCGCAAAAATCATCTGCTACGGTGAAAATTAGTGCAGTTCGTTTCCTTTGTTACAAAACCGGCCTGAGTCCATCAGGGCTGAAAAAATCAGCAGCATTCCTCGCTTTTGTTTGCAACCTGTCAAAGGTCATTCACCTGCATGTTTGCTGTTACAACCTGGCGAGCAGACAAGCACACCCCCAGAAGGCACAGCGCGCGTTATTCTACGTGAAAACGAATTAAACGGCAGGTTAAACCGAATATCTTTGCGAATATTTTTTCACGTTAGTGTCAAGTGGCTGTGATGCGGCAAAAAAATCCCCTTGCCCACCAGCAACTCCGCGTTCCGTGAGCGTATGCCACTCGCTACGCGAACGAACGCCCGTGGCGTAAACCTGCGTTGGCGTGCCTGAACAGGCCTCCGCCAGGCTTTGAACCAACAGTTGGTTTTCGGTTCGCTTATCAATATTCCTCACCAGGCTTGGATGCAGCTTCAATAACTCAACGTTAAGCTCTTTAATCCAACTGGTGCTCACCAGCGTTAAACCGGCCTGCGTAACGGCGATTCGTACCCCTAGCGCATCCATCAATCGGATGACGGGCTGTAATCGGCTGATATGTTGACAGACATCTGCCTCAGCAAGTTCAATAATTATGCGTTTGCGTAGTGATTTTTCGCACTGCATCAACGTATCACGCAACCAGCGCTGAAAACGTGGGCGAATTAGCGATTCAACCGTTATCTGCATCGCCAGGCTTTCCTGCGGCCAGTAGCCCAAAAGCAGGATCAGACGGCTTAACTGCAAACGGTCATACTCTTCAGCCAGGCCAAATTGCAGCACCATCGGCATATATTCCGCCGAGATAACCTCTTCGCTGCCATCAAAAATACGGCACATCAGTTCCCGGTGGTGTACTCGCCCTTCACGCGTTACCGCAGGTTTTTGATATATTCTCGGCCCGCCCCGGCTGAGCATCTGTTCAATCAGTGTTCGCCAACGCACGTTGCCCCGGCCTTTTTCCGGCAGGGAGTCATCATAGACCGACCAGCTGTTCCCGCCCTGCAGGACCGAATTCCGGGTGGCGGCCTCAGCATGATCCATCACCTGTTCCGTCGACTGCCCACTGCGGCAAACGCAAATGCCAATATGAACCATATCGGCACGATCGATCATTTTATTAGTCGGAAGCGCATCGACCGCTTTTAATAATTGCCCGGCGATACTTTCGGCTTCTTTCAGCGTGCGATGTGGCAGCAGGATGGCAAAATCGCTACGGTGGTAGCGCGCCAGCAATGCCCCCGGATAACGCGTCATAAACGTCGACAACAAATTGATTAGCGTTGAAATTTGCTCTTCCGCCTGGGTGATTCCCCAACTATCTCGCAGCAGAGTAAAGTCCGGCAGACGCACCATCATCACGACGCCATGCGATCCCACCTTTTCTTGATCTTCCAGCAGCGTGGCCAATTGGTTATCAAAAAACAGACGGTTACTCAGCCCTGTTTTTGTATCCTGCGCAACATAGGAACGAATCAGGGTGTCCAGTCGACTACGTTGCTCGCGGGCATTTTGAATTTCAGTCAGCAACATATCGAGCGCACTGCTGGTGCGCGCTGGCCATTCATAGACCGTTCCTCGAACATTCGGCCCGCGTTCACCGTTCAGAATACGCGTGGAACGAATCTCCAGTAGCTCCTGGCCTGAAAGCTGACGCTGAAGCCAGCGTACCGACAAAAAGAGCATCAGAATAATAAATGCAATGGCCAGCGTGAGCGGCGCGGTAGTCAGGAGCGAGTGGAAATAGTTGCCCATCGGATCCTGATAAACCAGTCGCACTGACATTCCCGGATGCTTGACCAACGGTACGGTGATGTCGCGGTAGAGGTTGTTCGTTCCTGCCGGGCGGTAGCTGCTGGTTCGGGAGTGGTCATACACTGTATGCTCCCCTTGCAGCAACTCGATACGCACGATATCAACAGAAACCATCAGTTCATCGATTTGCGGTGTCAGCGAAACGAAATCGTGGGAGACAAGATGTGTATCAATCGCCGTCGCCACCGCCTGCACTCGCGTAGTGAACTTATATTGAATAGCGTTGTAGAAACTCAGCGAGCAGCCAATCAGAGTCACAAAGATCGTTAACCCAGTAAGCAGCGTGACAAAAGCTGAGAATTTCGTCGTTAATCGCATCCTTGTGTTAACTCCGACAGTTATGAAACAGGTGTAAAAGAGATAAAGCGACTCGAAAATGCAAAACTGAACGCAAAATCCGCCAATTTATGCAAACTGTGGGGGCATACTACCAAATCAGGTATATCTGGCAATTTATTGCGCAGAATCGGCATCATGTTTTGATTAGCGAGTATAGTCTTCATTAACAATTTTCCAATCCACTATATGAATTGAGGACAGGTTATGCAGGCTTTGATCTTAGAACAGCAGGACGGAAAAACCCTCGCATCCGTTCAACCCCTCGACGAAAACCAGCTCCCGGAAGGCGATGTAACGGTGGATGTCCACTGGTCGAGCCTGAACTATAAAGACGCCCTTGCTATTACCGGCAAGGGTAAAATCATTCGCAACTTTCCGATGATTCCTGGCATTGATTTCGCCGGAACCGTTCGCGCCAGCGAAGATCCCCGTTTTCATGCAGGTCAGGAAGTTTTACTGACCGGCTGGGGTGTAGGTGAAAACCATTGGGGCGGGCTGGCGGAACGTGCGCGCGTAAAAGGCGACTGGCTGGTAGCGCTGCCGCAAGGGCTGGACGGGCGTAAAGCGATGGTCATCGGTACCGCCGGTTTTACCGCCATGCTGTGCGTCATGGCGCTTGAAGATGCAGGTATTCGCCCGCAAGACGGCGAGATTGTCGTCACTGGCGCCAGCGGCGGCGTGGGCAGCACTGCCGTTGCATTACTGCATAAGCTGGGCTATCAGGTTGCGGCAGTATCAGGCCGCGAAAGCACCCACGACTACCTGAAGAGACTGGGCGCTAACCGTATTCTTGGCCGCGATGAGTTTGCTGAATCTCGCCCGTTGGAAAAACAACTGTGGGCCGGTGCAATTGATACCGTTGGCGATAAAGTGCTGGCGAAAGTCCTGGCACAGATGAACTACGGTGGCTGCGTAGCCGCCTGCGGCCTGGCAGGCGGTTTCGCGCTGCCGACCACCGTTATGCCATTCATTCTGCGTAACGTTCGTCTGCAAGGGGTGGACTCGGTGATGACCCCGCCGGCACGCCGCGCGGAAGCCTGGGCGCGTTTAGTTAAAGATCTGCCGGAATCGTTCTATGCTCAGGCCGCAACGGAGATTACGCTGGCGGATGCGCCGAAGTTCGCCGATGCCATCATCAATAACCAGGTGCAAGGTCGTACCCTGGTGAAGGTGAAATAACAGGCACCAGCGCAGAAATTTACACTTAACTAACGAAATTTCGCGGCATATATAGAGACTCCCTGCCATATTAACTACGCATCCCCTGTCTGTCATGATGCGTAAGCCGGGAGTCTGTTATGAAGAAATTACGTCCATTTACAGAAGCCGACGTCACCGCCGAGTCGGCTTTTTTTATGCAGCGCCGTCAGGTACTGCAAGCATTAGGGATCAGCGCAGCAGCGTTGTCTTTGCCCCTCTCTGCGCAGGCCGACCTTCTTAGCTGGTTTAAGGGTAATGACCGCCCTCCGGCACCTGCGGGTAAGCCGCTTAATTTCAGCAAGCCCACCGCCTGGCAAAATTCGCTTCCTTTAACGCCAGCGGATAAGGTTTCTGGCTACAACAACTTCTATGAGTTTGGTCTCGACAAAGCGGATCCAGCGGCCAACGCCGGCAGTCTGAAAACCGATCCGTGGACCTTGAAAATCACTGGCGAAGTCGCAAAACCACTCACTCTCGATCACGACGCGCTGACCGCCCGTTTCCCGCTGGAAGAACGGATTTACCGGATGCGCTGCGTGGAAGCCTGGTCAATGGTGGTGCCGTGGATTGGCTTTCCATTACATAAACTGCTGGCGCAGGTTGAACCCACCAGCAACGCAAAATATGTCGCTTTCGAAACGCGCTACGCGCCGGATGAAATGCCAGGACAGAAAGATCGTTTTATTGGCGGCGGGCTAAAGTATCCCTATGTTGAAGGGTTACGCCTGGATGAAGCAATGCATCCACTCACTCTACTTACCGTAGGGGTTTATGGTAAGGCCCTTCCGCCACAAAATGGCGCCCCCATCCGCTTAATTGTGCCGTGGAAATACGGATTTAAGGGCATAAAGTCGATCGTGAGTATCAAATTAACCCGCGAACGCCCTCCAACAACCTGGAACCTGGCCGCGCCCAATGAATATGGGTTTTATGCCAACGTGAATCCGCATGTCGATCACCCCCGCTGGTCCCAGGCCACCGAACGCTTTATTGGCGCTGGCGGTATTCTGGATGTACAGCGTCAACCCACACAGCTGTTTAACGGTTACGCCGAAGAGGTTGCTTCACTGTATCGTGGCCTTAATCTGCAGGAGAATTTTTAAGTGCGTCTGACTGCAAAGCACATTACCGGGCTGAAAGTTTGCCTGCATCTTGCCGGCTTTTTGCCGTTCATCTGGCTCTTTTGGGCGGTAAATCATGGCGGTTTGAGCGCCGATCCGGTCAAAGATATCCAGCACTTTACCGGTAGGACAGCTCTGAAATTCTTACTGGCGACCTTGCTGGTCTCTCCCCTCGCGCGCTACGCTAAACAGCCATTATTGATACGCATTCGTCGCCTGTTAGGGCTATGGTGTTTCGCCTGGGCGACGCTGCATTTAACCAGCTACGCGTTACTGGAATTGGGTATTCATAATCTGGCGCTGTTGGGGCGGGAATTAATCTCGCGACCGTATTTGATGTTGGGCATTGTCAGTTGGGTCATATTATTTGCTCTCACCTTAACGTCCACGCAATCTGCACAGCGAAAGCTGGGTAAGAATTGGCAATTTCTGCACAACTTCGTCTATCTTGTGGCGATCCTGGCACCCATACATTATCTGTGGTCGGTTAAAATTATCTCGCCTCAACCGATTATTTATGCCGCACTTGCTGCGCTGCTGTTAGCCTGCCGCTACAGGAAGTTTCGCCAGTGGTGGCGGTAGTTTCACGATATGTGCAGTGCGTTGCAAAACACGGACGATCCGATTTTCTTTACATGTTAACGGTTGATTATCTTCCCTGATAAGACCAGTATTTAGCTGCCAATTGCTACGAAATAGTTATAATGTGCGCCTTTGCTATCCCCGGTAGCGTTTTTACGGCGCGGAAAGGGTGACAATCGCATATTGAAGGTATATTTTGTCTTTTACCCGAAAATGGCAGAAGATAGCCGCACAATGACGAACAAGTCTGGCAATCTCACTTAAAGGCAACGGCACCCAGTGCAACGCCTGAGATGCGTGGCATCTTGTCACTCACTGTTATAAAAATGCTATACAGACGGCGGTAAAACGCCTGTCACAATCTCACTAAACAAAGAGTACGGAACCCACTCATGGATATTCGTAAGATTAAAAAACTGATCGAGCTGGTTGAAGAATCAGGCATCTCCGAACTGGAAATTTCTGAAGGCGAAGAGTCTGTACGCATCAGCCGTGCGGCGCCAGCTGCAAGTTTTCCAATGATGCAACAGGCTTATGCTGCACCAGTGATGCAGCAGCCAGCTCTGTCTAACGCTGTCGCACAAACTGCCTCTCCAAGTATGGAAGCTCCGGCAGCAGCGGAAATCAGTGGTCACATCGTACGCTCCCCAATGGTTGGTACGTTCTACCGCACCCCGAGCCCAGATGCGAAAGCGTTCATCGAAATCGGCCAGAAAGTGAATGCGGGCGATACCCTGTGCATCGTTGAAGCCATGAAAATGATGAACCAGATCGAAGCCGACAAATCCGGCGTCGTTAAAGCGATTCTGGTAGAAAGTGGTCAACCGGTAGAATTTGACGAGCCGCTGGTCGTCATCGAATAACGAGGCGAACATGTTGGATAAAATTGTCATCGCTAACCGCGGCGAGATTGCCTTGCGTATTCTTCGTGCCTGTAAAGAACTGGGCATCAAGACTGTCGCTGTGCATTCAAGCGCGGATCGCGATTTAAAACACGTATTGCTGGCGGATGAGACGGTCTGTATTGGCCCGGCTCCGTCCGTAAAAAGCTATCTGAACATCCCGGCTATCATTAGCGCCGCTGAAATCACCGGCGCGGTGGCAATTCATCCGGGTTATGGCTTCCTTTCTGAGAACGCCAACTTTGCAGAGCAGGTAGAACGTTCTGGCTTTATCTTCATCGGCCCAAAAGCCGACACCATCCGCCTGATGGGCGACAAAGTGTCCGCGATTACCGCGATGAAGAAAGCTGGCGTACCGACTGTTCCAGGCTCTGACGGCCCGTTGGGCGATGACATGGACGCTAACCGCGCTCATGCTAAACGCATCGGCTACCCGGTTATCATCAAAGCCTCCGGCGGCGGCGGCGGTCGCGGTATGCGCGTCGTGCGCAGCGATGCCGAACTGGCGCAATCCATCTCCATGACCAAAGCGGAAGCGAAAGCGGCTTTCAATAACGACATGGTCTACATGGAGAAATACCTGGAAAACCCACGCCACATCGAAATTCAGGTGCTGGCAGACGGTCAGGGTAACGCGATTTATCTGGCAGAGCGTGACTGCTCCATGCAGCGTCGTCACCAGAAAGTTGTCGAAGAAGCACCAGCGCCGGGCATTACCCCGGAACTGCGTCGCTACATCGGCGAGCGTTGCGCCAAAGCGTGCGTTGATATCGGCTATCGCGGGGCGGGTACTTTCGAGTTCCTGTTCGAAAACGGCGAGTTCTACTTCATTGAAATGAACACCCGTATTCAGGTTGAACACCCGGTAACCGAAATGATCACCGGCGTTGACCTGATCAAAGAGCAGCTGCGCATCGCTGCGGGTCAACCGCTGTCCATCAAGCAGGACGAAGTTATGGTTAAAGGTCATGCGGTAGAGTGCCGTATCAACGCCGAAGACCCGAACACCTTCCTGCCGAGCCCGGGTAAAATCACGCGTTTCCACGCGCCGGGTGGCTTTGGTGTGCGCTGGGAGTCTCATATTTACGCAGGTTACACAGTACCTCCGTACTATGACTCAATGATCGGTAAGCTGATTTGCTATGGCGAAAACCGCGACGTCGCTATCGCACGCATGAAAAACGCCTTGCAGGAACTGATCATCGACGGCATCAAAACCAACGTTGATCTGCAGATCCGTATCATGAATGACGAGCACTTCCAGCATGGTGGAACCAATATCCACTACCTGGAGAAAAAACTCGGACTTCAGGAAAAGTAAGCAAGCGTTAACCGAAAAGGCCGGAAATTCCGGCCTTTTGTTTTTCTCCCCTCCCATACGTGCCATAAGGTACAATCCCCGCTTTCTTTATCCACAAGGGACAAAAAATGGACGCTCGTTTTGTTCAGGCCCATAAAGAGGCGCGCTGGGCGCTGTGGCTGACCCTTTTATATCTTGCCGCATGGTTAGTGGCCGCTTACTTACCAGACTCCACTCTGGGTTTTACTGGCCTCCCGCACTGGTTTGAAATGGCCTGTCTGCTGACGCCATTGGTTTTCATCGTACTGTGCTGGGCGATGGTGAAGTTTATCTATCGCGACATTCCTCTGGAGGATGATGATGCAGCTTGAAGTTATTTTGCCGCTGGTCGCCTATCTTCTGGTGGTTTTCGGCCTCTCTGTTTACGCCATGCGCAAAAGGTCGACTGGCACCTTCCTGAATGAATATTTCCTCGGCAGCCGCTCTATGGGCGGGGTCGTGTTAGCCATGACGCTAACGGCAACCTACATTAGCGCCAGCTCGTTTATCGGCGGCCCAGGTGCCGCTTACAAATACGGACTGGGATGGGTTTTGTTAGCGATGATCCAACTGCCCGCCGTCTGGTTGTCGTTGGGTATTCTCGGCAAAAAATTCGCCATTCTTGCACGCCGTTATAATGCGGTTACCCTCAACGATATGCTGTTTGCCCGCTACCAAAGCCGCCTGCTGGTATGGCTGGCGAGCCTCAGCCTGCTGGTCGCGTTTGTCGGTGCAATGACCGTACAGTTTATTGGCGGCGCGCGTTTGCTGGAAACGGCAGCGGGTATCCCTTACGAAACCGGCCTGCTGATTTTTGGCGTCAGTATCGCGTTATACACGGCGTTTGGCGGATTTCGCGCCAGCGTGTTGAACGACACGATGCAGGGCATGGTGATGCTGATTGGTACTATCGTACTGCTGGTCGGTGTCGTCCATGCCGCCGGTGGTCTCAGCAATGCGGTGGTCACTCTGCAAACCATCGATCCTAAACTGGTCTCGCCGCAGGGCGCTGATGACATTCTGTCCCCCACGTTTATGACCTCGTTCTGGGTACTGGTATGCTTTGGCGTGATTGGCCTGCCGCATACGGCGGTGCGCTGCATCTCCTATAAGGACAGCAAAGCGGTACACCGTGGAATTATCATTGGCACTATCGTAGTGGCTGTCCTGATGTTTGGTATGCATCTGGCCGGCGCGTTGGGCCGGGCGGTGATCCCTAACCTGACGGTACCGGATCTGGTTATTCCCACGCTAATGGTAAAAGTCTTGCCGCCGGTAGCAGCCGGGATCTTCCTCGCCGCGCCCATGGCCGCGATCATGTCGACGATCAATGCCCAATTGCTGCAAAGTTCCGCTACGATCATTAAAGATCTCTATCTGAACCTTCGCCCGGAACAACTGCAAAATGAAACACGGCTGAAACGCATGTCGGCAGTGATCACTCTGCTGCTGGGCGCGTTACTGCTGCTGGCCGCCTGGAAGCCGCCAGAGATGATTATCTGGCTTAACCTGCTGGCGTTTGGCGGGTTGGAAGCCGTCTTCCTATGGCCGCTGGTGCTGGGCCTTTACTGGGAGCGGGCAAACGCGGCAGGCGCACTGAGCGCAATGATTGTCGGCGGCATACTTTATGCCGTACTCGCTACTTTTAACATTCAGTACCTGGGCTTTCATCCGATTGTGCCCTCGTTACTGATAAGTTTGCTGGCTTTCCTGATCGGCAACCGTTTCGGTTCCGCCGTTCCGCAAGCCGCCATATTGACTACTGATAAATAAAGAGTTTTGCCATGCCATGGATTCAACTGAAACTGAACACGACCGGTGCAAACGCTGAAGAGTTGAGCGACGCACTGATGGAAGCGGGCTCCGTTTCCATTACCTTCCAGGATACGCATGATACGCCGGTATTTGAACCACTGCCGGGCGAGACTCGCCTGTGGGGCGATACCGACGTTATCGGCTTGTTCGATGCAGAAACCGACATGAAAGAGGTCGTTGCTGTTCTGGAGCAGCATCCGCTGCTGGGTGCTGGCTTCGCGCATAAAATCGAACAGCTTGAAGACAAAGACTGGGAACGCGAATGGATGGATAACTTCCACCCAATGCGCTTTGGTGAACGTCTGTGGATTTGCCCAAGCTGGCGCGATGTCCCGGATGAGAACGCCGTCAACGTGATGCTCGACCCGGGCCTGGCGTTTGGTACTGGCACTCACCCAACCACCTCTCTGTGCCTGCAATGGCTGGATGGTCTCGATCTTAACGGTAAAACGGTTATCGACTTTGGCTGCGGATCCGGCATCCTTGCCATTGCGGCACTGAAGCTGGGTGCGGCGAAAGCGATTGGTGTGGATATCGATCCGCAAGCGATTCAGGCCAGCCGTGATAACGCCCAGCGTAATGGTGTTTCTGAGCGTCTGGAACTTTATCTGCCTAAAGACCAGCCAGAGGCGATGAAAGCCGATGTGGTGGTCGCCAACATCCTTGCAGGCCCATTACGTGAACTGGCGCCGTTAATCAGCGTGCTGCCCGTTGAGGGCGGTTTACTGGGGCTTTCTGGTATTCTTGCCAGCCAGGCGGAAAGCGTCTGTGAAGCCTATGCCGATCTCTTTACGCTCGATCCGGTTATCGAGAAAGAAGAGTGGTGTCGCATTACCGGGCAGAAAAAATAATCCCTTCCAGTGGCCTCTCTGTAGGCCACATTTTCCCTTTTTTGTATCCTCCCGCCAACATCACAATGCTAAAATAAACCATTAACTTATTGAAGTTAATACATAAAAAATCATTTATCATTCATTGGACGAATTACATGAAATCAACTTTTGGTAAGGCGGGGCTACTGGCCCTAAGCATCATGCCCGTAACGGTATTTGCCTCTCACTGGAGCTATGAGAGAGAAGGTTCTCCTGAACACTGGGGCAGGAGTATAAAACTTGCCAGACTGGGATGAACCAATCCCCGATCAATATCGACACAACGCTCACAGCACATATCTCACCGCTTGCCACCCACTATACCGATGGGCCGGTCACACTCATCAACAATGGCCATACTGTCCAGGCGGGTCTTAAGACCACAACCGGGGACACCGTGACCATTGATGGTATAGCGTTCACTCTCCAACAGTTACATTTTCACGCACCAAGTGAAAATACCGTTCATGGCAAACATCATGCTATGGAAGCACATCTGGTACACAAAGATGCGAAAGGGGATGTAGCAGTCGTCGCGGTCATGTTTGATGTCGGAGCTGAAAACGCAGAACTAAATAAACTGTGGGCAACAATGCCCGAAAAAACTGGACAGGATGTCAGAATAACCGCGCAGATGGATCTTAACGCACTACTGCCCACTGATAAGACTTACTGGCGCTTCAGCGGCTCTCTGACGACACCGCCCTGTACCGAAGGCGTCACCTGGATTGTCCTGAAGCATCCAATAACGCTTTCCGAAGCGCAGCTTAAAAAATTCACTCAGACCATGCATCACGACAACAACCGACCAACACAACCGCTCAATGGTCGAGTGATCGTGGAGTAATTTTTTCGGCGTGGTTATCTGACCACGCCATTTTCAGACAACAGACCAGCATACTGATACTTTACCCAGCGATAAAATAACCAATTGATTTTTATTGAGTAAACGTATGCGCTTCAACCGCTTTGTAACCACTTTACTGGCAGCATGCTTAATACCCCTGATGACCCAGGCCGCGCCATGGGGATATACCGGAGAAACCGGCCCTGCGCAGTGGGGAAAAATTAGCAAAGAGTATGCAACGTGCCAGACTGGCATCAACCAGTCACCCGTTGATATCCAGACCGCGACAACCAGCAAGCTCGGCCTGCCCACGCTCGACACACAGTACATCGATAACCCGACAAGATTTCGGAGCATTAACTATACGCTGCAGGCAACAATGAGTTCCTACTCCTCTAATTTCATTAAAATTGAAGGAAGGCTCTATTATTTAAAACATTTTGATTTTCACGCCCCAAGCGAACATACCCTCAACGGTAAAAACTATCCGCTGGAGCTGCAGTTGGTCCACAAAAACCAACATGGTGATATCGCCATTGTGGCGGTCATGTTTGACATTGGTGAGCCTAACCAGGCGATTCAAAACCTGTGGGAGTCCTTTCCCACCATGGAGGGGAACAGCATGCCCATTTTTTCGCCCGTCGATATCAACCAGCTTCTACCCGATAACAAGACCTACTGGCTCTACACTGGCTCGATAACAACGCCTCCCTGTACTGAAGGCGTCACCTGGGTTGTCCTGAAAAAGCCTGTTGCCCTTTCCGCCGAGCAATTGGATAAATTTCACTACATTGTTGGGCCTGCGAACAATCGTCCACCGCAGCCGCTGAATGAACGCACGATTACTGACAGCAATTCAGGTGATACCGAGATCCTGTACTAAAATGAGGTAACGATCACACAATAGCGAGGTAATTTGCTGATTAATTCAGCAGAATATCTTGTCAGTATCTTCTGCAACTGAAGAAAAAATGAGAAGTTACGCAAAATTATATGCGTATATAAAATCGACATATTTTTTTAACGCCATGATTTATATGATTAAAAAAATTCATACGTTCATATTTACGGCAATTCATTGATCCACCTCAGTGGATTGGTCAAAGTTTGGCCTTTCATCTCGTGCAAAAAATGCGTAATATACGCCGCCTTGCAGTCACAGTATGGTCATTTCTTAACTCATGCGCATCGGACAATACCAGCTCAGAAATCGCCTGATCGCAGCACCTATGGCTGGCATCACTGACAGACCATTCAGGACGCTGTGCTATGAGATGGGAGCCGGATTGACGGTATCCGAGATGATGTCTTCTAACCCGCAGGTTTGGGAAAGCGACAAGTCTCGTTTACGGATGGTGCACGTTGATGAGCCAGGAATTCGCACGGTGCAAATTGCCGGTAGCGATCCTGTTGAGATGGCCGATGCCGCACGTATTAACGTGGAAAGCGGCGCCCAGATTATTGATATCAATATGGGGTGTCCGGCTAAAAAAGTGAATCGCAAGCTCGCAGGTTCAGCCCTCTTGCAGTACCCGGATTTAGTGAAATCAATACTAACCGAGGTCGTCAATGCAGTGGACGTTCCTGTCACACTCAAGATTCGCACCGGCTGGGCTCCGGAACACCGTAACTGCGTAGAGATTGCCCAACTGGCTGAAGACTGTGGCATTCAGGCTCTGACCATTCATGGACGCACCCGCGCCTGTTTGTTCAATGGAGATGCTGAGTACGACAGTATTCGGGCAGTTAAGCAGAAAGTTTCCATTCCGATTATCGCGAATGGCGACATTACTGACCCGCTTAAAGCCAGAGCTGTACTCGACTATACGGGGGCGGATGCCCTGATGATAGGCCGTGCAGCTCAGGGAAGACCCTGGATCTTTCGGGAAATCCAGCATTATCTGGACACTGGGGAGCTGCTGCCCCCGCTGCCACTGGCAGAGGTGAAGCGCTTGCTTTGTGCGCATGTTCGGGAACTGCACGACTTCTATGGTCAGGCAAAAGGGTACCGAATTGCGCGTAAACACGTATCCTGGTATCTCCAGGAACACGCTCCGGATGACCAGTTTCGGCGCACATTCAACGCCATTGAAGATTCCAGCGAACAGCTGGCGGCGTTGGAGGCATACTTCGAAAATTTTGCGTAAACAGAAATAAAGAGCTGACAGAACTATGTTCGAACAACGCGTAAATTCTGACGTACTGACCGTTTCTACCGTTAACTCCCAGGACCAGGTGACTCAAAAGCCCCTGCGTGACTCGGTTAAACAGGCACTGAAGAACTATTTTGCTCAATTGAATGGTCAAGACGTTAATGATCTCTATGAGCTGGTACTGGCTGAAGTAGAACAGCCCCTGTTGGACATGGTGATGCAATACACCCGCGGTAACCAGACCCGTGCTGCCCTGATGATGGGCATCAACCGTGGTACGCTGCGTAAAAAACTGAAAAAATACGGCATGAACTGATACTAATCAGTTAAATGTTTGTTTTAAAAGGCGCTACTCGGCATGGGGAAGCGCCTTTTTTATTAACGTCACACGGGAGGCTTTGGCGATGAACGCAAGATGTGAACCTGTCTATTTTGGCGATGAATCTAAAAAGATAATCCTGGGTGATGCGCTAACCGAGCTAAAAAAGCTACCCGCTGAAAGCATCGATCTCATTTTTGCCGACCCACCTTATAACATCGGCAAAGACTTTGACGGGATGGTGGAATCCTGGGACGAAGAGACCTTTCTGGCGTGGCTGTTTGAATGCATTGACGAGTGCCATCGCATTCTCAAACCACACGGTAGCATGTACATCATGAACAGTACGGAGAACATGCCGTACATCGACCTCAAATGTCGCCAGCTTTTTACCATCAAAAGCCGTATCGTGTGGTCATATGATAGCTCAGGGGTACAGGCTAAAAACTACTTTGGTTCGATGTATGAACCGATCCTGATGATGGTCAAAGATCAGAAAAACTACACGTTTAATCGTAATGATGTTCTGGTTGAAGCTAAAACGGGCGCTAAACGTGCGCTAATAGACTACAGAAAGAATCCGCCCCAGCCTTACAATCAGAAAAAAGTACCGGGCAATGTCTGGGATTTTCCCCGCGTTCGCTATCTGATGGACGAATACGAAAATCACCCCACTCAAAAACCCAAAGCCCTCCTGGAACGCATCATTCTGGCTTCCTCCAACCCGGATGACAAAGTGCTGGATCCGTTTGCCGGCAGCTTTACAACCGGCGCTACCGCAGTGGAATTAGGTCGCAAATTTGTCGGTATTGAAATCAATGCTGAGTACGTAAAAATGGGGCTCAGAAGACTGAGTATCGGTTCTCATTTTTCAGAGACTGAACTTGCAAAAGTGAAAAAACGTAAGACAAAAAACCTGTCCAAAAAGAGCCGATTAACGGCAAACAGTGGCGCTCTTTCGGCAAAGTAAAGGCATTGTAAGTCTGCTTTTCAGCTTACTGATTTCGTGTATATTCCCTGCAAGCTTAGGCATGAATACACAGGATTTAGCAATGATTCGCAAGTATTGGTGGCTGGTTGTTTTTGCGGTCTTCGTTTTTCTTTTTGATGCGCTGCTCATCCAGTGGATAGAACTGATGACAACAGAGCACGACAAGTGTCGGAATATGAACTCAGTGAATCCCCTAAAGCTGGTCAACTGCGCCGATCTCGACTAGCACCGCCGACAGCCGTCAGGCCCTGGCGGCTAAACTACCCAACCTGGTTTTCACTCTGTATTAATTGCATTACGCAGCCGTCCGGGCTTAGCATTTTTAATACATTGTCAACTAATGCTGGCGCTTGCCCATAAAGATCATAACTCTCTGGATTCATTAGCCAGTTTTTTATTATTCCGCTAAAGCTACCATGCAAAATAATTATGATGACGTCTAAATCCAGACTGGTGGCAATCAAATTTTCATCTACGCACCGTTGGAGAGAATCGCGAATGCTTTGGTGGCTGAGACCTATTTTATCGCGAATGGCCTGCTCTGATATCATATCTTTATGGAATTCGCATTTATGATATAAAATCTGCATTAATGCCTGCTGACGAGGGTTCTCCGCAATATATTGTAATCCCACCACAAATTTTTCACGCAACCGCTGTAAAGGGTTATCCCCCCAACGACCAATAAGCTTGTCCTGAATAAGATCGCGTAAGGGAGGTTGTTGTAACCATAGCTCATTAAACAATTGAGTTTTATTCTCGAAATGCCAATAAAGTGCACCCCGCGTCACATTGGCGGCATCCGCTATGTCGTTTAGCGTCGTATTACCTACGCCACGTGCGGCAAACTGTACAATCGCCGTTTCCATCAGGTGCTGTCGCGTTTTGAGGGCATCCGCTTTCGTTTTTCTGGCCATGATTCCGACTATCTGGATTGGAGTAGAGAATGATTAACTTTCTTATGTAATATTTTCGATCTGGAACAAATGTATCACTTAGCGTTTATTTAGACGAGGTCTAAAGTATTTAATTACGGACATTACACACGAATAGATAAGACAAATAACAGAAACAAATATATTCACCATTCAGATGATCATTTCAAAATGTATTTATCAGCATCATGGTGTTGCTATAAATATCACAATGAAACGGTAGCTGATTAATCTTTTTTTGCTTTTATGTGCCGTGAACCCCGCCCATAAATAAGTATTGCTTACATCGCAAGCTAATAATTTGTAGGATAGCCAACTATTATTTTTTCTTGTGCGCGTTATCACCTCTGCTGTTACCCGGTTAATAACGAGCGTTCGGTTTTTTAAGGAATAGAAATGACGAAAAATGCCAGGTTTTCACTCCTGCCCTCATTCATCATCATCTCCGCTGTATTACTCGCCGGTTGTAACGATCAGGGAGAAACACAAGCACATCCCGCAGAGCCGCAGGTGACTGTCCATGTCGTCGAAAAGGCCCCTTTAGCCGTGACGACCGAATTACCCGGACGCACCACAGCATTTCGTATTGCAGAAGTCCGTCCTCAGGTTAGTGGAATTGTACTTAAACGTAATTTCACCGAGGGGAGCGATGTTGAAGCCGGTCAGTCGCTTTATCAGATCGATCCCGCGACTTACCAGGCTGACTATGACAGTGCCAAAGGCGAACTGGCAAAGAGTGAAGCGGCGGCCGCTATCGCGCATTTAACGGTAAAACGTTATGTGCCGCTGGTTGGCACCAAGTACATCAGCCAGCAAGAGTACGACCAGGCAATTGCTGATGCCCGCCAGGCCGATGCCTCCGTAATCGCGGCCAAAGCGGCAGTCGAAAGCGCACGTATCAACCTGGCCTACACCAAAGTGACATCGCCCATTAGCGGACGAATCGGGAAATCTAACGTCACCGAAGGCGCATTAGTCACGAATGGTCAGGCAACTGAGCTTGCTACTGTGCAACAGCTCGATCCCATCTATGTTGACGTGACGCAGTCCAGTAACGACTTTATGCGCCTCAAGCAGTCTATTGAACAAGGCAGTCTGCATAAAGACAGCGCCAGCAGTACCGTCGAGCTGGTGATGGAAAATGGTCAGGCATATCCGCTGAAAGGCTCATTGCAATTTTCTGATGTAACGGTTGATGAAAGCACAGGATCAATCACTCTCAGAGCCGTATTCCCTAACCCACAGCACACGCTGCTGCCAGGCATGTTTGTGCGCGCGCGCATTGATGAAGGCGTCCAGCCGAATGCCATTCTTGTTCCGCAGCAGGGTGTAACGCGCACGCCACGCGGCGATGCCACCGTGATGGTCGTTAACGACAAGAGCCAGGTTGAAGCGCGGACAGTTGTCGCCGCTCAAGCCATTGGCGACAAATGGCTCATCAGCGAAGGTCTGCAACCCGGTGACAAAGTTATCGTGAGCGGCTTACAAAAAGCACGCCCTGGCGTTCAGGTTAAAGCAACCGCCGATACTGAAACCCCAGCGACGAAAGCCCAATAAGGTAACCGGACATGGCTAACTTTTTTATCAGGCGTCCTATCTTTGCCTGGGTACTGGCCATCATTCTGATGATGGCGGGTGCTCTGGCAATTATGCAACTGCCCGTGGCGCAGTACCCGACCATCGCGCCTCCTGCCGTATCGGTTTCCGCCACCTACCCAGGTGCGGATGCGCAAACGGTACAGGATACCGTCACGCAGGTTATCGAACAGAATATGAACGGTATCGATAACCTGATGTATATGTCCTCCACCAGCGATTCTGCCGGTAGTGTGACCATCACGCTGACCTTCCAGTCCGGTACCGACCCCGATATCGCGCAGGTTCAGGTGCAAAACAAACTGCAGCTCGCCACTCCACTACTGCCGCAAGAAGTTCAGCAGCAGGGGATCAGCGTCGAGAAATCCAGTAGCAGCTTTTTGATGGTCGCGGGTTTTGTTTCTGACAACCCACAAACCACGCAGGATGACATTTCCGACTACGTCGCCTCGAACGTTAAAGACTCGATCAGCCGTCTGAATGGCGTGGGTGACGTGCAGCTGTTTGGTGCGCAGTACGCTATGCGTATCTGGCTGGATGCAAACTTGTTGAATAAGTACCAGCTCACACCGGTTGATGTGATCAATCAGTTGAAGGTGCAGAACGATCAGATTGCTGCCGGTCAGTTGGGCGGTACGCCTGCGTTGCCTAATCAGCAGCTTAATGCCTCTATCATTGCGCAAACGCGACTGAAAGACCCTGAAGAGTTCGGCAAAGTAACTTTACGCGTGAATAGCGATGGTTCGGTCGTTCACCTGAAAGACGTTGCACGCATCGAGTTGGGGGGGGAGAACTACAACGTAGTCGCGCGTATTAACGGGAAACCAGCATCCGGTCTCGGGATCAAACTGGCAACCGGGGCAAACGCGCTGGATACCGCAAACGCTATCAAAGCCAAGCTGGTTGAACTGCAACCGTTCTTCCCGCAGGGAATGAAGGTGGTCTATCCGTACGACACCACTCCGTTTGTAACCATCTCCATTCATGAAGTGGTAAAAACGCTGTTTGAAGCGATCGTGCTGGTGTTCCTGGTCATGTATTTGTTCCTGCAAAACATCCGGGCTACGCTCATTCCAACCATTGCCGTACCTGTTGTATTGTTGGGCACATTTGCCGTACTTGCCGCGTTTGGCTACTCAATAAACACCCTGACGATGTTCGGCATGGTACTCGCCATCGGCCTATTGGTTGATGATGCGATAGTGGTGGTGGAAAACGTGGAACGTGTGATGATGGAAGATAATCTGCCGCCCAAAGAGGCGACGGAAAAATCCATGTCACAAATTCAGGGCGCGCTGGTCGGTATCGCCATGGTGCTGTCTGCGGTATTTATCCCGATGGCCTTCTTTGGCGGCTCAACCGGGGCTATCTATCGGCAGTTCTCTATCACCATCGTTTCTGCAATGGCGCTTTCAGTGCTGGTAGCGCTGATCCTGACTCCCGCGCTTTGTGCAACGCTGTTGAAGCCGGTATCGGCTGAACATCACGAGAATAAAAGCGGTTTCTTTGGCTGGTTTAATGCCAAATTTGATCACAGCGTCAATCATTACACCAATAGCGTCAGCGGTATTGTGCGTAAAACCGGGCGTTACCTGGTCGTCTACCTGATTATCGTGATTGGGATGGCGGTGTTGTTTATGCGCCTTCCAACCTCCTTCTTGCCAGAAGAAGATCAGGGCGTATTCCTGACAATGATTCAGCTTCCGGCCGGTGCAACGCAAGAGCGAACCCAGAAAGTGCTGGATCAGGTTACGCATTACTACCTGAACAACGAGAAAGCCAACGTCGAAAGCGTCTTTACGGTTAACGGCTTTAGCTTCAGCGGGCAAGGGCAAAACTCAGGGATGGCGTTTGTCAGCCTCAAGCCCTGGGAAGAACGCAGTGGCGACGAGAATAACGTTGAATCGATTATCGCCAGAGCAACCCGTGCGTTTAGCCAGATTCGTGACGGCTTAGTGTTCCCTTTCAACATGCCAGCCATTGTTGAACTGGGTACCGCAACCGGCTTCGACTTCGAGCTGATTGACCAGGGCGGGCTGGGGCATACCGCGTTAACACAAGCGCGTAACCAACTGCTGGGTATGGTTGCTAAACACCCTGACCTGCTGGTTCGCGTGCGTCCAAACGGTCTCGAGGATACCGCCCAGTTCAAGCTGGATGTCGATCAGGAAAAAGCTCAGGCCCTTGGTGTCTCGCTGTCCGATATTAATGAAACCATCTCCGCTGCGCTGGGTGGCTATTACGTCAATGACTTCATTGACCGTGGCCGCGTGAAAAAAGTGTACGTACAGGCCGATGCCAAATTCCGTATGTTGCCGGAAGACATCAATAATCTGTATGTTCGTAGCGCCAATGGCGAAATGGTACCGTTCTCCACGTTCAGTTCCGCACATTGGATCTACGGTTCACCACGTCTGGAACGTTACAACGGTATGCCTTCTATGGAACTGTTAGGAGAAGCTGCGCCAGGCCGAAGCACCGGTGAAGCGATGGCGCTGATGGAAAGCCTGGCAGAGAAACTGCCTAACGGTATCGGCCATGACTGGACGGGTATGTCCTATCAGGAACGACTCTCAGGGAACCAGGCGCCTGCGCTGTATGCTATCTCGCTCATCGTTGTCTTCCTTTGCCTTGCCGCATTGTATGAGAGCTGGTCGATCCCGTTCTCGGTGATGCTGGTTGTACCGCTTGGCGTGGTTGGCGCACTGCTAGCCGCATCGCTACGTGGGATGAATAACGACGTGTACTTCCAGGTTGGGTTGCTAACCACTATCGGCCTCTCGGCTAAAAACGCCATTCTGATCGTCGAGTTTGCCAAAGACCTGATGGATAAAGAGGGTAAAGGGCTGATCGAAGCGACGTTGGAGGCATCCCGCATGCGTCTTCGCCCTATCCTGATGACATCCCTGGCATTTATTCTGGGGGTTATGCCTCTGGTTATCAGCCACGGAGCGGGTAGCGGTGCACAGAATGCGGTCGGCACAGGTGTAATGGGGGGAATGCTAACCGCAACATTGTTGGCGATCTTCTTCGTTCCCGTCTTCTTCGTTGTCGTCAGACGGCGTTTTAGTCGGCACACTGATTAATTTGTAAAATAAAGGCGTCTACGGACGCCTTTTTCATCGGTACACTCTCTCTTTGTTTATTAATAAGATAGCCATTTATTTCATTTAAGTCGGTCATTAAAACCCGCCCGCAACCTTTCTTTTTATCCATTATTTTTACAATCCACATGAATTGAGATTATTCCTTCTGTCAGTCTTTTTTTAAGAGGTGGTAAAATAATGACCGAGTTCGCAGATGGCTTAGCGCTTGTCTTTGCTCAATTAGCGAAACGCTTATTTTTGAGGTAACACCATGAAAAGATTAATATCCGTTGCATTGCTTACCGCGTTTCTTGCCGGTTGTGCACACGATTCTCCTTGCGTACCTGTATACGACGATCAGGGACGCCTGGTCCATACCAATACCTGTATGAAAGGCACCACGCAGGATAACTGGGAAACAGCCGGTGCCATCGCCGGTGGCGCAGCCGCCGTTGCCGGATTGACGCTTGGGATAGTTGCCCTGACCAAATAACTCTTCTTAAAGGTTTTAAAGGCGCGGTGGTTACCGCGCTTTTAGCAATAAAATAAAATTCACATATAAGACAAAACGTTGGTTTATAGCTCTTCCTGAATAATAAAATTATTATAGATATCCCTCACATATCCACGATTTGAAAGTAGCATTTTTCCTGTTCTTTGTTACACCGCGTTTTCTTTTCATTATTCTCACGCGATCAATATTAACGTCCGAAATCGTTATCACGCGTCCTGTCTAATTTTAAAATTTTTGCGCTGAAATGTGGCTTACGTTTCAATTTTGCACCACTTCAGGGCGCTGCATTTATTTTTTCCTGTCTACACTCTGCATATTGCGTCGAATAATCGTGCGCAAAAACCTGGCACTACCTTTGCTTAAAAGAGTATGGCCAAAGCCACAGACCGGTAAAAGACGTTTTCAGAACGTTTTCATAACAATAATTCCTCCACACAGGATGCTCTATGAAAAAGATGATAATAGCCAGCCTGGCTGCGGCCGGCGTGCTCCTTGCGATAGCAAATCAGGCGCATGCCGGCGCAACACTTGATGCCGTAAAGAAAAAAGGGTTTGTGCAATGCGGGATCAGTGACGGGTTGCCTGGCTTCTCTTACGCCGATGCGAGCGGTAAGTTTTCAGGTATTGATGTCGACGTATGCCGAGGCGTTGCCTCCGCCGTATTTGGCGATGATACCAAAGTAAAATATACCCCGCTCACCGCCAAGGAACGTTTCACCGCGTTACAGTCT
This sequence comes from Citrobacter sp. EC_71, assembly GCF_019584005.1. Lineage (NCBI taxonomy): Bacteria > Pseudomonadati > Pseudomonadota > Gammaproteobacteria > Enterobacterales > Enterobacteriaceae > Citrobacter > Citrobacter sp. EC_71. The sequence goes on from NZ_VDAY01000014.1 coordinate 145,197, forward strand.
GGCGAAGTCGACATGCTCTCGCGTAATACCACATGGACCTCCTCTCGTGATGCAGGTATGGGCATGTCTTTCACTGGCGTAACCTATTACGATGGCATTGGTTTTCTTACCCACAATAAAGCCGGCCTGAAGAGCGCGAAAGAACTGGATGGCGCAACGGTGTGTATTCAGGCAGGAACCGATACCGAACTGAACGTGGCTGACTACTTTAAAGCCAATAATATGAAGTACACCCCTGTCACGTTTGACCGCTCGGATGAATCAGCCAAGGCTCTGGAATCAGGACGTTGTGATACGCTGGCCTCCGACCAGTCTCAGCTATATGCCCTGCGCATCAAGCTGAGCAATCCTGCAGAATGGATTGTCCTGCCAGAAGTTATCTCTAAAGAACCGTTAGGTCCGGTTGTACGTCGTGGCGACGATGAATGGTTCTCCATTGTTCGCTGGACGCTGTTCGCCATGCTGAACGCGGAAGAGATGGGGGTTAACTCGAAAAACGTTGATGAAAAAGCGGCTAATCCTGCAACGCCGGATATGGCGCATCTGCTAGGTAAAGAAGGGGATTATGGCAAGGATCTGAAGCTTGATAACAAATGGGCTTATAACATTATTAAGCAGGTAGGTAACTACTCGGAGATCTTTGAACGTAACGTTGGATCGGAAAGTCCGTTGAAGATCAAACGTGGACAGAACAACCTCTGGAACAACGGTGGCATTCAATATGCGCCACCGGTGCGCTAATGCAAAGTGATGTAACGGGCGCCGCAGCTGCGGCGCTCAGCCCAGAGCCATTGTTACCGAGGTTTTCTTATGCTTCATCGCCGCTCAACCGTAAAAGGATCGCTATCCTTTTCTAACCCTGCGGTCCGCGCCTGGTTATTCCAAATACTCGCCGTCATTGCGGTCATTAGCATTGCGGTCTATCTCATTCATAACACGATTAATAACCTGAGCAGTCGCGGTATTACCTCGGGATTTTCTTTTCTCGACCGCAGCGCCGGATTTGGTATCGTCCAGCATCTGATTGATTACGAGCAAGGCGATACCTATGGCCGCGTGTTCCTGGTCGGCCTGCTTAATACGCTGTTAGTTTCCGCACTATGTATCGTCTTCGCTTCATTTCTCGGTTTCTTTCTCGGGCTGGCACGCCTGTCAGATAACTGGTTATTGCGAAAGCTCTCCACGGTCTATATCGAAACGTTCCGCAATATCCCGCCGCTATTGCAGATCTTCTTTTGGTATTTTGCCGTATTACGTAACCTACCCGGCCCACGTCAGGCAGTGAACGCGCTGGATTTGATGTTTCTGAGCAACCGGGGGCTGTATATTCCGGCGCCGCAAATGGGAGAAGGTCTTTTTGCCTTTTGTACTGCGGTCCTTATTGCCATCGCTGTCACCTTCGGACTATTTCGCTTCAACAGAATGCACCAGATCAAAACCGGTCAGTTACGCCGTACCTGGCCCACAGCTCTGGCATTATTCGTATTTTTACCGATGATTTCACAATGGTTTTTTGGCGCGGCCCTTCACTGGGATATCCCCGAGCTACGCGGTTTTAACTTCCGTGGCGGTATGGTGCTTATACCTGAACTGGCGGCTCTGACGCTGGCGCTTTCAGTGTATACCTCAGCGTTTATTGCAGAAATTATTCGGGCAGGAATTCAGGCTGTTCCTTATGGCCAACATGAGGCAGCACGCTCTCTGGGTTTGCCAAATCCGGTGACGCTCCGCCAGGTCATCATCCCACAGGCGCTGCGCGTCATCATTCCTCCACTAACCAGTCAGTACCTGAATATCGTTAAAAATTCTTCGCTCGCTGCCGCCATTGGCTACCCGGATATGGTTTCCCTGTTTGCTGGCACGGTACTCAATCAAACGGGACAAGCCATTGAAACTATTGCCATCACGATGTCGGTGTACCTGATCATCAGCCTGAGCATTTCTCTCCTGATGAATATTTATAACCGTCGTATCGCACTGATCGAGCGCTAAGGAGCCATGATGACAAAAGCACTACTGTCTCACCCCTCGCGCCAGAGCAGTAACCCGGCAAGCAGCTGTCTGTTCTGGGTTCGCAAAAACCTGTTCTCCACTTGGTCAAATAGCCTGCTCACGCTGCTATGCGTGTGGCTAATTTGGTCCTTCCTTCCACCGCTGTTGAACTGGGTATTTTTTCAGGCCAACTGGATAGGCTCTACCAGAGCTGACTGTACCAAAGCGGGGGCCTGCTGGGTGTTCATTCATGAACGCTTCGGACAATTCATGTATGGACTTTACCCACACGATCAGCGCTGGCGCATAAATCTGGCCCTGCTGATTGGCCTTGTTTCAATCGTTCCCATGTTCTGGAAAATCATTCCCCACCGTGGTCGTTATATCGCCGTTTGGGCAGTTCTTTATCCTTTGGTGGTCTGGTGGTTGATGTACGGTGGTTTTCTCGGACTTGAGCGGGTAGAAACCCGGCAGTGGGGCGGGTTAACGCTGACGCTTATCATCGCATCCGTCGGTATTGCGGGTGCACTCCCGTGGGGGATTCTACTGGCATTGGGACGTCGTTCTCATATGCCAATCGTTCGGATTTTATCCGTCATTTTTATTGAGTTCTGGCGCGGCGTACCGTTGATCACCGTCCTGTTTATGTCCTCTGTCATGCTCCCTCTGTTTATGTCGGAGGGGACCAGCATCGACAAGCTTATCCGGGCACTGGTCGGCGTCATTCTTTTCCAGTCAGCCTATGTTGCAGAGGTAGTTCGTGGGGGATTACAGGCCTTGCCAAAAGGTCAGTATGAAGCGGCTGAATCACTGGCCCTGGGGTACTGGAAAACCCAAGGGTTAGTCATTCTTCCACAAGCTCTCAAGCTGGTTATTCCTGGTTTGGTTAATACGATTATTGCCCTGTTCAAGGATACCAGTTTGGTCATCATCATCGGCCTGTTTGATCTCTTCAGCAGCGTGCAGCAAGCAACCGTGGATCCTGCATGGCTGGGTATGTCGACTGAAGGATATGTTTTTGCCGCACTGATTTACTGGATCTTTTGTTTCAGTATGTCGCGTTACAGCCAACATCTGGAAAAACGTTTTAATACCGGGCGTACACCGCACTGAGGAATTTATGAACCAATTATTAATGCAGTCTACTGACGCGATGATTACGCTGGAAAACGTCAATAAATGGTACGGACAGTTCCACGTTTTGAAAAACATCAATCTGCAGGTAAAACAAGGAGAGCGTATCGTCTTATGCGGTCCTTCCGGCTCGGGTAAATCGACAACTATCCGTTGTATTAACCATCTGGAAGAGCATCAGCAAGGACGTATTGTGGTGGATGGGATTGAACTCAATGAAGACATTCGCAATATTGAGCGCGTCAGGCAAGAAGTTGGCATGGTCTTTCAACACTTCAATCTCTTTCCTCATTTGACGGTCCTGCAAAACTGTACGCTGGCACCAGTCTGGGTGCAAAAGATGCCGAAAAAAGAGGCTGAAGTGTTGGCAATGCACTACCTTGAGCGAGTTCGCATTGCTGAACATGCGCATAAATATCCTGGGCAAATCTCTGGTGGACAACAACAGCGCGTGGCCATTGCACGTTCGTTATGTATGAAACCTAAAATTATGTTGTTTGATGAACCCACATCAGCGCTGGATCCAGAAATGGTGAAAGAGGTGCTTGATACCATGATCGGTCTGGCGCAATCGGGTATGACTATGCTGTGCGTTACCCATGAAATGGGATTTGCCCGCACGGTGGCCGACCGCGTGATCTTCATGGATCTTGGCGAGATTGTGGAGCAAGCGCCGCCAGATGAGTTTTTTGCCAATCCCAGGTCAGAACGTACGCGGGCATTCCTGTCGCAGGTGATTCATTAATCTTCTGTTTTGCCCGGTGGCGTTGCGCATACCGGGCTTACAGGTTAGCAAGAAGCATAACGCAAAAAGGCCATCCTTTCGGATGGCCTTTTCACTTATTTGATGTCTGGCAGTTCCCTACTCTCGCATGGGGAGACCCCACACTACCATCGGCGCTACGGCGTTTCACTTCTGAGTTCGGCATGGGGTCAGGTGGGACCACCGCGCTACAGCCGCCAGGC